>NZ_JAXDPY010000480.1:0-8233 GCF_034668105.1 Paraburkholderia sp. | reverse complement strand
CCTCACGCGCCTTGGCGCGGCGGCGAGTTCTTCAGCGAATCGCGGATTTCGCGCAGCAGCAGGACGTCTTCCGGCGGGGGCGGCGGCTCTGCCGGAGCGGCTTCAAGCGGCTTGCGCAGATTGTTGATGAACTTGACCATCAGGAAAATGATGAACGCGAGGATCAGGAAATTAATCGCCACCGTGATGAACGAGCCATAACCGAACACTGCGACACCCGCCGTTTGCAAGTCTTTATAAGACTCGGGACTGCCTTTGAAGCTCGGGGGAATATCGCCGAGGCGAATGAATTTGTTGGAAAAATCGAGGCCGCCCGTGGCGACGCCGACAACCGGCATGATCAGGTCTTTAACAATTGAATTGACGATGGTGGAAAATGCGCCGCCGATAATCACCCCGACGGCGAGATCCATTACGTTGCCTTTGAGGGCAAATTCCTTGAATTCCTTGATCATGCTCATATGCGTTTCTCCCAGAGGTCGATAATCGGATCATACCAATCTGAGAAGGATAGGCTAGCCCTTTGGCTAGTCTTTCGGCACGGAAAGAATTCGTGGCCTTTTATGCTGGAAACCGTGACTGACTATGGCGGGCCCGTTCGATATGCGCGGCAAAACTGACCGGGTCGGTATTGGTGCCGCACAGCAGCACGCCTACGCGCTTGCCTTGCAGTGATTCGCGCAGCGGTCCGAGCAGCGCAGCCGTTGCGGCGGCGCAGGCTGGTTCGACGGCCAGCTTAAGTTGTCCGAACAAGGTCAGCATGGCCGCGCGCAACTGGTCGTCGGAGACGGTCACGAGCTGGTCGATATGGCGGCGGCACAACTCGTAGCTGTATTCCTCGGTATGCGGCGACATCAGCGAATCGGCAATGCCGTGCATGTGGCCCATCTTGACCGTGTGATTGGCCGCGAAGCTTTTGCCCATGGCATCCGAGCCTTCCGGTTCGACGCCGTACACGTGCACGCGCGGATTGGCGAGCCGCATGGCGGTGGCCACGCCGGCCGCAAGGCCGCCGCCGCCGATCGGCACGATCACCGCTTCGAGATCCGGCGTTTGCGTGGCCCATTCATAGCCGAGCGTGGCCGAACCCAGCACCGTGCGATAGCCGTTGAACGGGTGCACGAAATAGCGGCCTTCCTCCGCCTCGATACCGCGCACGAGTTCGAACGCTTCGGCAATGTCTTCGGCGAACACGATCTCGGCGTGATATTGCCGGCACAAGGCGACGCGCGCCGGATTGGCCGCGCGAAACAGCACTACCTTCGCGCTGATGCCAAGACGCATGGCCGCATACGCTACCGCCACCGCATGATTGCCGCCCGATACACAGGTGACGCCCGCGCTGCGTTGCGCTTCGTCGAGTGCGAGCAGGTTGGTGAACGCGCCGCGCGCCTTGAAACTGCCGCCCGCTTGCAGCAACTCGAACTTGAAGTTCACCACCGTGCCTTCCAGCGACGGAAAGTCGAGCCGGTCGAACACCGGCGTTCGCGCCACCCACGGCGTCAACGCAAAGTGCTGCGTGGCGATGTCGTCGAGCGTGGGGATCGGCTCGCCGTCGATCGTATGGTCGGTGTGCTGCGGTGTGGCGGTTGACATGGCGTGGGCGTGTTTTTCCTCGTATAGCTAAGACTCTTGTCGAGGCGGTCAGTTTCAGTGCGCGTGTGCTTCGACCGACATGCTGTGGATGAATTTTTGCAGGAAGCGCTCGCATGCCACGAGTTGATCCAGCGCGACGAATTCGTTGGCCTTGTGGGCCTGCTGGATGTCGCCGGGGCCGCACACGATGCTCGGAATGCCCGCCAGCGAGAACAGTCCGGCTTCGGTGCCGTACGCGACCTTGCGTTTGTCCTGGTCCGCGGTCAGCGCGCGCACGAGTTGCGTGATCGCGGCTTGTTCAGACGAATCGAGTCCGGGCGCGGCAGCGATTTTCGTGATCTCGATCGCCGCGGATGGATGCTCGCGCAACATTTTCGGCAGCAGCGTTTCGCGCGCGTATTGATCGATGCGCGCGAAGATCGGTTCAGGATCGAGGGTGGGCAGATTACGGAATTCGAACTGGAATTTGCATTCGGCCGGCACGGTGTTGATCGCATTGCCGCCAATGATCGTGCTGGTTTGCGCCGTGGTGAAAGGCACGTCATACAGCTCGTCGAACGGGCCTTGCGCGCGGAACTGATCGGCCATATCGCGGATGTAGCAGATCAGGCGCGCGGCGTATTCGATCGCGTTCAAACCCTTCGGCGTCAGCGACGAATGCGCCGCCTGGCCGCGCACGCAGCACTGATACGCGTTGATGCCTTTGTGCGCCACGATCGGGCGCATGCTGGTCGGCTCGCCGACAATGCAACCGTCCGGCTTCACGCCGCGCTTCATCAGATCGGCAATCAGGAGTGGTGCGCCGGCACAGCCTATTTCTTCGTCGAACGACAACGCGAAATGAATCGGCTTCGCGAGTTTGGTACGTTGCATGTCGGGCACGAGCGAGAGCGCCGCGCCGATGAAGCCTTTCATATCGCAGGTGCCGCGACCATAGAGTTTATCGCCGCGGATTTCTGGCTTGAACGGATCGCTGTCCCATTGCTGACCGTCTACGGGCACGACATCCGTATGGCCCGACAGCACCACGCCGCCATTGGTCTCGCCGTCGTGCGCGGGAATCGTCGCGAACAGATTGGCCCATTTGCCTCTTTCGTCGTGAGTCAGCGTGGCTTCGATGCCGACTGCGCGCAGCTCGTCGCGCACGGTCTCGATAAGGCCGAGATTCGGATTGCGGCTCACCGTGTCCATCGACACGAGACGGGTTACCCAGGGAAGCGACGCGGGCGAGGAAGCATTCGATTCAGAAGCGGGTGTTGGCGAGGATTGCGCTGATTCAGCGACATGAGACATGACAGGACTCCGGAATTTGAGTCTTTCGATCATACCCAAAAAAAACGCGCCCGTATGCCGCGTCACGCGTTTGCGCAGCGCAGCATGAATGAAAAACGGCTAGACGTACGCTGTTTTTCAACCGCGCCGGCGTGGGTGCCGGTACTGCGCCGGTCTCGACGCAAATACCGGCGCGCCGGCAGCGCGACGGCACGCTACGCGCTACCTCAGCGCACAGCTGCCGCGGCCGCCGTGCCGCGGCTGGGCGTTCCGAGTGCGCGCAAGGTTTCCTTCACCGTCGCCACCCGCACCGCCAGATCGGGACTGCGAGTTTCGATACGCAGCTTGTCCTGGCCCGCCAGCTTGATGTGCTTGTGTTTCTGCACCATCTCGATGATCCGCATCGCGTCGATGGGCGGATTAGGAATGAACTGCAAGCCGATCACGGTTTCGCCCGCATCGATTTTCGAAATGCCCAGGGGCTTGGCCGCGAGGCGCAGACGATGCGTCTCGATCAGCGCATGCGCCTGCGGCGGCAGCTTGCCGAAGCGGTCGATCAACTCTTCCTGAATGCTGTCGATCGAATCGTTGTGTTCGCAATTAGCGAGGCGTTTGTAGAGCGACAGACGTTCCTGCACGTCGCCGCAATAGTCCGCGGGCAGAATCGCGGGCGCGTGCAGATTGATCTCGGTGGTCGCGGCGAGCGGGGCGGTGAGGTCCGGTTCCTTGCCTTCCTTGAGCGCCTTCACGGCGTCGTTCAGCATGTCGGTATAGAGCTGGAAACCGATCTCGTGAATCTCGCCCGATTGCTTGTCGCCGAGCACTTCGCCCGTGCCGCGGATCTCGAGGTCGTGCATCGCCAGATAGAAGCCCGAACCGAGTTCCTCCATCTGCTGGATGGCTTCGAGACGGCGCTGCGCCTGCTTGGTCAGGCCTTGCGGATCATGCACCAGCAGATACGAGTACGCCTGGTGATGCGAGCGGCCGACGCGGCCCCGCAACTGGTGCAATTGCGCGAGACCGAACTTGTCGGCGCGGTGAATCAGGATCGTGTTGGCGCTTGGCACGTCGATACCGGTTTCGATGATCGTCGTGCAGAGCAGAACGTTCGCCCGCTGCGCCACAAAGTCACGCATCACGCGTTCGAGTTCGCGCTCATGCATCTGTCCGTGCGCGACCGCGATACGTGCTTCGGGGACGAGCGCTTCGAGCATTTGCCGCCGATTCTCGATCGTCTCGACTTCGTTGTGCAGGAAGTACACCTGGCCGCCGCGCTTCAATTCGCGCAACATGGCTTCGCGAATCACGCTGTCTTCTTCGCGACGCACGAAGGTTTTGATCGCAAGCCGCTTTTGCGGCGCCGTGGCGATCACCGAAAAATCGCGCAGGCCTTCAAGCGCCATGCCGAGCGTACGCGGGATCGGCGTGGCGGTGAGCGTGAGCACATCGACTTCAGCGCGCAACGCTTTCAACGCCTCTTTCTGGCGCACGCCGAACCGGTGTTCCTCGTCGATGATCACGAGCCCCAGCCGCTTGAACTGCACGTCCGAGGACAGCAGCTTGTGCGTGCCGATCACGATATCGACCGTGCCTTCGTTGATCTGCCGGATTGCCGCGTTAACCTCTTTGGTCGACTTGAAACGCGACAGTTCGGCGATCCGCACCGGCCAATCGGAGAAACGGTCCGTAAAGGTTTGCGTGTGCTGTTCGGCGAGCAGCGTGGTGGGCGAGAGCAGCGCGACCTGCTTGCCGCCCATCACCGCGATGAACGCCGCGCGCAAGGCCACCTCGGTCTTGCCGAAGCCGACGTCGCCGCAAACGAGGCGATCCATCGGTTTGCCGCTGGTCATGTCGCCGATCACCGCGGCAATCGCGGCGGCCTGGTCCGGCGTTTCCTCGAAGCCGAAGCTCTCGGCGAACTTCACATAGTCTTTCGGTTCGAGCGCGAATGCATGGCCTTCGCGCAGGGCGCGCCGGGCGTACAGGTTCAGCAGTTCAGCCGCGGTGTCGCGGATCTGTTGAGCGGCTCTGCGTTTGGCCTTTTCCCACTGGCCCGAGCCGAGCGAATGCAACGGCGCGCTTTCCGGATCCGCGCCGCTGTAGCGCGAGATCACGTGCAACTGCGCGACCGGCACGTAGAGCTTGCTGTTGCTCGCGTATTCGAGGTGCAGGAACTCGGTCTCGCCTTCGCCGAGGTCCATTGTGACGAGGCCCATATAGCGGCCGATACCGTGCTGCGAATGCACGACCGGATCGCCGACCTTGAGCTCGGACAGATCGCGCACCATCGAATCGACGTTGCTGGCCTGTTCCTGGCGCCGCCGCCCGGTGCGGCGCGCGAGCGGCCCGTAGATCTCGGTCTCGGTGATGATCGCGAAGCCGTCGGCCGGGACGGCAAAGCCGTTGGCCAAAGGCGCGACGCCTAGCGAAAAACGCGCGTCGCCGAGCAGCCAGTCCTGAAAGCTGTCGCTCGACGCGGGCCGCAGATGATTGTCGGCAAGCAACTGCAACAGGGTTTCGCGCCGGCCGGCCGATTCGGCGGCGAACAGCACGCGGTTCGGCGTGGTGTCGAGATAGGCGCGCAAGGCCGAAACCGGATCTTCCGCATGGCGGTCGATCGCGAGGTTGGGCAGCGGCACGGACCAGCCGCCGCCCGCGTTGGCGGGCAGGACGAGCCGCGCGAACGGCTTGGCGAAGGTGAAGAAATCCTCGTCCGAGAGGAACAGCCGCTGCGGCTCCAGAATCGGCCTGTCCCGGTCGTGCGACAGGAAGTTGTAGCGCTGCTTCGTGTCGTTGGTGAAGCGCTTGATCGCCGCATCCAGGTCGCCGACGAACGCCAGTTGCGCGCCCTCGGGCAGATAGTGGAACAGCGTGGCCGTTTCGTCGAAGAAGAGCGGTAGATAGTATTCGATGCCCGCCGATGGCACGCCGTTGCCGATATCCTTGTAGATCGACGCGCGGCTCGGGTCGCCCTCGAAGGTTTCGCGCCAGCGGCTGCGGAAGGCCGTGCGGGCCGCTTCGTCGAAGGGGAATTCGCGGCCGGGCAGCAAGCGCACGTCCTTTACCGGATAGAGGCTGCGCTGCGTGTCAGGGTCGAACGCGCGGATCGAGTCGACCTGGTCGTCGAACAGGTCGATCCGGTACGGCAGCGCCGAGCCCATTGGATACAGGTCGAGCAGCGAGCCGCGCACGCAGTATTCGCCGGGACGCACCACCTGGCTGACGTGTTCGTAGCCGGCGAGGGTCAGCTGCGCTTTCAGTCTGGCTTCGTTGAGGCGTTCGCCTTGCGAGAAGGAGAACGTGTAGCCGGCCATGAACGAGGCGGGCGGCATGCGGTACAGCGCGGTGGTGGCGGGCACCAGCAGGATGTCGCAGCGGCCTTCGCCGAGATCGTGCAGCGTGGCGAGCCGCTCGGAAACGAGATCCTGGTGCGGCGAGAAAGTATCGTAAGGCAGCGTTTCCCAGTCCGGCAGCAAGCGCACACGTGCCTCCGGCGCGAAAAAGCCGATTTCCTGCGCGAGGCGCTGCGCGTCGACGGCGCTTTCGCAGACGACCGCCAGCAGCGGCACCTTGTCGCGATAGGCGAGATGGTAGCGGGCGATCAGCAGCGCGTCGGACGAGCCGTGCGTGCCGTCGAAGGCAAAACGCTGACCGGCCTTGACGAGCGCGACGGGCGGGGAGTACTGCGATGTTGCGGCGATGTCTGGCATAAAAGAGAAAAAGCGGCCTCAGGCTCACACGTGATCGGCAAGTTTACGCGTGTCGGGGCGTGGATGCGAAGGACCTATTATAAAATCCGTCCTTTACTTTGACCTCGCGGCATCCGCACTCGTGACTTCCCGTCTATTTGCCCTGATTCCGTGCGCAGGCACCGGCAGCCGTTCCGGCGCCGCGATGCCCAAACAATATCGCACTGTCGCCGGTCGCGACATGTTGCATTACTCGCTGGCGGCTTTTGATGCGTGCAGCGAGTTTGCGCAAACCCTTGTCGTGATTGCCCCCGACGACCAGCACTTCGACGCGCGCCGTTTCGCTGGCTTGCGTTTTGCCGTGCGCCGCTCGGGCGGGGCGTCGCGCCAGGCGTCGGTGCTGAACGGGCTGCACGCGCTGGCCGAATTCGGCGCGCACGACGACGATTGGGTGCTGGTGCACGACGCCGCGCGGCCGGGCATTACGCCTGGTTTGATCCGCACGCTGATCGGGGCGCTGAAGGACGACGCGGTGGGCGGCATCATGGCGTTGCCGGTGGCGGACACCTTGAAGCGGATCGACGCGGCTTCGCCCGACGGACGGATCGCTCGCACTGAAGGGCGCGACGGGCTGTGGCAGGCGCAGACGCCGCAGATGTTTCGCATTGGCATGTTGCGCGAGGCGATTTTGCGCGCGCAGGCCGACGGTCACGATCTGACGGATGAGGCAAGCGCAATCGAATGGCTGGGGCACGCGCCGAAGCTGGTTCAGGGCAATTTGCGCAACTTCAAGGTGACGTATCCGGAAGACTTCGATCTGGCCGAGGCGATTCTGAGCCGGCCGTCGTCGGCTTCCTGAATGGATCAATCTGGATCAATCAAATTTTAGTTAATGGAATCGAGGGCTTGACGCATATGGATTTTAGAATTGGGCAGGGTTATGACGTGCATGCGCTGGTGCCGGGACGTCCGTTGATTATCGGCGGCGTGACGATTCCTTATGAGCGCGGACTGCTTGGGCACTCGGATGCGGATGTGCTGTTGCATGCGATTACGGATGCGATTTTTGGCGCTGCCGCGATGGGGGATATTGGGCGGCATTTTTCCGATACCGATGCTGCGTTTGCTGGCGCGGATAGCCGGGTTTTGTTGCGGGAGTGTTTTGCCCGGGTTAAGGCGGCTGGGTTTTCTATTGCCAATGTGGATAGCAGTGTTGTGGCGCAGGCGCCCAAGCTGGCGGCTCATATTGAAGGGATGCGGGCTAATATTGCGGCGGATCTTGACCTGCCGGTTGAGCGGGTGAATGTCAAGGCGAAGACTAATGAGAAGCTGGGGTATCTCGGGCGCGGGGAGGGGATTGAGGCGCAGGCGGCGGTTTTGTTGATCAGGAATTGACTGGTTTTTTTGCCGTTCCGGCGGTTGGTTTTGGATGCCTATGGCGGTGGGGCTTAGTTGATCTGGTTGCCTGCGCGGCGCTTGTTATTTGTGTTTTTTATGGCGGGGGCCTTTTCCTTGAATTGGCTCTTTGGTATTTGCTTCATCTGATTTTTTTGGCCTTTCCTTGATTTCTTATTGGTCTATTAGCGTTGCCCCTGTGCGGGGCGGCACTTACTTTCTTTGCCGCGGCAAAGAAAGATAAGCAAAGAAAGCCGCTCACACCGCCAGCTCATAAGCGG
>NZ_JAXDPY010000479.1:0-4338 GCF_034668105.1 Paraburkholderia sp. | reverse complement strand
GGTGAACCTTCTCGACGTCTTCGAGAAAGAACTCAACGATGCGAATTCAACGAAATCCGAAATCCGCACCGCAGCATTTTTCGTCTGATGGTTGACTCGAAATTAACCAGTCAAGGTGTCCAGCGATAAACAACAATACTGGAACCGTTGTAGTTGTCTTTCGTGATCACATACTCACCCGCCGCTCTCAGGTACACCCTCAGACCGTACATGGAATCCACGTCGTTACCCACATCCACCGTGCCCGCACTCGAGTTGATCAGTGTCGTATCGAGGTGGCCGGTAGTGAGATTGAAGGCGTCGATGTTGGGCACCGTATGCACGTAGCCGACAAAGAGATAATTCCCGGCGGCCGTGATCGACTTGGGATTCACACTGGTAAGGTTGATCACCGGATCGGGCCACGTCGTGTTGCCCGCGCTCCAACCGTGATACACCTCGATTCTCGATTGCATCGCCGTCCAGTCCCAGCTCCCGGCAATGCCTTGCGCGAGAATCATGGTATCGCTCTCCGGCAGGTAGATAATGCGCGTCAATGGCCGGATGCTCTCCGGAATGGAGATGGCGATTGCGGATCCCCATGTCGGCTTCCCGCTACCGTCGAACCCGGTCAGCGGGTAGTGATAGATGTGATTCGTCCGATCCAGACCAGCCCATACATCTCCTCTGCTATCGATACAAAATCCACCCGTGACCGAGCGCGTCGTATTGAACGCGGGACCTGGAATCGACGCATCGGGAATCGCGATGTAACCGCTCGCCGGGTTGAAATGGAAAAAATAGAAGACGCCAGGGTTCTGTCCCGACGCGACGAGAATCCGGTTTCCACCGACGCTGACGAGCTGACCGAAGTGCTCGTCGCGCTGCGTGTCGTTCATGTTGAGACGGGGATCGGAAGGATAGCTAAACGGGTCGACGGTATTCGCAACGAAGGTGCCGCCCGCGGTGCCCGTGTAAATGTTGGTGCCACTGTAGAAATAGGCGCCATCCGTCACCGGGTCCGGTGCTGCGACTGCCTCGAAGTTGAGGGACTGAAGTTTCCACTGCAGGTTGCCGGCACTGTTGTACGCGTGAAGGTCGGTGCCCCCATTACGGCCAAGATCCCATCCTCCGCCCCACGGGTTATTGAGCACATACAGGTTGCCGCCAGCATCTTTACCGATGCCGACAACACGCGTGAAGCGCTTGTCGCCAACCTGACCTTTAGTGCCGGTGGTGGTGTCGAGGTAACCGCCTTGAATGCCGAACGTACCGGCCAGCGCCGGCGTACCCGACACGTTGTAGAGCTTGATGTTCATGTCGGGCCCCTGGTCACCGACCATGAGTTGTCCCGACGACGCGTCGAAATACAGCGCGGACGGGCGTGAACCCGCAGACATCTGGATGGTGTTCAACGTCGCGCCGGACGAGCTGAATTCGACGATGGTGCCCGCGCTTTGCCGCGCGACCCAGAGATTACCGGCGCCATCCAAAGCGAGTGCACCGGGACTCGCTACATTGATATCCTGCTGCCACACACCGTCGGTGGAATAGACTCGCACGCGATTGCCAAAAAAATCGCTCGCATAAAGGAGTGATCCGGCCGTAGCCAGCCCGGTGATCACATCGGCGCGCTGAATGGCGTTCCAGGTGCTCACGTGGATGAGAAGATCGCGTGTCTGGGTCGCGCGGTTATATCGTCCTACCACGCCGCTTCCATACGTATTGTTGAACTGCAACGCAGCGAAGATCGACGTGGCGTTCCCCGTAATGGCACCGCCTTGAAATTCGCTGTTGATTCCAATCGAACCCATGCTCTTGCCATTCTGATAGATCGCAACGCCACCCTCGTTTTCGTCCCATAGGGAAGCTGTGTAGATCACGCCTTCGGGCGCGACCCACATCGAGCGCGCCGTGTTGCCCACGTGTGCGGCAAGCGTGCCGAATGTGTTCGCGAGCCAGTCGGTGGTGTATTGCGCCTGACACGTTGACGCAACCACCGCGATCACCGCGCCAAACAGCGCAGCACGAATTCGTTTCTTGATCATGAGTGATGCTCTCCTGACAGTTGTTCCTCGTTAACATAAATCACCTTAAATCACGGGGTGAACTGTGGGAAATGCAGCAGGCATATCTTTGCCGGCTATTCGCAAAGTTTGCGAGTATCGCTCAGGTTATTGCCATTGAGTTCGAAACCATTTCCAGTCGACAACATGTTATGCGCGGAGGATCACGATCCTTCCTCAAGAGACCGTTGTGTAGGGCCGAGTCGACCTTAAGCGATTCGAGCCATGTTTACGGAACAGCCTGTCAGGACCTGACAGAGTCCGGTTTCAGCATATCCATGAACGCCCGCACTTTGGCGCTCAGCAAACGGCGCGAACTATAAAGCGCCCAGATTTGCACGGGGGAACCTGCCTCCGCTCCCAAGCAAACCAGCCGTCCCGCCGACACATCCTGTTCGACCAATAAACGCGGCAGGCGCCAGCCTGGCTCGCCTACGACATGCGCCTGATGATGCGCCGGTATCAACAGGACGGCGCGGTCGCTTCGAAAGCGGAAGTGGATCGCCTGGCTGGGCTGCTCGGGCGGCAGCCGAGGTCCTATCGGGACTTTGCGATCGCCACGGCCGCGGAGTGGGCGAAAGAGTGATTGAACCGGAAGCGTGAAACGCACGTGCGCTCAACGGAGGTGGCTTCCAAAAAGCCCCAGCAGTCCAATCACGATCAGGTAGATCGCCACGATGTAGTTCAACAGACGTGGCACGACAAGAATCAGGATGCCGGCGATCAATGAAGCCAGCGGACCGGCGCTAGTGAGCATATGCACGATTGTCTCCTGATTCGGTTGTTTGCCACGACTCGGTCCAATGAAGTACGGGTATCAATCGCCATTGCAGTAAACGGCTGCGAGAACAAGCGGAATCACCTCGTGAACGACAGCATTGCTGCCTGCCCGGCGTGCACTCGCCGCGACCGACGTGGCTGAGCCGGTCACCACCACGCCATAGGTTGAATGCTTGACCGGCTGGCCGCTGCCTTGTTTGAAGATGGGATCGTCTTTTTCATACCCGAAGACGGCATAGACATGAAAGCCGAATGCCGTCAGGTTGCTGCCGTGCGTGGGTCGAAATGCGTTGACCGAATTCGCTTCGATGCGCATGGGCTTTGGATCGATCGACTGCTCGTCCAGAAGTGCGGCAATGAAATCATGCGGGCTCGATTGGCAATCCAGTTTCGAATCGAGCGCGTCGGCATGGCACATGGCTGGAGAGAATCCCACGCCTAGCGACGCAAGGGCGGATAGCATGCGGAGAACGGACGGTTTCATCGTAGTAGCGCGATCGTTCTGCTGGATTGCTCGACATGCTCAAGGACGATCGCCAGCAGATCGTTGAGATCCCAGAATCATACGGCTGATCCGGCGCGTCTGTACGGTGGCGCTCAGAATCGCTCGATCAATCCAAGCTGCACGCCCTTGACCGGCGCCCCGGGATAAGCAACCGGCAGCCCGGTCACATTGACACCGCGCAGCGTAAAGCTCGCATCGTCGTGATTCGCCAGATAGGCCGCGCTGAAGTAGAAGAGCAGCGTGCGCGAGACATCATATTCGAAGGCCGCACTGAACTGGTCGGCGCTCGCCCCAGCCCCCGTAAAATCACGCACGTGGGCATAGCCGGCAGACGCCCGCGCATGCGGCGAAAAACTGTATTGCGCCGAAAGGGAACCGCCCGCGCCGTGATAAAGCGGCGTACCGCCATCGCCGTTGAAGAAGTTCAGCCACACACGGACTTTCTCAGTCCCGAGCGTCACCCCGCCGAGATTGGCCCGCAGCGCGCCGTCACCATGGGTCTGCTGACGTGAATAGAGCAGCTTGAACGTGCCGATCTGATACTCGGCGGTGACGAAATATCCGTCGATACCATTGCCGTCGTTTTCCGACGGATCCCGCATTGCGAACATGACCGTGGTGTCGAAGCCGGCGATAACCGGCGAAAGATACGTGATCGCGTTATTCGAGTACGGCGTGATCTTCGACAGGTTGTTGAGTCCCGACGCAATCGTGCCGGCGCCAAACGCATCGAGACTGCCCTTGAACGGGATGTAGATCGGCGAGTATTGCCGGCCCACTCTGATCTCTCCCCACGTGCTATGCGTTCCGATCCATGCCTGACGATTGAAGAGAACGCCGGGCGTCTGCAGTGAACCGTCGTTGCTGCCAAAGCCGTTTTCCAGCACGAACACCACCGAGGTATCCGCACCAATCGGCTCACTGCCGCGAAGTCCGACCCGCGAGCCGCGATAGGCGCCGGAGTCGAGACGCGGAGTCCACCCGGAGCCGGGATTGGTTATCTCGATG
>NZ_JAXDPY010000478.1:0-12066 GCF_034668105.1 Paraburkholderia sp. | reverse complement strand
GTGCAGCTGCATGCATGGCCGGCTCCATAGTCCCGCAGGGAACCGGCAAGCATACCGAGGCCAAAACACGACATTTCTAAATGGCTAGAACACGACATTTCTATAAAGCTACTACAGTCCAAAGGTTGATAATTTATCTTATGTCAACTCAACCTCCAACACCGGGGCACCGCCGCATCGCTCATCAGCCTCCGGCTCCATCACGCCGAACCCGATGCTTCTCGCAGGTCTGGACGCTGTGCACCGCCCGTGCCATCAGGTCGGGTTTGTCGTGCATGATCTCGAAGAAGAACCTCGGGCCGGCCTCATCGCTCAAAACCATCGCCTGAATGGGATTGACTGAGCAAGAAATCGACGCTATTTTTCCCGAGCGGGCGTTACGCCCACCGCGCTGCCTCACAGCTCATTTCCATTCCGTGCCGGCTGTGGCGGACCGTCAGCACGGAAACTCGGACCGAAGCCATGCGTATCTACTTCCACAACGCGTCTATCCCGACGCGGGCCGCCAATCGGCTCAAATATCGTCTCTCACTAAAGGAATCCCAGGCGCGACAGCTGACCGCCGAAGTCCTCGGCTATAGAGACTGGGCTGACCTCCACAGCGAGCTGGGCAGCAAAGCAGCTTCGACGCTCGACGAGGCATGTGACAGCGCGACAGTAACCGGGAGACGCGCATTTCAGGCGTCGCAATTAGCCGCATCGTCAGTGGATCTTCACGGTGAATCAGCGGACGACTTTGTTCGATGGTGGCAACCGTCGGCCGCACATGCGCACGAAGATAGCGGGAACCCGACAGAAACGCCGTTTGCCGGCTCAAAGGAAGACCTGAGTTTTCAAGAGGCGCTGAGCACGTTGGCTCACGCCACGCACGATCCCGTTGGCCGCTTCGAACAAGCGCTCCTGACTGGCATACACAAAACGGAAAATGAAAGCTCGCTGAGGTTTGTAGAATCGATCGCTGATGAGTTGCTCAGCGGCAACCGGAACCGGGAACCCGAAGTGGCTCGTCACCTCCTTGAGGCTTTGGCCTCGCGAGGGCTGCCCCGGTCGATACTCAATCTGGCGACGAGTTTGACCCTTGGCGATGGTGGGCCAAAAGACGAAAAGAGAGCCACGGACTTGCTTGAGCAGTTGACTGCATCCGCTTCAACTCCCGATGATCTGAAGCGGATTGCTGAAGCACGCCTGGGCACCGCGTAAGCACCGGGTATCCCGCAGAAATCCAGTACGTCGATATCAACATCGCCGCCGCAGACACGACTATCAGATCCGCACGAAAAGCACGTGCGGTCTCTGGTGCTTTCAGGTTGGACAACCATCTTGTCAAATTGAGCTCGGTTTTCATTCGAGAATCGACGCAGCGCCAGCCGGGCCCCCTACCCGTCCAGCGCCTGTCGCCGCGCCACCCACTCCTTCGCCATAACCCGGCCCCCCCCGTGAAATTCGACACCACCACCATCCGACTGATCCTCGCCATCGCTGAGGAAGGCAGCATTTCCCGAGCTGCCGACAGACTCAGTCTGGCAGTGGCGGCCGCATCCCGCCGCGTGACGGACCTGGAAGGCCAACTCGGCGCCCTACTCTTCAAGCGCGTACCCCATGGCGTAGAAATCACCGAATCCGGCCACAAGCTACTCCAGTACGTGCGGCAGATCGACAACCTCATCGACCGCCTGGAAGGCGACGCGCAGGCGCTCAACCAGGGCCTCGACGGCCGCATTATCATCGGCGCGCCCAAGGCCGTCGTCATCCAGTTCCTGGCCCGTGAGATTGCCGACATCCAGCGCAAATATCCCGGCATTTCCTTGAAGATCGTCGAGGAGAACAGCAAGATCGTCCAGCAACTGCTGCGCGACAAAGTAATCGACGTCGGCATCTACGAGAAGAAAAGCGGCTTCCTGGATCTGGCGAAGTCCCCGTACAAAGAGGACCGCCTGGTGCTGGTCTATAACCGTCCGCATTTCCAGTTTCCCGATGGACCCATCGGAATCGACGATATCCTCGATCTCCCTATCGTGAGTCTCGGCAAGGGCTCCGCGGTCCTGTCCGCGGTGAAACGCGCGTACCGCAGCCGCGGGCGACTGTTCCCCAACAATTTCACCGTCAGCGGTTTCGACACCATGCTGGCGATGGTACGCCATGGCCTCGGTGTCGGCCTGATGCCCCCCGATGTCCTGCGCAGTTTTCATCCTGAAGAATCGCTGGCGTCGGCCGAACTCCAGGGCGACTGGCACCAGCGCAGCTACGTCCTGTCCTGTGTCGAGGGCCACGCTCAGAAGCAGACCCTGCGCAACGTGGTGACCGAACTGCTCGGCAGACCGGCCTAGTCTCCGGGCGCAGCGCGCCGCCCGGTTTCGCAACGCGCGAAACCAGACATGTCCCAGGCGTTCTTGCGGCGGCCTCGTCGGTAGCGGACAGTGAGAGCCGAAGATCGCTGGCCATGCGCGGCATGGCATAGCGATCTCACTCACACCTTCTACAGAGGAGACTCGGGATGACCGAATCGAAGCATCTGCCGCTGCAAGGCATCCGCGTGCTGGACGTCAGCCAGGTCATGGCGGGCCCCTTCGCCTGCATGCTGCTGGCCGATATGGGGGCGGACGTAATCAAGGTGGAGCCGCCCGAAGGCGACCAGACCCGCGGCGCGATGGGCTTCAAGATGAAGGGGCCTGACAGCATGGGCTTCCTGAACATGAACCGCAACAAGCGCTCGCTGACACTCGACCTCAAGAGCGACGAAGGTCGCGAGTTCTTCTACAAGCTTGCCAGGACCGCCGACGTGATCGTCGAAAACTACCGTCCGGGCGTGGTGCAGCGTCTGCGTATCGACTACGAGTCGATCAAGGCGATCAATCCGAAGATTGTCTACGTCAGCATCTCCGGCTTCGGGCAAAGCGGACCGTGGGCCTCGAGGCCAGGGTTCGATCTCATGGCACAGGCCATGTCCGGCGTGATGAGCGTGACCGGCTACAAGGGCGGCAAACCCGTCAAGGCCGGCGTACCCGTGGCCGACATCGGCTGCGCGCTGTTCGCGGTCTACGGCCTGCTGTCTGCCTACATTGGCGCGCAGAAAACCGGCGAGGGCCAGCACATCGACGCGTCGCTGTTCGATTCGGTGATGGCCTTTTCGATCTGGGACATGTCGGAATACTGGGGCACGGGCGTGCCGCCGACGCCCCTCGGTACCAGTAACAAGATGAGCGCGCCCTACCAGGCCGTGAAGGCGCGAGACGGCTACTTCGTGATGGGCGCCACCAATCAGAAACTCTGGACGAAGCTGTGCGAACTGCTGGAGCGCCCGGACCTGGTCGCTCACGCCGACTATGCGAGCGTGTCGCTGCGACTGAAGAATCGCGAGGCCCTGATCGAAGCCCTGGAGCAGGAATTCGCGAAGCGCGACAGCGCCGCCTGGGTCGACGCGATGCTCGCCGCCGGAATCCCGGCCGGCCCGATCCTGTCCTATCCCGAGGCGTTCGGGAGCGAGCACGCCACGCATCGTCGCATGTGCATGGAGATCGATCACCCGAACGAAGGCAAGGTCAAGAACATTGGCTTTCCCGTCAAGATGCTGGGCACGCCGCAGACGGTGCGTCGTCATCCGCCGCTGCTGGGCGAGCATAACGACGAGATCTTCGCCGAGATCGACGGGACGGCACCATGAGCGAACTCGTCAGCCTCACGATTCATCAGTCGGGTGTAGCGGAGATCGTGATCGACCGCCCTGAGCGGCATAACGCAATGACGCTCGATATGTACGAGTCGCTGTTGACCTTGATCGCCGAGTGCGTCGACAACAGCGGCGTACGCTGCGTCCTGTTCCGGGGCGCGGGCGGCAAGTCATTCATGTCAGGCACCGACATCGCGTATTTCAAAGACTTCCGCACCGGCCGCGATGGCGTGGCCTACGAGGCCTTCGTCGAGCGGGTGATCGACACCGTCGAACGCATTGCGGTGCCCACGATTGCCGTGATCGACGGGTGGGCCGTCGGCGGCGGCCTGGCACTGGCAACGGCTTGCGATTTCCGGCTCTGTAGCGACGGCTCGCGCTTCGGCGCGCCGATCGCGAAGACGCTCTCCAACACGCTGTCGTCGCGCAACATCGCACGACTGTATGCGGCGCTCGGCGTGCCTCAGGTCAAGAAGATGTTGCTGCTCGCCGAATACCTCACCGCGCAAGAAGCGCTAGCGTGCGGCTATGTCTATGGCGTGTGCTCGCAAGGCGCACTGCAGGACGACGCCCAAACGCTCGCGCAGCGGCTAATCGCACTTTCGCCGGTCACGCAGAAGGCCGTGAAGGAAAGCCTGCGCCGCATCGTCGTCGAACAGCGGCTCGACGACGAAGATCTGATCGAAGAGGTGTACGGCAGCGCCCGTTTCAAAGACGCCGTGGTCGCCTTTACTTCGGGATCGTCGAAAAAATAACAACGAACAATGTGGAGTGAGACATGAAACGAATACAGCTCAAGGCGACCACTACCGTCCTGTTGATGTTGTGCCTGATGTACTTCATCACCTACGTCGATCGCGTCAACATCAGCACCGCGGCAGGGCAATTCAAATCCGAACTCGGGCTGAGCAACACGCAGCTCGGCTTCGTTTTCTCGGCTTTCGCATACCCGTACGTGATCTTCCAGTTCATCGGCGGCTGGGTCAGCGATCGCTTCGGCGCCAAGCGCACGCTGATCGCGTGTGCCTTCATCTGGGCCGTGGCGACAACCCTGACGGGCTTCGCCGGCGGCTTCGCCACGCTCGTCGCGGCGCGGCTGCTGCTGGGCCTGGGCGAAGGCGCCACCTTCCCCGCTTCCACCAGCGCCATGGCGTCATGGGTGAGGAAGGACAAGCGCGGCATGGCCCAAGGTATCACTCACTCGACGGCGCGGCTCGGCAATGCGGTGGCGCCAATGCTGGTGCTGGCGCTGATGACTGCGTTCGACTGGCGGTTCGCCTTCTACCTGCTCGGCGCGCTGAGTTTCGGCTGGCTGGTCCTATGGTACGTGAGCTACACCGAAAAACCCGCGGACCATCCGCGCATCACCGCCGGCGAAATTGAGAGCCTGCCACCGCCGAGAGTTCGTCCGGTGGAAGTGCCCGGCACCTGGGCGCGTCTCTATCGTCGCCTGCTGCCTGTCTCCGCCGTGTACTTTTGCTACAACTGGATCCTCTGGCTGATGCTCGACTGGATGCCGCTCTACTTCATGCATAGCTTCCATCTGAACATCAGGAAGGCGGTCATTTTCACGTCAGGGGTTTTCGTCGCCGGTGTGTTCGGCGATCTGATCGGCGGCCTCATCAGCGATAAGCTGCTTCGACGCACCGGCAACCTGAAGCTCGCGCGCAGCGCCCTGGTAGCGTTCTGCATGACCATGACCGGCTTGTCGCTGATCCCGGTGGTGCTGATCCACGAACCGATGTATTCGCTGATTTTTCTGGCCGCGGCGATGTTCTTCAACGAAATGAATATCGGACCCATGTGGGCTATTCCGATGGACATCGCTTATGACCGCTCTGGCACGGCCAGCGGCATCATGAGCGGAACGGGCTTCACGGCAGCGATCGTCAGCCCGGTTGTGGCGGGCTATCTGATCGACAGACTGGGGAATTGGAATGTCACTTTTCTGCTGTCCATCGGCGTGATGGCTTGCGGCGTACTGCTGACTTTTATCATGAAACCGGATATGCCGTTCGTCGCCACACTGAAGCGAGCGGCGCCTTCGGAGCACGCAGGTCGAGAAGCAGCGTTCCCGATTGTCGATAAAAACTGAAACGCCTTAAATGCCTGAGGGACTTGTAGCGCGAGTGGATGAGCAGGAGCGCCCGGCTCGATCAATTCATTGGGGGAAGCGGCAGGAGATGCGATGGGATTCTTCATCCCAGGCGCGTCTACTGTCAGACCTCAATAGTCTCGGTCGGCATGGCGCCTTCCTGAGGGCGCTGATGTAGGCAGCATCCGCTGCAATACATGGTCTCTCAGAACAAAGCGATGGAACAAAGCTGCGCCGACGTGCAGACCGATCAGCGCGAGAAGCACCCATGCGAGGATGCCGTGCACATCGCCCATTTCATGGCCGAACGCCGAGCCCGGAGCGCTCAGTGCCGGATACGGCACGACACCCAGCAAGCGAACCGTCCATCCGCGCGAGGATGCGTTGATCCAGCCGAGCACGGGCACCACGATCAAGGCAGCATAAAGCAGAAGATGCGTGACGCCCGAGAGGATGCTCAGTACCGGCGGCAAGTGGTCCGGCGTAGGCTTATGGCCCAGCCGCCAGAGCACCCTGACCACCGTCACGGCGACAAGTGTCGAGCCTACGCCAAGGTGCCACGCGATCAGGCCAACGGGCTGCGTGTCCTTGTGCATGTCGGGCATCGTCCAACCGATCACGAACTGCATCCCGATCAATAAGACGGTAAGCCAGTGGAGCGAGCGCGCGACCGCGTCATAGGCTGGCCGCGTATTTGCGTTGACATTAACCACTCCGATCTCCCGTTTTTTCAGCGTATCGTTGTATTCGATAACACGAGCGGCCCGCGACGCAGAAAACATCTGCCGGGCCATCTGCGTCCCCAGACGCGACATGCTAGCAACTTCACCTTAAGGAAGGCTGAGGTTCCGCACGCCGTCCTCCCTCCATCCCGACCACGCCAATCCGGACGAAATACATCATCGGGTAAGGTCGGGCCAAGGCCGCTGTCCGGGTGAACCACGCTGCCCCTTCTGCATCGTCCCGGTCACGCCACCTCGGTCAGCAGATGCGCTACGGCGCCCCAAACGGGGTTGAATCTGACCCCACAGTTGCAGTAGCGATCGAAATCGAGCAATCGTTCGCCTGGATCGCTTATCAGCATGCCGGCCGATCCGTCCAGCTTGCTCCTGCCGCACACGCACAAATTCCCTGTCACGAGATCGACACGCCCAATAGCTTGCCAACGCCGAATGTAAATCCCGCGGCAATGAGACCGATGACGATCTGCCGCATCGCGGAGAACCCCGCGCTGCGTCCGTTGAATAGCGAGGTAAAGACCCCAATGGACGCGAGCGCAAGCGCGCTAAGGACGACGCATTGCACGACCGCGCTAAGCCCATGGGTCCACAGGAACGGCATCACCGGAAAAATTGCGCCGATCGAGAACAGGCAAAACGAGACCCCCGCCGCGGACCATGGATTGCCACCCAGCTCGGCGGGGTCGAGCCCGAGTTCCTCACGCGTCAGCGTATCGAGCGCCTTGTCCTTGTCGCGCATCATCTGCGATGCCACCCGTTTGGCCTCGATCGCGTCAAGACCCTTCGCGCGATAGATCAGCGCCAGCTCGTGCTCTTCGGCTTCCGGCGACGTCTCCAGTTCTTCCGCTTCTTTAGCAATCTGGGTCGTGGCCAGTTCGCGCGCATTGGTCACCGACAGCCATTCACCCAATGCCATCGAACACGCACCGGCGATCAGGCCGGCGAGCCCCGTGAGCAGGATCGCCTTGGTGCCGGTTCCCGCACCGGCCACACCCATGATCAGACAGAAGTTCGAAACAAGACCGTCGTTCGCACCGAGCACGGCCGCGCGCAGATCGTTACCCGACGAAACGCCCCTATGCCACGACTCCGCCGCGGCAATGCGCGCACCTTGCGACAGGTCCGGGTCACCACCACCGTGAGCCAGGGTCTGGACCACTTCCGCGTGGTGATGCTCGTCGGCCGACATGCGGCCCGCGTCCGGCTGCCCCTGGTACTTATTACGGTCAGCGTATTCGGCCGCGGCGAGCGTGGGCAACACGAAACCCGCGCCGAACACGCGCACCAGTGTTTTCATCAAGCGCGTCTTCACGGCCTGGCCGCTGCCCTTCGGCTGGATGCCGTTCGCTCTCAGCTTATCGGCCCAGACCTGCGCATGATCGTGCTCCGACTTCGCGAGCTCACTGTAGACCTGCTTGCGCGTGTCGTCCTTCTCGACTTTCGCAAGCGTGTCATAGAGTGCGGCGCTATGGAGTTCATCAGAGAGATTGGCTCTGTACCGTTTGACTTCATGTTTGGATGCCATGTGACGTGCCTGCATATCGGGTCGCTAACAACGAAGCGTAGTCGATTCAGGCACGGAAAATCATGAAGCCCCTAAAACCCATCTTTAGCGAGAACGCCATCGATTCTCATCCCGATTCTGTTCGGCGCAATGTTCTCGTAAGAGATGCTCATGCCTGTTCTCCGTCAGGCACAGGTTCGCACCACCAGATCATTGCGGCGCGGGCGCCGTCCGATATCCGCGCCGGCCGACAGCCAGGGCAAGTATGGCGGATACCGCGAGACTCGCCGCCACTACATAAAGCCCGGCCGCATAGCCCCCCGTCACGCTCTTCAGCCACCCAATTGC
Source organism: Paraburkholderia sp. (assembly GCF_034668105.1). Lineage (GTDB taxonomy): Bacteria > Pseudomonadota > Gammaproteobacteria > Burkholderiales > Burkholderiaceae > Paraburkholderia. The sequence goes on along the minus strand of NZ_JAXDPY010000478.1, from coordinate 3,712 downwards.
AAACGGTCCGACAAAACCGCCGAGATTGCCGAGCGAGTTGATCATCGCGATACCGGCCGCTGCGCCGGCGCCCGAGAGAAAGGTGCTCGGCATGGCCCACAACGGCGCCTTGGCCGCGCTAATGCCCACGTTCACGAGGATCAGCGCGAGCACCACTGCAACGGCGGTATCCGCAAAGCCGGCCCATGCGAGCCCGACGCCCGCCATAACGCATGGAATCACCACATGCCACGTGCGCTCGCCAGTGCGATCCGAATGGCGAGCCCACATCACCATGCCGACCACAGCCAGCACGCTGGGAATTGCATTCAATGCGCCAGTGCCAAGCGCGCTAAAACCGAATTGACGGATGATCAGCGGCGCCCACAGCCCGAGCGTATAAAGCCCCGCGGACGTACCGAAGTAAATCATCGACATGATCCACACGCGCGGGTCGCGCAACGCCGCGAGCGCGCCGTCCGCGTGCCCGGCCTGAGACTCGCGTCCCGCGCGCTCTTCGCGCAAGGTCGCGATGAGCCACGCCTTCTCATCCGCGGCGAGCCACCTCGCCTTTTCCGGCGAATCGGTGAGCGCTTTCAAAACCACGAATCCCAGGACGACAGCGGGAATCGCTTCGATGATGAACAGCCATTGCCAGTCTTTCAAACCGAACAGCGCCGGCATCTGCATGAGGGCGCCTGAAATGGGCGAGCCGATTGCCGTCGACAAAGGCGCGGCCGCCATGAACGCAGCCGCCGCAACCGCGCGCTGTCGCGCGGGAAACCACTGGCTGAGATAGAGGATGATGCCCGGGAAGAAACCCGCTTCCGCCACACCGAGCAGGAAACGCAGCGTGTAGAACGAGTTCGGTCCGACGACAAACGCGGAAGCCGCCGACACCAACCCCCAAGTCACCATCACGCGTGCAATCCAGATGCGCGCACCGACCTTGTTGAGAATGAGGTTCGACGGTACTTCGAACAGAAAGTATCCGAGAAAGAAGATGCCGCCGCCGAGGCCGAACATGGTTGGCGAGAGGCCGAGGTCCTTGTTCATCGTCAGCGCCGCGAAGCCGACGTTCACACGATCGAGGAAGCTCACAAAGTACAGCAGCATGACGAAGGGCAAAATGCGCCACGTCAGCTTGCGAACCACACGGGCTTGCAATTCATTGGTCATGCCTGTCTCCGTACTTTTAACCGCCCGTGACGGGTTGGTCCGGGCGTTATGTTTTTGTGTAACGCACGCGCTGTCGGCTGCGCGTGGCGTGTTCCGCGCTGTGTACGACGTGCTCAGGCAGCCTTGAACTGCGCCGCCGGTTCCGCTGCGAGGATGGCACATACCGCATCGGTCACCTGCGCTGTCGTGGCCGTGCCGCCGAGGTCGCCGGTATGCAGCGCCGGGTCAGCCGTGATGCGCTCGATGGCATTCATCAATCGCTGGGCGGCGGCCGTCTCGCCAAAATGTTCTAGCATCATCACGACCGACCAGAATGTGCCGACCGGATTCGCGAGACCTTTGCCCATGATGTCGAAAGCGGAGCCGTGAATCGGCTCGAACATCGACGGATAGCGGCGCTCGGGATCCAGATTCGCGGTCGGCGCGATGCCGAGACTGCCGGCCAAGGCCGCTGCCAGATCGCTGAGAATGTCAGCGTGCAGGTTCGTCGCGACAATCGTGTCGAGGGTTGCGGGACGGTTGACCATGCGGGCCGTCGCAGCGTCGACAAGTTCCTTGTCCCACTTGACGTCGGGAAACTCCTTCGATACTTCCAGCGCGATCTCGTCCCACATGACCATCGCGTGACGTTGCGCATTGCTCTTGGTGATCACCGTCAGCAGCTTGCGCGGGCGCGACTGGGCGAGGCGAAACGCGAACCGGAGAATGCGCTCGACGCCCGCGCGGGTCATCATCGAAACGTCCGTGGCCACTTCGAGCGGATGGCCCTGGTGCGCGCGGCCGCCGACGCCGGAGTACTCGCCCTCCGAGTTCTCGCGAACGATGACCCAGTCGAGATCCTTCGGCCCGCAGCGCTTCAACGGTGCGTCGATGCCCGGCAGGATGCGCGTGGGGCGCACATTCGCGTACTGATCAAAGCCCTGGCAGATCTTCAGGCGCAAACCCCAGAGCGTCACATGATCGGGAATATGCGGGTCGCCCGCCGAGCCGAACAGAATCGCGTCCTTGTTGCGAATCGCGTCCAGCCCATCGGCCGGCATCATTACGCCATGCTGACGATAAAAGTCGCCACCCCAATCGAAGTTCTCGAACTCGAATCTGAAGGCGTCGCTTCGCGCGGCAATCGCTTCGAGAACCTGTTGGCCCGCGGGCACGACTTCCTTGCCGATGCCGTCGCCGGGAATGGTTGCGATGTGGTAGGTCTTCACTGGCGTCTCCATGAGGTTGAACGTATGGCAGCATCCTAGAACACTGACCGCGCGCGCAAACGCTGCTAGACTTAAAGCATCATTAACCTTGAGTTAATAATGGGCGGTCATGGGCTAGTTAGCGCCCTGCTCACCAAGCTGCCCAATAGCCTCCTCAACATGACCTCGTCGATACAAGCGGACGACCTCGCCTTCTTCTCCACGCTCGCTACAAGCGGCAGCCTGACGGCGGCCGCGCGTGAGCTCGGGTTGAGTACGGCGGCCGTGAGCAAGCATCTGTCGCAAATGGAATTGCGTGCGGGCGTGTCGCTCGTCAATCGCACTACACGGCGCATGAGTCTCACGCCGGAAGGCGAACTCTATCTGACGCGAGCGCGGCGCATTCTCAGCGAGATGGATGATCTCGCGCAGTTGCTTGGCGGCGCGCAAGCGGCGCCGAAAGGCCTGCTGCGCGTGAACGCGACGCTCGGGTTCGGCCGCAGTCATGTGGCGCCGCTAATATCCCGGTTTGTGAGGCGCTTTCCCGAGGTGGACGTGCAATTGCAGCTTTCTGTCGACCCGCCGCCCATTAGCGACGACGCCTTCGACGTTTGCGTGCGCTTCGGCGAACCGCCGGATGCACGCGTGATTGCGCGCCGGGTCGCGTCGAACCGGCGGTTGCTTTGCGCAGCGCCCGCGTATTTCGCCGAAAGGCGCGCGCCACGCAGTCCGGCGGAGCTCTCGCAATACAACTGCATCGGGATTCGTCAGGGGGATGACGGCTACGGGCTATGGCGTCTGACTACCGGACGCGGTTCGACCGAACAGACCGAGACGGTTCGCGTGCGCGGCAACCTCACCACCAATGACGGCGAGATCGCGGTGAAGTGGGCGCTGGACGGCCACGGCATTCTGATGCGGGCGGAATGGGATATCGCGGAGTATCTGGCCGATGGCCGCCTGATTCAGGTACTGCCGGAGTACCGTACGCCGGGTGCCGATATTTATGCGGTATACCCGCAGCAGTTGCAGATGACGGCGCGGGTCAAGGCGTTCGTCGAGATGTTGAGTGAGGCGCTGGGAGCGCGTTGAGTTATTTCATTTCATGACGAAGCGTTTGGGTCGTTGATCTTGCTCTCATTGACTGCTGCAGTGCGTGCGGCATCTTCTTCATGTAATTTGATCTGGGCTTTTTGGCCTTTCCTTGATCTCGGTTTTTGGCCTTTCCTTGAATTGGCTCTTTGGCCTTTCCTTGATTTCTTATTGGTCTATTAGCGTTGCCCCTGTGCGGGGCGGCACTTACTTTCTTTGCCGCGGCAAAGAAAGATAAGCAAAGAAAGCCGCTCACACCGCCAGCTCATAAGCGG
>NZ_JAXDPY010000477.1:0-2871 GCF_034668105.1 Paraburkholderia sp. | reverse complement strand
AACTCGCCGCCATAGGCAGCAAGCTCAATCATCTTGCGGCCGCGTTAGGGGACGCGGTGGAGGACAAGCGGCGGCTTGCCGAACGCGTCGTGTCGCTGCAGGACGTCGAGCGCAAGGAGATTGCGCGAGAACTGCATGATGAGTTCGGCCCGCATCTTTTCGCACTGCGTGCACACATCAGTTCGCTGATGCGTATCGCGGAAAACGGTGAACCGGACGTCGCGTCCATGCGCAAGCACGGCAGCGCGATCTGGGAACAGGTCAATGCCCTGCAACAGTTCAACCGCCGCATTCTCGAAAAGCTGCGGCCTGTCGGGCTCGCCGAGCTCGGCCTGCGCGAGGCGCTCAGCGCGCTGTTGCGGCTGTGGCGCGAGGCGCACCCCGAGGTCGTCATCGAAACCGCGATTTCTCCGTCGCTCGGCGAGCCGGGAGAAACCGCCGATTTGACGATTTACCGCATCGTCCAGGAAGCCTTGACCAATGTTTTCCGCCACGCGGACGCGACCCGCGTCGATGTGACCATCGAGCCGGCGGATCTGCCTTCAGCGGCAACGCGAGATCGCCGCGGATCGGTTCTGGTGCGCGTGCGCGACAATGGCAGCGGCCTGCTCCGCGATCACAAGCTCGGCCATGGGCTCGTTGGCATGCGTGAGCGCGTGATGGCATTGGGTGGCACCGTGACCGTGGCGTCCGCTGATGGCGGGGTGACGGTGGAGGCCGTCGTGCCCTGTGATGAGCGTGTCTTGTCAGACGCGCCAGTGGACCAACGCGATCCAGCCCAGCAACGCCGCGCCTGAAATCCACAGCGCGACGATGACGGCCGCCGCAACCTTGCTGGCCGGACGCTGCGCGGCCGCGCTTGCCACGGCGCGACACTCGCGCATCACCTCTTCGGGTATCAGAGCGACCACGAGCCAGATGCCGAGCGGCACGATGATCAGGTCGTCCAGATAGCCCAGCACGGGGATGAAGTCCGGAATAAGATCGATCGGCGACAACGCGTAGCCCGCGACGGCCAACGCGAGGAGCTTGATGGCCCACGGCACTCGCGGATCGCGCGAGGCCAGAAAGATGGCGTGTGAATCGCGCCGAAGCCGACGCGCCCAGGTTTTTACGCGCGGCATCAACCCCTTGGAAGCTCTGCCTGATTCGGTCTTCCCGGCCTGACCGCTCGATTCATCCATCGGCGTTACTGCGCCGCAACAATTTCGGCACGATCATTGCTTTGCTGTTGCTGCCGGGACTAACGCGGGAGCGCATGGATGAAACACATCCTCCTATGTCTCGGCATTTTCGGTTGCCTTGTCGGTAACGTAGAGGCGCGTGATCTTGGACAGTGGGAAGCCGTCGATCCGGAGATTCGGGAATGGTATCAGGCTTTAATGCAGCCGGACGCACCAAACGCATCATGTTGTGGCGAGGCCGACGCTTATTGGGCCGATGAGGTCCATGTCAGGGACGGCAAGACCTACGTCACCATAACCGACGACCGGCCCGACGAACCGCGTGGCAGGCCTCATATCGACGTCGGAACCGAAGTTGAAATTCCGAACAACAAACTCAAGTGGGACAAAGCAAATCCGACCGGGCACGGCGTCGTATTCCTAAGCCGCGGCGGATACGTATTCTGCTATGTGCAGCCAGGAGGGGCCTGATCGAGGATCGAGTCTTGCGCATTGTCGGGCTTGGTCTGATCCGGCCTGAACAGCTCGCCGGCCGGGCTGGTCGATGTCGCCTGGGTTTGACTTCGTTGAACTTCGGCAAATTGAATGCGATCGCTCGGGCCACGCCTTGTCAGGCGATTTCCTCCATTTCGTTCGTGTGAGCCTCGAGTTCCGCCTGCATTCTGGGACCTATGCGCATCGTCGATCGGGAGAAATGCTCCAGCAGCGGCACGATCAGCCGTACCACGTGGAGTGGTCCTTCGGATGGTGTGTAGATTATCTGGTAAATCGGCCGGTCAATGACGCGTCGTAGACAGTCGAGCGCCGCGGCCCACTGTGCGGTCAATGGGCTGGCCACGGGCTGCTCCGGAATGTCCTCGAACCGGATAGACGGCGTCTTGCTCGAAGCGGTCCCGATTTGCTGTTTCACGCGATCGGTTTCCGCGAGGGGATCGTCCCATCTTTCCGGTTTGCGTCCGCCATGCAGGAAGGCCAGACGGCTTTGCGCGACCTCCGTGACCGCACGCGTTAGTGCGATCCGGCGGTCGTGATGGCATCCCCAGCCGCCATTGAAAAAGCGGCGTTCGAGGTTATTCGGGTCGAACAGGAATGCAGCGAAGAACGGGATGCCATAGTCATTGGGGACGTAGCGAATCACCAGCCGCAACCCGTTGCGGGCGGCGGTCTCGACGATATTGTGGACCTCACCCGGCAGGCCATCGCCGGTAACGCGGGCCGAGCGGTTGCGGACGAATTCGATCGACCAGATGTCGCGCTCGATCAACTCGTAGAGCGCGTGAATGCTGGCTTCCAGCACGGTGTTGCCGGACGCGAGGCCATTGTTCGACGAGCCGTAGAGCGGTGTGCCGGCATGGGGGGCGGGATTGAACGCCAGCTCGGCCGGTATCCAGCCTTGGGCGCCGCTTTCCACGTCCTGTGCGCGGGCAAGCAACAAGGCCTGATTGGGATCGGCGCGGCGATCGAACTTCGGCGCGAATTCAAGGATCGGGTCCCGGTCCCCGCCGACGCCTGACAGCTCGCACGGCCAACCCCATCTTGTCTCTATTTGTGCGACGCCTGGCTCTGAGAAGTAGGACTCGATCGCTTCCATATAGGCGCCGACCTCCGATTCGATCGGAAGGGTGCCCTTGCCGAAAGCGTAGGCGCCGGTTGCCGACTGCAGCCGTTCGCTGACGAAAACCGGAAC
>NZ_JAXDPY010000476.1:0-13199 GCF_034668105.1 Paraburkholderia sp. | reverse complement strand
GCCGGGCTTCAAGCTGCCGTTCTAAGCGACGTCGCTGCAGGAAGGAATTCACGCCGTTGCTTTTGAGGGGCGGCGTGAGTTGAATACGCGAGCCACGCCCGTTTGAATGCTAGCTCGTAGCTCGTAGCTCGTAGCTCGTAGTTCGTAGTTCGTAGTTCGTAGCTCGCAGTTCGCAGTTCGCAGTTCGTTCAAGATTGCATCCGTGCAGTTCAGTTCGTTCGTCGGGCATGCCTTCCCGAGGCGCTGCCGAGCTGATAGAAGCAACCGCAACAAGCAACTGCAACAAGCAATCGCAACAAGCACCCGCATACTGGGCCATACCGGGCAACTCCCACTTCGACACAGCCGATTCGCATGAAACAACCTTCCGCCTTGTCGGCGCTCGTCGAAGCGCTGCGCGTGCTGCCCGGGGTCGGGCCTAAATCCGCGCAACGCATGGCGTATCACCTGATGCAGCACGATCGTGACGGTGCCGAAAAACTCGGCCGCTCGTTGCTGTTCGCGACCGAACATCTGCAGCATTGCGAGAAGTGCAACACCTTTACCGAAGCGCAGATCTGCGAGGTCTGCCTCGATGAGGAGCGCGATCCGGCGTTGTTGTGCGTCGTCGAGACGCCCGCCGACCAGATCATGCTCGAACAGACCATGACCTATCGCGGTCTTTATTTCGTGCTGATGGGGCGGCTCAGTCCGCTCGACGGCATCGGCCCGAAGGAAATCCATTTCGACCGGCTGGTCAAGCGCGCGTCGGATGGCATCGTCAAGGAAGTCGTGCTCGCAACCAATTTCACCAACGAAGGCGAGGCCACCGCGCATTACCTCGGGCAGACGCTCAAGGCGCGCGGCCTTGCCGTGACGCGCCTCGCGCGCGGCGTGCCGGTGGGCGGCGAACTTGAGTATGTGGACGCCGGCACGATCGCGCGAGCGATGCTCGACCGGCGCTCGATGTAGCGTGACGTGGCACGATGCGGCATTAGCGTGTCGCGCCAGACCTGAATAAGGCACGGGAGGCATGAGTAAGGTACGGGCCTCACTACAACGCCTTGCACCTCTCGCTCCGCGCGTGTCCAGGAACAGAAACACAGAGACAGAAACACAGAGGAGACACATGAGCGTCACCCCAGACCCAGGCGTCACCGACACACCTAAAGGCCCGCTTGCCGGCGTCAAGGTGCTCGAACTCGGCACGCTGATCGCCGGCCCGTTCGCCGCGCGTTTTCTCGGCGAGTTCGGCGCCGATGTCATCAAGATCGAAGACCCGAAGGGTGGCGATCCGCTGCGCAAATGGCGCAAGCTTTATCCGGAAGCCGGCGGCACGTCGCTATGGTGGGCCGTTCAGGCGCGTAACAAGAAATCCGTCACGATCAATCTGAAAGCCGAAGAGGGCAAGGAGATCGTGCGGCGTCTGGCGAAAGAAGCGGATATCGTCGTTGAAAATTTCCGGCCCGGTTTGCTGGAGAAGCTCGGCCTCGGTTATGACGTCCTGTCGGCGGACAACCCCGGGCTCGTGATGGTGCGTCTGTCCGGCTATGGCCAGACCGGGCCGTATCGCGACCGGCCTGGATTCGGCGCGATCGCCGAGTCGATGGGCGGTCTGCGGCACATCACCGGCTATCCGGATTTGCCGCCGCCGCGCATCGGCATTTCCATCGGCGATTCGATCGCCGCGCTGCACGGCGTGATCGGCGCGTTGATGGCGCTGCATCACAAGCAGGTGAACGGTGGCAAAGGGCAGGTCGTCGACGTCGCGTTGTACGAGGCGGTCTTCAACATGATGGAAAGCGTGGTGCCGGAATACGGCGTGTACGGCATGGTGCGCGAGCGCACCGGCGCGTCGCTGCCGGGCATCGTGCCGTCGAACACGTATCCCTGCCGCGATGGCAGCATCGTGATCGGCGGCAATAGCGACCCGATCTTCAAGCGCCTGATGATCGCGATCGAACGCGAAGACCTGGCGAACGATCCCGCGCTTGCGCACAACGACGGCCGCGTGCCGCGGACCCAGGAAATCGACGGCGCAATCGCCGCATGGCTCGCCACGCGCACCATCGACGAAGCGCTCGCCGTGCTGAACGCCGCCGACGTGCCGGTCGGCCGCATTTACAGCGTCGCGGACATGTTCACCGATCCGCAATTCATGGCGCGCCAGATGATCCAGCGCTTCAAATGGCACGACGGCAAAGAAATCACGCTCCCGTCGGTGACCCCCAAACTCTCGGAAACCCCCGGCGAAACGCGCTGGTTAGGCCCCGAACTGGGTGAACATACCGATGAAGTCCTGCAATCGCTAGGTTATGATTCAGACCACATTGCGAGGTTGCACGCGCAACAGATTGTGTGAGTGAGCGTGCGCCTGGATCTGTCGCCGCGTGAGTAACGGCTGTGCGGCTGTTGCACGGCAGGCCATGCGCCCGCCGCGAGCGCTCAGGCAAACCCGGATGCATCCACGGCGCCCGCGCGCGCCGCGGCAAAAAAGACAACAAAAGTTTGGAGACAATAGACCATGCAACGCAGAACCTTCCTCGCCGGTACCGCAGCGCTCGCGGGCGCCACGTTCACCGCCGCGCCGCTCGCTTTCGCGCAGGGCAAACCCGAAACCACCAAGGTCGCGATCGCCGTCGGCGGCAAGAACCTGTTCTATTACTTGCCGCTCACGATTGCTGAGCGCCGCAATTACTTCAAGGACGAAGGGCTCGAGGTCGAAATCTCGGATTTTGCCGGCGGCTCGCAAGCACTGAAGGCCGCCGTGGGTGGCAGTGCCGATGTGGTGTCCGGTGCATTCGAGCACACCTTGCTGTTGCAGGCGCAAAAGCAGGCGTTCCGTGAATTCGTGCTGCAAGGGCGCGCCCCGCAGATCGTGCTCGCGGTGTCGAAGAAGGCGATGCCGAACTACAAGTCGATCGCCGATCTGAAGGGCAAGAAAATCGGCGTGACCGCGCCGGGTTCGTCGACCTCGATCATGGCGAGTTTCGTGCTGGCGAAGGCCGGGTTGACCGCGAAAGACGTCGCGTTCATCGGCGTGGGTGCCGGGGCGGGCGCGATCGCGGCGCTTCAGTCCGGCCAGATCGACGCGATCGCCAATCTCGATCCGGTAATGACCAAACTCGAACGCACCGGCGACATTCGCGTCGTGTCGGACACGCGCACACTTGCCGATACGCGCAGCGTGTTCGGCGGCAATATGCCGGCGGGTTGCCTGTATGCGTCGCAGAGTTTCATCACGAAGAATCCGAACACCACGCAGGCTTTGACCAATGCGATGGTGCGCGCGCTCAAGTGGTTGCAAACGGCGACCGGCAGCGAACTGATCAGCACGGTGCCGGAAGGCTATCTGCTCGGCGACCGCGCGGTGTATCTGGACGCATGGCAGCACGTGAAGGAGGCGATGTCGCCGGACGGCCTGATGCCTGCCGATGGCCCGGCCACCTCACTAAAGACCTTGCAGGCGTTCGATCCGAACGTGCAGGGCAAGCCGATCGATTTGTCGAAGACATGGACCAACGACTTCGTGAAGAAAGCACTGACGACGGTCAAGGCCTGAGCACCGTGAGTGTGGCGTCGAGGGCGGCAGGCGCCGCGTTCACCTCGACTACCGACGTCATGACGACATGACAAACCGAAACCGATCCTGCAAGCGAGCCGAACCATGACCGTTGCCGCCCTGGCGCTCGACAACATCACCTGCACGTTCGCTGCGCGGGACAACCGCGCGCAGCGCTATACGGCGGTCAAAGATACGACCTTGCGCATCGCGCCTGGCGAATTCGTTTCGGTGGTCGGCCCGACCGGTTGTGGCAAGTCCACCTTGCTGAACGTCGGCGCGGGTTTGCTGGAGCCGTCTTCCGGAACGATCAATGTATTCGGCGAGCCGCTCAAGGGAATCAACCGTCGTGCCGGCTACATGTTTCAGGCCGACGCCCTGATGCCCTGGCGCTCGGCTATCGACAACGTGATGGCCGGCCTGGCATTTCATGGCGTGCCGCCGGCCGAAGCGCGCAGCAAGGCCGACGAGTGGTTGAAGCGGGTCGGTCTCGGCGGATTCGGCGACCGCTATCCGCATCAGCTGTCGGGCGGCATGCGTAAGCGCGTTGCGATGGCGCAGACGTTGATCCTCGATCCCGACATCATCCTGATGGACGAGCCGTTTTCCGCGCTGGATATCCAGACGCGTCAGCTGATGGAAAACGAGCTGCTCGACCTGTGGGCAGCGAAACGCAAGGCGGTGTTGTTCATCACGCACGATCTCGACGAAGCGATCTCGATGTCCGATCGCGTGGTGGTGTTGTCAGCCGGGCCGGGCACGCATCCGATCGGCGAATTCACGATCGATTTGCCGCGTCCGCGCGACGTCGCCGAGATTCGCGCGCACCCGCGGTTCGTCGAGTTGCATGCGCAGATCTGGAGCGTGCTGCGCGATGAGGTGCTCAAGGGTTACCAGCAGCAACTCACGGCGGTTTAAGCGCGGGCTAGCAGTGGGAGCCGTCAGTGCGGCCATGGTCGGATCGCGGCGCAGTCGAGGGACGCGTTGGCGTCTCGTTGCTGCGTTCGCTAGCTGTGTTCAGTAGCTGTGTTCAGTAGCTGCGTTCAGTAGTCAGTTGTGTCAATCGATGCATTCAGTAGTCAGTGGTGTTCGCGAGTTGCATCGATCAATCGTCTAAGGCAAATCGAGTCATGTGGAAGACGTTGCGCCCGAACCGGGCGAACCTGGTGATCTGGCAGTGGCTGTTGCTCGTGCTGTGCTTCGTGCTCTGGTATGTGTTGACCAGTCCGACGCTGCTGCCGCCATTCTATTTCGACGACCCGAACAAGGCCGCGTTCTTCTTCGGCGAGCCGCAGAAGGTGCTTCAACGCATCTGGGAGTGGTTCACGGGCGGCGAGATCTATCTGCACCTGTGGATCACGCTGGTCGAAACCGTGCTCGCGTTCGTGCTCGGCACCGCGTTCGGGCTCGGTGTCGGTCTGTGGCTTGCGCTTTCGCCGCTCGCGAGTGCGCTGTTCGACCCGTATATCAAGGCGGCCAATTCGATGCCGCGCGTGATTCTCGCGCCGATCTTTGGTGTGTGGTTCGGCCTCGGCATCTGGTCGAAGGTGGCGTTAGGCGTCACGCTGGTGTTCTTTATCGTGTTCTTCAACGTCTACCAGGGCGTGAAGGAAGTGAGCCCGGTCGTGCTCGCCAACGCGCGCATGCTCGGCGCGAACCGCAAGCAGTTGCTGCGTTTTGTCTATCTGCCAAGCGCGATGAGCTGGGTGTTTTCGAGCCTGCATACCTCGGTGGGCCTCGCGTTCGTCGGCTCGGTGGTGGGGGAGTATCTTGGCTCGGCGCGCGGTGTCGGCTACCTGATTCTGCAAGCCGAAGGCACCTTCGATATCAATACCGTGTTCGCCGGGATTCTGGTGCTGACCGCTTTCGCGTTGATTCTCGATGGCATTGTTGGGATCGGCGAGCGGCGGCTGATGAAGTGGCAGCCGAAGTCGGGCGACACGGAAAAGCTGTAGTCGTGCAGTGGGTGAAGCCGAAACAAACGTAACTTCACATTCCCAAAGGCTCAACAAAAACGGCGCGCGGTTTTGAAAACCGCGCGCCGTTTTCTTTCGGCGTTTCCCGCCCACGCGAGCGCACCGCGTCTAAGGCGTGATCACCACTTTCCCAATCACGCGCCGCTCCGCCATATTGCGCAACGCGCGACCGGTGTCTTCGAGCGAATAGCGTTCCGATACATAGGGCTTGAGCTTGCCCTCGCCGATCCAGCCGGTCATCTGCTCGAACGCGGCGTGATTATGCTGCGGCTCACGTTTCGCGAAATCGCCCCAGAACACGCCGACCAGACTCGCGCCTTTGAGCAGCATCAGGTTGAGCGGCAACTTCGGGATCTCGCCGTTCGCAAAGCCGACCACCAGATAACGTCCGCGCCAGCCGATGCTGCGAAACGCCGGCTCCGCATACACACCGCCGACCGGGTCGTAGATCACGTCCGGGCCCTTGCCATCGGTCTGCGCCTTGATGCGCTCGCGCAGATCCTCGGTGCTGTAGTTGATGGTGGCGTCCGCGCCGTGCTTCACGCAGGTGGCGAGTTTCTCGTCGCTCGACGCCGCCGCGATCACGCGTGCGCCGAGCGCCTTGCCGATCTCGACCGCGGCGAGCCCGACGCCGCCTGCCGCCCCCAACACCAGCATCGTTTCCCCCGCCTTCAACTGGGCGCGATCGACCACGGCATGATGCGACGTGCCATAGGCGAGCGTGAACGCGGCGGCCACTTCGAAGTCGACGCCGTCCGCCAGCGGCACGCACGCCGCGGCCGGCGCCAGCGCCTGCTCGGCAAAGCCGCCCGTGCCGGTGTACGCGACCACGCGCGAGCCCGGCTTGAACTGCGTCACACCGGCGCCGACCGCGCGCACGACGCCCGCGACTTCCGAACCCGGCGTAAAGGGCAGCGGTGGTTTGAACTGGTATTTGTTCTCGATGATCAGCACGTCGGGAAAATTGACGGCCGCGGCTTTGACGTCGATCACGACGTGGCCGGGCGACGGCTCGGGATCCGGCAGATTTTCGACGATCAGGCTTTCCGGCGGCCCGTATTGATTACAGCGAATCGCGCGCATCGTGTCTCCATATCGATCAGGCTTCCCCAAGGGACGTCCTTCGGGGCATCGCAACCATTCTGAGTGTAAAACAATCCGCACGATCGTACGATTTTACTGCGCCGAGCGGACCGCTTGCGCGGTCGGCACCCGTCGGCGCTGCGCCCCACGCGTGCGCTTTGCCTGTGATGCGCGCGGCACCTGCCGCGTCGTTCGCCTGCCATCTTTCCTCGGTTACAATCGCCGCATGCGAATCCTACTCAGCAATGACGACGGCTATCTGGCGCCCGGCCTTGCCGCGCTTTACGAAGCGCTCAAGCCGATCGCGGACGTCACCGTGATGGCCCCCGAGCAGAACTGCAGCGGTGCGTCGAACTCCTTGACGTTGTCGCGGCCGCTCTCGGTGCTGCGCTCGGCGAATGGTTTCTACTACGTCAACGGCACGCCCACCGACTCGGTGCACATCGCGCTGACCGGCATGCTGGACCACACGCCGGACCTCGTGGTGTCGGGCATCAACAATGGCCAGAACATGGGCGAGGACACGCTGTATTCGGGCACCGTCGCCGCCGCCACCGAAGGCATCATGTTCGGCGTGCCGGCGATCGCCTTCTCGCTGGTCGACAAAGACTGGGTGCATCTCGAAGACGCCGCGCGTGTCGCCGCCGAGATCGTCGCGCACTACCTCGAGCAGCCGTTGCCGGGGCATCCGCTTCTGAACGTCAATATTCCGAACCTGCCGTACGAGCAACTCGACGGCTGGCATATCACCCGTCTCGGCAAGCGGCATCCGTCGCAGCCGGTGATCCGCCAGACCAACCCGCGCGGCGAACCGATCTACTGGATCGGGCCGTCGGGCAGCGCGCGCGATGCGAGCGAAGGCACCGATTTCCACGCTGTGGCGAACGGGCAGGTGTCCATTACGCCGCTGCAACTCGACCTGACCCACACGCAAATGCTGCCCGCAGCGCGCGACTGGGCGCGCGCCGGCAGCGGCGCTTCATGACCAGCGAGCGCGCAAAGCGCTTTCCGCTCGGCCTCGAGGATCTGGTGCGCGAACCGCGCCGGCCGGAGGGGCGGCCGGGCGAAGTGCGCGCGGCGGCACTCGCCGCGGCTGCCGCGTTGAACGCGCGTCCGCAAGCAGCGAAGAATGCGCCGCTCGGCGTGACGGGGAAAGCTCAGGCGAAGCCGACGGTGAGGGCGCAGAGTCCCGCGCCGACAGCGTCGCAAACCGGGTCCGCTGCGAGAGCGCCAGCGAAGGCGCCGGCGCGGCCGCAAGGCACGTCGCAAGTTGCGTCGCCGCCAAGGCCGCAAGCTGCGTCGCAAGTCACGACAAAAGCGAAGGCGCCTGTCGGCGTGTCGCTGAAGTCGTCCGTCAGCGCCCCGCTCAAGCCGACATCCCAACCGCCGGCCAAACCGTCCGCCCCTGTCGTCGCGCAAGCTTGCGCAACGCGCGCTGCGCCAAAACCCGCGCCGCAGCACAAACCCGCCGCCAAACTCACCGAGCGCACGGCCGCGCCGAACGTCGCGTTGAACGGCGCTTTGGCGCTGACGTCGGAACGGGTTCGCGAACGGATGGTCGAACGCCTGCGTGCGAACGGTGTGACCGATCAGCGCGTGTTGAACGCGATGTCGGTGGTGCCGCGTCACATGTTCGTCGACCCGGGCCTCGCAGCCCAGGCCTATGAAGATGCCGCGTTGCCGATCGGCCATCACCAGACGATCTCCAAGCCCTCGGTGGTCGCACGGATGATCGAACTGGCGGCGGCCGGGCGCGCGTTGAACACCGTGCTCGAAATCGGCACCGGTTGCGGCTATCAGGCGGCAGTGCTGAGCCAGGTCGCGCGTGATGTTTATTCGATTGAACGCATCAAGCCGCTGTCCGAACGCGCGAAGACGAACTTGCGTCCGCTGCGCATTCCGAACATCCGGTTGCATTACGGCGACGGCCGCCTGGGGCTGCCGTCGGCGGCGCCGTTCGATGCGATCGTGATCGCCGCGGCTGGGCTCGATGTACCGCAAGCATTGCTTGAACAACTCGCGATCGGCGGCCGTCTGGTCGCGCCGGTCGGCTCGCAGGAAGGCCAGAACCAGGTGCTGACTCTGGTCGAGCGCCTCGGACCCGCGCAGTGGCGCGAGTCGCGGCTTGATCGCGTTTTCTTTGTACCCTTAAAATCCGGAGTGATTTGACACCGATGAGTATGTTGCGCGCGATGCAAAGAACCAGACTAACTATCCCCATGACCGTAACCCAGCGTAGCGTGTGCGTGCTCGCCTTGTCCCTGTTGATGTCGGCTTGTGCGACCCGCCTCGATCAGGCGCCGGTCGTCGACCGCTCCGGCAGCGGTGCGCTCGGCACGCAAGCCGCGCAGCAGCCGGCCGTGCCGCTCGGGCCGCCGCCGCCGGGCTACTATCGCGTGAAGCCGGGCGATACGCTGTACCGGATCGCGTTGGAGAACGGCCAGAACTACCGCGATATTTCGACGTGGAACAATCTCACCAACCCGAATCAGATCGAAGTCGATCAGTTGCTGCGCGTCGTGCCGCCGGGCGCGAACACCGCCGCGCTGACGCCGGGCGTGTCGACGGCGCCGCTCGGCAACGGGGGCGCGGTGCAGAGCGCGCCGCTGGGCAGCACGCCGCCAGCAGCGGGCGGCGCGGCGCCGCCGATCTACGGCTCCACGGCGAACAACGCCGCGTTGACGCCGCCGCCCGCGGCCGCCGCCAGCGACTCGACCTCCGGCGCCTCAGGCAACGTCGCCTTCGCATGGCCGGTGCGCGGGCCGATGCTCGGCACGTTCAACGATTCGACCAACAAGGGGATCAATATCGGCGGCGCGGCTGGCGATCCGGTCAAGGCTTCGGCAGATGGGCGCGTGGTTTATGCCGGAAATGGGCTGCGTGGTTACGGCAATCTAATTATCATCAAACATGATGCAACTTATCTCACCGCGTATGCACACAACCGCGCTTTGATGGTAAAAGAGGGGGACGCGGTGACCAAAGGGCAGAAGATCGCTGAGATGGGCAATAGTGATTCCGACCGCGTAATGTTGCATTTCGAAGTTCGCCGGCAGGGTAAACCTGTCGACCCACTGAAGTATTTGCCGCCGCAATAAGCGATACGACCATGCCGAAATCGAAGCGCCGCCTGCCGCAAGCCGAGTCTGAGACGATTAGCCGTGTGACGTCCGCTTCGGTGGAAGAAAGCGGCGCTTCGGAAGTCGAAGAAGAGATCGCAGAGGAGCGCGATCTCGACGAACGCCAGGGCAGCGCGGAAGAGGCCGGCGAGGCCCGCGAAGGCGCGAGCGAAGCCCCGCCCGACGCGGACGATTTTCGCGCGCTGCTGCAAGCCGAGCTGACGGCTGACACGATCCAGCATTACCTGAACCGCATCAGCGTCAAGCCGCTTCTAACGGTCGAAGAAGAGCAGAAGTATTCGCGTCTGGCGAAGGCGGGCGAATTCGACGCGCGGCAAGTGATGATCGAGCGCAATTTGCGGCTTGTCGTCAGTATCGCGAAGGGTTACCTGAATCGCGGCGTGCCGCTGCTCGATCTGATCGAAGAGGGCAACCTCGGACTGATGCACGCCATCGAGAAATTCGATCCCACCCGCGGCTTCCGTTTCTCCACGTATGCCACCTGGTGGATTCGCCAAAGCATCGAGCGCGCAATCATGAACCAGGCGCGCACGGTGCGTTTGCCGGTGCATGTGATCCGTGAGCTCAATCAGGTGCTGCGCGCGAAACGCCACCTGGAAAAGAATTCGATGAATTCCGGCGAGGCAGCCGAGCGCCGCGACGCCAGCATCGACGACATTGCCTATCTGACCGGCAAGACCACCGACGAAGTCACGGACATTCTGGCGCTGAACGAGCACACCGCATCGCTCGACGCACCGCTCGATCTCGACCCGGCAAGCAGCTTGCTCGATCTGCTCTCCGACGACCAAAGCCAGTCGCCGGATGCCGAGGTGCAGCACCGCGAGCTGGAAACGCTTACACGGGCATGGCTCGCACGCCTGTCGGACAAGCACCGTCATGTGATCGAACGCCGCTTCGGGTTGAATCACATCGAGCCCGCCACGCTTGAAGAGCTGGCCGACGAAATGGGCCTCACGCGCGAGCGTGTGCGCCAGATCCAACAGGAAGCGCTGGTGCGGCTCAAGCGCTTCTTTGCCTCCAACGGTGTGCGCAAGGACGCCGTTCTCTAACCTGATGACACCGATTCTTGTTTTCGACATCGAGACGATTCCCGATGTCGCCGGCATTCGCCGCCTCGAAGATTTGCCGGCCACGCTGAGCGACGCCGAAGTCGCCGAGCACGCCTTTGCGGCGCGCCGCGAAAAGACCGGCAGCGATTTCCTGCCGCATCACCTGCAGCGGATCGCGGCGATTTCCTGCGTGTTCCGGGACAACAACGGTTTCCGGGTGCGCTCGCTCGGCACGCTGGAAGACGGCGAGGCGGCGCTCGTGCAGTCGTTTTATCGCGTGATCGAGAAGTACACGCCGCAGCTGGTGTCGTGGAACGGCGGTGGGTTCGACCTGCCGGTGCTGAACTATCGCGCGCTCGTCAACGGCATTCCGGCTTACCGGTTTTGGGACCTAGGCGAGGACGACCGCGAGTTCAAGTGGAACAACTACATCAGCCGCTATCACGCCCGTCACACCGATCTGATGGACGTGCTGGCGATGTATCAGGCGCGCGCCAATGCGCCGCTCGACGCGCTCGCCAAGATGTGCGGCTTTCCCGGCAAGATGGGCATGGACGGCAGCCAGGTGTGGCATGCGTACCAGCAAGGCCAGATCGAGGAGATCCGCAATTATTGCGAGACCGACGTCGTCAATACGTACCTGCTGTATTGCCGCTTCCAGCTGATCCGCGGGGCGTTTTCGCCCGAAGAGTACGCGGACGAGATCAATCTGGTCAAAAATGCGCTGGCGCTGGAAACGGCGCCGCAATGGGCCGAGTATCTGGCTGCGTTCGACCAGTAGCCTGCTTGCCCGTCTTGTAACGAAACGGTTTGCCGCTCACGCCGAATCTCTGGCAAGGGCGGCGCTTCGTCTACAATCTCGCCTTTCCCCCAAGTTTGTCAGGAAGTCGCAGGTGTCCCGAACTGCCCCCCAACGCCGCTCGCCGAAGCGCCAGAAGGCGCCCGCTCCGGCGAAAGCGCACGTCATTACCGGCACTGAACCGGTCATCGAAATCGTTTCGCTCGACATGGAAGCGCGCGGCGTAGGCCGCATCGAGAGCGAAGACGGCACGCCCGGCAAGGTGGTTTTTGTCGAAGGCGCGTTGCCGGGCGAGCGTGTCAGCTACTCGACGCATCGCAGCAAGCCGAAATTCGAGCAGGCCGAGGTCGTCCAGGTGTTCCGCGAAAGCGTGCTTCGCACCCGGCCGAAATGCGTCTACTTCGAGATCTGCGGCGGTTGTTCGATGCAGCATCTCGATATCCGCGCCCAGATCGCCGTCAAGCAGCGCGTGCTCGAAGACAATTTCCAGCATCTGGCGAAGCTGCGTCCGGAGACGGTATTCCGGCCAATTCACGGGCCCGCGTGGGGATACCGCTACCGCGCGCGTCTGGCGGTGCGCTATCTGCCGGAGAAGGGCGGCATGCGGATCGGCTTCTACGAGAAGAACAGCAGCCACATCTCCGACATGAAGACTTGCGAGGTGCTGCCGCCGCACATTTCGGCCATGCTGATGCCGCTGCGTTTCATGGTCCGCAAGCTGTCGATTTACGATCGCATGCCGCAGATCGAGCTTGCGGTCGGCTCGTCGGTCACCGCGCTGGTGCTGCGCAACCTCCAGCCGATCACCGCGGCCGACGAACAGGTGCTGCGCGATTTCGCCGACGAACACAAGATCCAGTGGTGGTTGCAGCCGGGCGGTCCTGACACGGTCACGCCGTTCTATCCGCTCGACGTGCAGCTCGATTACACGCTGCCGGAATTCAACATCCGGATGCCGTTCAAACCGACCGATTTCACCCAGGTGAATCATGCGATCAATCGCGTGCTAGTGAGCCGCGCGCTGCGTCTGCTGGCCCCGGCCCGCACGGATCGCGTGCTTGATCTGTTCTGCGGCATCGGCAACTTCACGCTGCCGCTCGCGCGGATTTCGAAGGAAGTGATGGGGATCGAAGGCAGCGAGGTGCTGACTTCGCGCGCGCTGGCCAATGCTGAACTGAACGGCGTGGCGGGTCATACGTCGTTCGCCTGCCGCAATCTGTTCGAAGTCACCGCCGACGACATGCGCGCGCTCGGTCATTTCGACAAATTCCTTATCGACCCGCCGCGCGAAGGCGCGCTGGCTGTCGCCAAGGCACTCGCGGAGATTGCGCAAAGCGGCAATGGGCCGCTGCCCACGCGTATCGTCTACGTGTCGTGCAACCCGGCGACGCTCGCGCGCGATGCAGGCCTGCTGGTGCACGAGGCCGGCTACCGGCTGGTGGGCGCCGGTGTGGTGAACATGTTCCCGCACACCTCGCACGTGGAGTCGATTGCGTTGTTCGAGCGGGACTGAGGGAGACTGTTAGCAGCTTGTGCTTGTGCTTGTGCTTGTGCTTGTGCTTGTGCTTGTGCTTGTGCTGCATGGGTTGGCGGGGCGCGCAGCACAAA
>NZ_JAXDPY010000475.1:0-5493 GCF_034668105.1 Paraburkholderia sp. | reverse complement strand
GCGGCGGCCTCGTGGCATTCCGGGCGGCGCCATCGTTGCGGCATCATTCAGGCACCCGAACGATTGATCATGCGCAGCAATGTTCCCCGCTTGCGGGTACAAAAATTAAAGCCGCTCACGTCCTCTTCTATTCGCCGGGCGCGAAAGACAAAGCAAATATTTCGAATACCTTACTTGGCGGTCAATTGGCGATCATGACCAGTTTCAGATAACAAAGCGGTAATCCACGGGTCAGTACCCGGACAGCCGGCATGACGAGAATAGGAAACGTGCGCGCAAGCCACACATTCCTCATTCACGGGAGACTCACCATGAAACTGCTTACCGCTTTTGCCGTCACCTTGCTTAGCCTGTCGTTCGGCGCCAATGCTTTCGCCCAGTCGTCCCCGTCCGGGCTGACGCGCGCCGAGGTGCGGTCGCAACTCGTGGAGGCCGAGGCTGATGGTCTCGTGCATACACCGAAAACGGATTACCCGCCGTCGGCGCGAGCCGTCGCGCGGAATCGTGAAATCTACGCAATCCAGCACGGCGCCGACGGCACAAGTCTGACGAAGACCGCCAACCCGATCGACGTTCGTTCAGAATCGGCGTCGGACTAATCGGGAAGCCATCCGAATGCCGCGCCCTACCCCATCGGACGAAGGCCGTCCGATGGTCGGAAACGGGAAGCGTCTAGAACGTGTGGCGAATACCGATACGCGTCATGACCTGATTCGGGCTCGTCGACGGTGCATCAGCGCCCGTGATGTACGCGGTATAGCGGATTGTTGATCTGCATGTAGGCTGCCGCTACCGTCACCGCGGCGCCCACGTACTGCGCGCCGAAGCTATACGAACGATTGTCCGCGAAGCCGCCCGCCTGATTGCTGAAACCGTACAGGCCGCCAAATGTGACGCCGCCGTAGGTGTTGCTGGTGTACTTGACGCTGTTGTTCAAACGAAACGAGTTGTCGGTGTTGTCGTTATCGTACGGATGCGACAGCAGGTAGCCGCCCCAGTTGCCGTTTGCCGTGAGCGGCACGAGATAATCCACCACCGAATCGTATTGCCGCCCCATCGTCAACGTACCGAACTGTTGCGAACTCAGGGAGGCGCCCGGCGTCAGGTGTTCGCACTTTAGGAGCTACAGAATCCGCTCACTCAGCAATTCAGTATTGCTCGTTGACCGCGGCGTGTTGCCCACGCGTAAGTCATTTTTCACGTTGCTTTCCGGGGGTCTCTGGCGATAATGCTCCACCACGAAATCGACGAAACTGCGCAGCGCGGCTGCCATGTGCGGCTGCCCTGAATAAAGGAGCCACACCGTGCGTTCGTCCCCACATAGCGACGAATCGTGGAGCAACTCCCGCAGGCTGCCGTTGGCGAGTTCGTCCCGCACGAACGAACGTGGTAAGCGCGCAATGCCGAGTCCCGCCTGCACCGCCCGCTTGACGACCTGAGGGCTTTGTACGTTCATGATCGGCTCGACCACGACGCGCTGCGTGCCATGAGCGTCGCGAAACTCCCAGTAGCGGCTCGGTGCATCCGACGCGACGAGAACGTCGTGGGAGGCAAGATCGCCGGGCCTGGACGGTGCCGGGCACCGCGCTAAATAGCGTGGACTCGCAACAATGACGTCGTATGTTTGTGCGAGCGGCCGGCAAACCAGCGACGAGTCTCGTAAGCGACGTTCCGCACTGAAGCAGACATCGAACTCGTTAGCCGCGACATCGCTCATGTTGTCGAACACGGTCAGCTCGAAGCACATGCGAGGCTCCCGGGCGCGATAAGCGGCCAGCACCTCGGGAAGATCCGTGGTCGCGTAAAGCGACGACGCGGCAACCCTCAGCGAACCAAGCGGCTGTCCCACCGCGAACGCAATGCATTCCTCCATGGCGTCGAGTTGCCTGAGCAGCTCGATGCAACGCTCCCAATATAGCCGCCCTGTTTCCGTCAGCGATACGCGCCTGGTAGTACGGTTCACCAGCCGAACCCCCAGATGGTCTTCAAGCGCGGCGAGGCTACGTGTGACGACCGAGCTGGATATACCCAGTTGCTTCGCGGCTTCGGCGAAATTCAGGCACTCCGCAACTTTGGTGAAGATTCGTATCGATGCCACCAGGTTCATCGTGTTCTCCGGCACACACCGAGGTAAGGGGTTCCCGGTGCAGGTCTCAGCATAGCGGCGGCGTGGTTACCTGAGACCGTCCGAAAGATGAAAGAATCGTTATGTATTGGCTGAGGACGCACTGAGGTTCTTTTAAGATCTGATTCCGAACGGCGCTGTCTTCAAACTACGCGTCGCGAATGACATATCCGACCCGACGAACCGTTTCGATCGTATCGGCGCCGAGCTTCTTTCGAAGCTTGGAGATGTGAACCTGAATCGTGTTGCTTTCCACTTCTTCCTTCCACCCGTAGATGCAATCTTCAAGCGTGGCCACCGACTGAGGAATGCCGCGATATGCAATGAGCCGAAGCAGGATGGCCCATTCGCGGGCTGATATCGTGACTGGAATGCCTGCGCGCGTCACCGTTCGCGACACGGTATCGATAAACAGCTTTCGATGCTTGATCTGATTCGTGCTCCGACCCTGCGAGCGACGTATCAGCGCACGACACCGCGCAATCAGTTCGCGTGTGTCGAAAGGGGCGCTCAGATGATCGTCCGCGCCGGCTTCGAGAGCTTGCACGCAATCCGCGGAGCTGGCGTCTTCGTTGAAGGTCAGGACCGGTATGTCGCAATTCAAGCGACGCAAGCGGACGAGGAAATCGAAACCCGATCGGCGCGGCGGCACAACGTCGGCCACGACAAGTGCATAGCGTGGAGTCGCTAACGCAAGCTGTGCCTCACGATCGTCCTTCACCCGATCGACGGTATAGCCTTGATGACGCAGAACCGACGCCAACCGCCGTGCAATCTGCTCGACTGACTCAACAAGAAGAATCCGCACAACCGGCCACTCGCATCAACGATTCAGGGAAGAACAAAGCGGCGCGAGTAGAAATGAAAGAGATGGATTCTGCTGCCTTTTTACCGCTTCCTGTGTCACGTAAAGATTGTGCGCAACCCATGCGTGCTCATACGCTGACGCCAGGATTACTTTTTCGTCATGTAGCGACTGCAAATACGGTGCCGCCAATAGGGCGATTCACCAACCAGACTGGCCAGTAGCGTCGCGGGAATTACCGTGACCGATCATCTTCATTACATTGCCGACATGTTCCTGGAAAGTGCTTGAATCCCGGTTATAAATCGACCGTTTCTCACGAAAGTCGACTCGTTCCGGTCGCACCGCAGCGCGGCACCCCGAACGTGCATCGGCCTGTATCCACGGCATTACCCCCGGGACCCACGATGAAAAAGCGCTTACTTTCCATCAGTCTTGCGGCCACGCTTGTGCTGTCCACACAGGTTCTCGCCGCACCTGTCAATCAACCCCTTCGACTTCTGTCCACCACGCCATTGCCCGCAGTGACAGGAGGCGATTTCGACCATTTTGCCGCTGACCTCACACGTAACCGTCTCTATGTTTCCGCGGAAGATTTCGGGTCGATTGAAGTCTTCGACCTTCCTCTAGGCGGCCACCTCGCCAGTGAGAAGAATATAGCCACTGAACCGCACAAAATCCTGTTGGGCGATAACGGTAAGGAACTATTCATCGCCGATGCCGGCTCTGCAAGTCTCAGGATCGTCGATACCAGAACCTTTCAGATAAAGAAAATGATCCCTATGAAGGCGCAGCCCGATAGCGGTATCGCCGATGACAGGACAGGCATTTTCTATGTCGGAAACGGCGGGGTTAAATCCCATGAGGATCACGCTGAGATCAGCCTGATTTCCATGGCTGACGGAAGCCTGATTGGAAACATCGGTGTGCCGGCCGGACAGATCAAAGCCATGGCGATCGACAAGGCGAAGAATCGTCTTTACGTTAATTTCCGCGACAGGAACGAGATCGGGATCATAGATCTTGGAAGCCGCAAGTTGACCGGCATCTGGAAGGTGCCGGGGCCGAGCCGCAACTCGGCAATGGCGTTCGATCCCGCCACGAACCGGCTGTTTATTGGCTCTCGTAATCCGGGCAAGCTGTTCGTGCTCGATACGGACAATGGCGCGGTTGTGCAGGCGTTGGACATCGTCGAAACGTCAGACGAGATTATTTTCGACCCACACCATGGCCGCCTTTACGTTGCCGGGTCGAACGGGCTCGACGTCGTGCGCCAGGTCGACAGGAATCACTATTCCGTCGAACAGCACGTCGATACTTTCGGCGGCAAAACAGCGATCCTCATTCCATCGCTCGAACGGCTCTATGTCGTTCATACCAAAGGGCCTTCAGCACAAGAGGCAGGACTTCAGGTGTTTTCGGTTCAGTGAATTCGCAACGAGGCGGCGATTTCCGCGTTGGCCAATTCGCGGCGCTTGATCCTGCCTCCATTTGCGTTTCGAGGGCCGGCGCCGTGTCCAGCAGCACGCCACAAAGCCATAACTAAATAAAAATTAATCTGAGTGGCGTTGTTCGCTTATGCCGCGCCCGCGATCATGGCCTCTGCTTACACACCTCGTCGGTTCCCGCAGGATCAGGGCGCCGATGCAATGCTCATCCGACACAGACGCCTTTACATGAACGCCATTGTCCTGGTTGCCTTGCGCCGCCCCCTCACCTTTGTGGTGATGAGCATCCTCATCATCCTGTTCGGCGCGATGGCCGTATTGAAGACGCCGACGGACATCTTTCCCGCTATCCGCATCCCGGTGATCGCGGTCGTGTGGAACTACAACGGACTGTCCCCGCAGGATATGTCCGGCCGCGTGGTCTACTACTACGAACGTGCCCTGACCGCGACGGTGGCTAACGTCGAGCATATCGAGAGCCAGTCCCTGTACGGGGCCGGCATCGTGAAGATATTCTTTCAACCGGGCACCGACATCGCAGCCGCCCAGGCCCAGGTCGCCTCCATCTCGCAGACCGTGCTCAAGCAGATGCCGGCGGGCATCACGCCGCCTCAAGTGCTGGTGTACAACGCGTCCTCGGTCCCGGTGCTGGACCTTCAGGTCTCCGCGCCGAACATGACGGCCGCGCAGGTGTACGACATGGCGTCTAACCTGGTGCGCCCACAACTGGTGGGCGTGCCGGGCGTCTCGATTCCGAATCCGTATGGCGGCGCGGCATTGAACGTCGAAATCGATCTGGACCAGAACAAGCTGCTGGCGCACGGCCTCTCGGCTTCGGACGTAGCGGCGGCGCTCAGCGCGCAGAACGTGGTCCTTCCTGCGGGCGACCAGAAGATCGGCGGACTCGACTTCATGGTTGAAACGAATTCGACGCCTCTCAGTGTGCCGACGTTCAACAACATGCCGATCAAGACGGTCAACGGCGCGACGGTCTATCTGCGCGACGTCGCCTACGTGCATCGCGGCGCGCCACCGCAGACGAACGCGGTGCTGGTGAAAGGCAAGCAGTCGGTGCTGATCCAGATCTTCAAGAGCGGCAACGCTTCGACACTCGC
>NZ_JAXDPY010000474.1:0-3586 GCF_034668105.1 Paraburkholderia sp. | reverse complement strand
GGCACATTGGGCAACCGTATTTCGACCTCGCTGGAGAGGAGCGCCATCATGGACTGCCACGCTCTGTCTGCATCAAAGGGAGCTTGCATGATGCGGTTCCTCGATTCACGTTAGACAAATAGGCGTTCCCGCGCCCACGGTCTTATGCGACGTGCCTGGTTGAGCTACGCTCGGGATTGACTGGATGATAGGGAGCAGTCCAACGGACCGCTATTACAGGAATGTGGAGTGCGTCCGCGTTTGACCAGGAAGAGGCAGGTTAGTCACTCGCTTCACTTATCCCGACGTCGGAATTTGCGGCGCTCGCTCTCATGACCGGCAGCACGACGCTGAAGGTTGCTCCATAGCCCTCATTATTGGTGGCGGTAAGACGGCCATCATGAGTTTCGATAATGAAGCGGGACACTGCCAGTCCGATGCCCATTCCTTTGCTCTTGGTCGTGACGAATGCATCGAATATGCTGTCGCCACCGACTATGCCCGACCCGTTATCGATGACTTCGAGCAGAACGGAGCGGTTGCCAAGGGCCTTGGCGGTAATGAGAATTCTGGGTGCGCGTCCCGAGTTTTCCGTGGCCTCGATTGCGTTCGTCATCAGGTTGAGCAGCACCTGCTGAATCTGTATCTGATCGACGAACACCGCGGGCAGGCCGTCGGGCAAGTCGAAATCGATGTCGGCGCTACGTTTGGTTTCGTCTTCCCGCAGCAGCCGCACGGATTCGAGAACCATGTCTTTCACATTCCGTTCCCGCTTCTGGAACGATTGCCGCTTGAACAGTGCGCGGATGCTTTGCATCGTCTCGTCGGCGGAACGGGCATCTCGAACCACGCTTTCCACGGAGACCCTGGCTTCGCTCAAATTGGGTGGCGACGCTGCGAGCCACCGTTTGCAAGCCTGCGCATTAGCGATAACGGACGTGAGAGGCTGGTTGAGCTCGTGGGCGATCGAGGCCGAGAGTTCCGCGACCGTGGCGATCTGGGTCGCCCGGGCAAGTTCAGCCTGAGTGTGTCGTAGCCGGTCCTCGGCACGCTTGGGTTCGTCGATATCCAGGCTCAGTCCGTACCATTGGACAATATTGCCGTGGGCGTCTCTCATGGCCTCGGCGGTGTGCTGGTACCACCGGTAAACCCCGTCCTTTCTGCGCAGCCGGGCAGCGTGGCTGTACGGCTCGCCGGTCCTGATCGAATGCGTCCACGCCTGGTTCAGACTGCTGAGATCGTCTGGATGGATGGTCCTCTGATAGCGGCGCACCGCAAGCTGCGAAATCCTCAGGCCGACAAATTCCGCGGTTTTCCGGTTGATGTAAATGAGCTCGCCGCGTGGATTGTTGCACCAGAGCATCGCGGGAATGGTCTCGATGAGCTCGCGTAGCTGGTGCTCCCGCTGTTCGAGCACGGCTTGCGTTTGCTTGAGATCGTTGATGTCCGTACAGACGCCGTACCAATGCAGGATCTGACCGCTTTCGTCGCGAAACGGTTCGCCGCGAGCGAGGTACCAGTGCAGTTTTCCATCGGCGCCCGTCACCTGGTACGTGTCCTGATAGGATGTGCCTTCTCGAACAGCTTGTCTCCAGCGCGAGCGGACTCGCAGACGGTCAGCTTCCGGAATGAGGTTGAGCAACATCTCCTTGTCGAATTGTTCCCCGCTCTTTCCCATGAAAGTCAGCATTTGCTGACTCCATCTGTCGACTTCGCCTTGCGGTGTGGCCCTCCAGATCATCGCGGGCAATGCGTCTACCAGTCTTCGCAAATTCAGTTCGTTTGTGCGCAGGGCCTCTTGGGCCAGGTGCCGCTCGTGGATATCGATCGATAGACCAAACCAGTTCACAATTTCGCCGTTGGCATCGCGCAGCGGCGTGCCTTTGCATTGGAACCAGCGGTAGGTATTGGCGACCGAACGGAGCCGATGGACGCAGTCATAAGGTCTGCCGTTATCGAGAGAATCTTGCCAGACCGCAATAGTCGAGGCGGCGTCGTCCGGGTGCACCAGGTGAAGCCAGCCGTCCGCTATCAGATCGTTGAGTTGCAGTCCGGTGTAGTCTTCCGCGCGCTTGTTGATGTATTCCAGGCGCCCATGCGCGTCCGTGCACCACAGCAGGCCAGGAAGCGTCTCCGCCAGCCAGTTCAATTGAACTTCACGTTCACGGATGACCTCCTGGGACCGGTAAAGCGCGTCGATGTCCATGTTCATCGCATACCACTTGTAGACACTCCCGTCATCGTTGAAATAAGGAACGGAGCGCGAGTGGCGCCACCGGTAGTCATCGCCATGGTCCGCCCATCGGTAGGTTGTGTCGTACGCGCTCTTTTCCCGAACCGAGCGGCGAAAACCCTCCTTGACCCGCTCGCGATCATCGGGGTGAATGAATCGCAGGAAGCCGAGATTCTGCATGCCTTCAAGCGTTGTTCCGGCTTTCTCCAGGATCTGCTGGTTGATGAAGTCGAAATCGTCCGATGTGCGAGTGGCGAAGTGGCCGGGTAACCGGTCGAGCAGTTCTCTGGCTTCTCTTTCACTTGCCGCCAGTGCCTGTTGAGCCTTGACGGTCTCTTCGATTTCGATTCCGACGAGGTACCAGTTGACGATCTCCCCGCTCGACGAGCGTGACGGCTCGGCCAGAAGACGCTGCCAGCGGTATACGCCGTCGTGCTGCAGCATCCTCACGCTCATATCGATCGCTTCTCGCGCGGCAATGCATGCGTTCCATTGCCGCCGTGCGGCCTGCACGTCATCGGGGTGAACGTAAGTCATCCAGCCATTGGCGACGATTTCCTCCATCGGCTTTCCCAGCGAGGCGACCCCTGTCTTGTTCACATAGAGAAGTTCGCCGGTCGGGCTGCCGACACATACGCATGCCGGCACGTTGTCCACAATGCGCCGATACGTTTCTTCTTCGGTTCGAAGAGAAGATTGCGCCGGCTTCGATGAGGCAGTTGAGGCGGATTGGCGGGCGCGCCGGGAGACCAGCCCGGCACATAGCCATGCCGCCGCGATGGTGATGCCGTAGCGGCTGATCGAGCCGGGGGTAACAGAAGGGCGACCGGAAACCAACATCGTTACGGCGATCCCAAGCGAGGCGAAGCTCGCGGCGAGACGCCCGAAGCTACGTCCGCAAAAGTGCGTGAAGAGGACAACCAGGACCAGGCTAAGGCAGCCCGTGACGGGTTCGAGCAGCGCCGTTACGCCCGAGGTACCGGCGACGGCGACACTGAGGGCAGCAGCCCGGGAAGGGCGTGATATCAGCACGGTAAGTATGTCAACCTCGGAGTTCGGCAACGCCCGACTGCCGCTTGACTGAGTGCCTGTTTGCCGTCCGCGGCGTCGGGCAGCATGATCGGGTTGAGAGCATTGACGTCTTTTCCGGGTGCGCGGTGTTGGCGACTTGCAGTGAGTGCCGCTATGAAAAAAATAAGCCTACAATTTCATATGTGGCGACGACATTACATATTCATGTAATGCGTAACGCGGCTCTCCGTGCTTCCAGACAACGATTCGGATGGCTATAATTTCTCATCGGAACCGCCCCGCTCGAGAGGCGCATTCAGTGGGTCTATCGGAGACCCGCTGTACCGGCGTCAGGAGAAGTTT
>NZ_JAXDPY010000473.1:0-8538 GCF_034668105.1 Paraburkholderia sp. | reverse complement strand
GAAAATAAGGCACCTCGATGGTCATGACGGTTCTGGTGCAAACAGCAGGTGAAGCCGAGACATCTCCAATAAATAAGGATATCTTATTTATTGAGCAGAACAGTATTCCAGACCGCGCGTGCCGCGGTATCGTTGAGTCAGAGAGGCGAGAGGTCGAACTGACCCTTGCGAATGCGGTGCGTCAATTCAATGGCCGTTGCACGCCGTCTTCTGGAACGCCAACAATTCGGCGGGCGCGATCTACCTTGCCGACCAGCCTTGGAGCCCAGACGAGCGAGCAGCACGGGGGCTCTCTACCACCGCCGATCAGACCGGCTTGATGATCAGTGCTTCGCCGGCCGCGAGACGATTTGCGCCTTCCGTGATCGACTCGCCGCGGCGGCCGGGTAAAGTCGATAACAACACCGTGCCTGATGGCAAAGGGGCGGCGGCGTCGGCGGCGCCCATGTTTAGCCCCATGAAAAACCGTTGATCGCCAGAACGCCGCTCGTAAGTAAGCACGTCGCCGTGCGCGGTGAGGTTTTCGATCGCCCCTTCCAGGAGCGCCGCGTTGCTCCGCCGAATCGACAACAGACGGCGATACAGCGACAACATACTCGACGCCTCGCCGTCCTGGCCACTAACGCTGGTCGCCGCGCCTACCGGCAACCACGGCTGGCCGCTTGTAAAACCGGCATGGGGCAGCGATAAGTCCCATTGCATCGGCGTTCGCTCAGGATCGCGGCCCTGACCGATACCCGGCTGCCGAAGCTCGGCCGGGTCCTGAACCTGGTCGGGCGGTATCTCGCCGTCGATCATGCCAATTTCTTCGCCGTAGTAGAGCGTCGGTGTCCCGCGCAGTGTCAACAGCAGCACGGCGGCCACGCGCGCTTGCGCTGCCCCCAGGCGCGACGCCACGCGCGGGTTGTCGTGATTGCATAGCACCCAGTTTGGCCAGGCGTGCTCCGGCAATGCGCGATAGTAATCCGACACCATCCTTCCAATATCGGCCGCATTCCAGGCTGCGTTCAGGAGCTGGAAATTGAAAGGCATGTTAATACCATCGCCGTTCGTGCCGTAGTACCTCACCAGTTGCGGCACGGGCAGATAGATTTCACCGATCAACACCCGCTCGCCGTATTCATCCAGCGTGGCACGCATCGAACGCACGATCTCGTGCACCTCCGGCTGATCCTCGGTGTAAGTCTGCAATAGCCGGTGATGATCCGGCTCGCCCGCCCGGAACGCGGGGTTAGGCGGGTTATCACGGAACTGGGCGTCCTTGATCAGCAGCCACAGCACGTCCACGCGGAATCCGTCCACGCCGCGATCCAGCCAGAAGCGCAGGACATCGTCCATCGCGCGGCGCACCTCGGGATTGCGCCAGTTCAAGTCGGGCTGTTCGCGCAAGAACGCGTGATAGTAATACTGGCCGGTGTGTGCATCCCATTGCCACGCGGACCCTCCCATCCGGCTCAGCCAGTTGTTCGGCGGTCCGCCGCCGGGCGCGGGATCGCGCCACAAATACCAGTCGCGCTTCGGGTTGTCACGCGAGGACCGGCTTTCTTCGAACCACGCATGCTGGTCCGACGAATGATTCGGCACGAAGTCGAGCAGCACTTTCAACCCAAGTCCGTGGGCGCGGTCCACAAGTTGCTTGAAGTCGTCGAGCGTGCCGAACATCGGGTCGATATTGCAGTAGTCGGCGACGTCGTAACCGAAGTCCGCCATGGGTGACGGGTAGACTGGGGAGATCCAGACTGCATCGATGCCAAGCGCCGTGAGATATTCCAGACGCGCGCTAATGCCCGCCAGGTCGCCGATGCCGTCGCCATTGGTGTCCTGAAACGAGCGCGGATAGACCTGATAGATCACGCCGCATTGCCACCACACCAGTTCAGACATCGCAGTTCCTCTCACTGATCGATTGTTTTGGAGCCACGCGCGGACCGTATGCTAAACGACCTCTGGTACAAGAATGCAATCGTCTATTGCCTCTCCGTCGGCACCTTCATGGACGCGAATGGCGATGGCGTCGGCGATTTCCAGGGCCTGATCCGCCGGCTCGACTACCTCCAGGGGCTCGGCGCCACGACCATCTGGCTGATGCCTTTCCAGCCGTCGCCTGGCCGCGACAACGGCTACGACATCTCGGATTACTACAACGTCGACCCGAAATACGGCACCCTGGGGGAGTTCGCCGAGTTCTCCCATGCGTGCCGCGAACGCGGCTTGCGCGTGATGATCGACCTCGTGATCAATCACACGTCCGATCAGCACGCGTGGTTCAAGGAAGCACGCAGCGATCCTGACTCGAAGTATCGCGACTGGTATGTATGGGCCGACAAGCAACCGCCGAACGCTAAGGACGGGGTGGTATTTCCCGGCGTTCAGAAATCGACCTGGACCTACGATGAGCAGGCCAAACGCTGGTATTTCCATCGCTTCTATGACTTCCAGCCGGACCTGAACACGGCGAACCCACATGTGCAGGCCGAGTTGCTCAAGGTGATGGGCTTCTGGATCCAGCTCGGCGTGTCGGGATTCCGGATGGACGCCGTGCCGTTTGTGATTGCCACAAAGGGCCCGAAAGTACGCAAGCCCGTCGAGCAATACGACATGTTGCGGACCTTCCGCGAGTTTCTGCAATGGCGCAAGGGCGACGCGATCATCCTCGCCGAAGCGAATGTATTACCCGATTCCGACCTCGATTATTTCGGCGACGACGGCGAGCGCCTGCAGATGATGTTCAATTTCCAGGTCAACCAGAACACGTTTTACACCCTCGCGACCGGCGATACAGGGCCTTTGAAGAAAGCGCTGACAGCGACGAAACCGCGTCCCGCGACCGCTCAATGGGGTGTATTCCTGCGCAATCACGACGAACTGGATCTGGGCCGTCTGACGCCCGACCAGCGCGCCGCCGTGTTCGGCGCGTTCGGCCCGGACCCCGACATGCAGCTATACGAGCGCGGCATTCGCCGCAGGCTTGCGCCGATGCTCTCTGGCGACAGGCGCCGCCTCGAACTCGCTTACAGCCTGATGCTGACCTCACCGGGTACGCCGGTATTTCGCTACGGCGATGAAATCGGCATGGGCGACGACCTGCGCCTGCCGGAGCGCGAATGTACGCGCACCCCCATGCAATGGTCGACCGAACCCCATGGCGGCTTCACGAAGCACCCGAAGCCGTCGTGCCGGGTCATATCGGGCGGGGCTTACGGTTTCGAGCGAGTGAACGTCGCCAGCCAGCGGCGGGACCCGAATTCGTTCCTGAACTGGACCGAGCGTGTGATCCGCATGCGCCGGGAAGTGCCGGAAATAAGCTGGGGCGATTTCGCGGTCCTGCGTACATCGCGCAACGAGGTCCTCGCGCTGCGCTACGACTGGCGAAATAACTCGGTGATCTGCGTGCATAACTTCGGACCGGAAGCCTGCACGGTGAGGTTCCGCTCGGGCTGCAGCGGGCAGGGCGAAAACCGCCTCATCAACCTTCTCTCGGACGACCACAGTGTGGAAGCCGATGACGGGCGGCATACCGTAGTGCTGGAGCCGTACGGGTATCGATGGTATCGGGTGGGCGGCCTCGATTACCTGCTGAAGCGAAGCGGGGTATGAAGGGCAAGACCGATAGTGGTGCTCGCGTCCGCGCTTGACTCAGGTACGAGGCCGTCGTTTGGTCGCTCGCCTATGAGCCGCTGCAGAATCAGATTTCGAAGCATTCCAGCGAATCCCCCATTGCTGCCGCTTCCGAACTCAAGATAAGGCAACCCGCAACCGACATCCAGAATCCCGAGCGAACGTGCGCGAAAGCCAGGAACGGACTTTCAATATGGGCTGCCCAGGAGGTTGACGAGCTTGTTGGGGCGCTATAGATGTATCCGCCGTAGCATGCACAAGTGCACTAATATCAGACGATTCGCGAACACCTTGAATATGTGCGATAGCGCACCAAAACGCACCGACGTTCGGGGGAGCATTGCGTGGCACCCTCCTGCTTCCTATGGCGGATCGGCGCTACACCTCTGTTCAGATTTCTTTCAGCTCCTGGCACTTCTTGACATAGACTTGTAAGTCGTTACGGGATCGAAACATGTTAAACGTCGGCCTCAGGTCACAACTGCAGACGTATCTGCGAAACATTCGCAGACCTGTCGAATTGATCGTGTCGCAGGGCGGTAGTCAAAAATCGCACGAGATGCTGACGATGTTGAACGAGATCGCGTCGTTGACAGATCTGGTGACGGTGATCGAGGAGCAGCAGGACAACCCACGCAAGCCATCGTTTTCGATCAGGCAGGCGGGAGGAAGACCCGGTATCCAGTTTGCCGCCACTCCAACAGGGCCTGAATTTTCGTCCCTTGTCCTGGCAATACTCCAGGTTGGAGGACATCCCGTAATAGCCGACCGTACGACCATTGAACAGATTCGAGCGCTAGAACGTGACTACTATTTCGAGACCTATATTTCGCTATCTTGCAGAAGTTGTGTGGACGTTGTGCAAGGGCTGAACATGATGGCGGTGATCAATCCGCGGATTCACAACATTACGATCGACGGAGGAATTTTTCAAAGCGAGGTGTCGGCGCGTGATATTAGCGTTGTGCCGACGATCTTCATGAACGGCGAGATATTCGGTGAGGGGCGCAGCAGCTTTGTGGAGCTCGGCGCGAAACTTCACGACATAGAACTGAGCATGAGAGCAGCACTGCATGCGGCGGGCAAGCAGTAGCACTGACCTGCAGGTCATATCGGTGGCGAGTAACCCCTGCAAATTCGTCCACTTGGCCGATCTTCCGGTCGGATGGCACGCCTGGCGAACCGGCGGCCGGCGCGCATTTTTAGAGCGCAGTTTCCAGCTGAGCTAACCACCCGGGCTACTCCCATTGATTCAACTCGCAATCGCCAAGTCGCCGCAACGTTAGCCAATATCGATCGTGCGGCTCGTGGATCGCTGCTGCTCCTGTTTCGGCACCGTCAACGTCAGGACGCCCTTGTCAAACTTTGCGAGAACGTGGTCGGGATCGGCATTTTCCGGCATCGGGATCGTGCGCGTGAAGGCTCCATATGCGCGCTCAAGCCGATAGCAGCCGTCCTCCTCACTGTGCACATCCTGCTTCTTTTCGCCACGCAATACCAACGCTCCGTCCTCGACGCTAACGGTCAGGTCCTCCCGCTCCATGCCTGGCAGTTCGACGGTCACGCGCAGTATCTTTCCCTCGTCAACCACGTCGATGCGCGGCTGGAAACGCGATGAACTGAAGTCGCCAAACCATCGTTCGAGCGCGCCGCGCGCCGCGAACGGATCATGAAAGAAATCCTCCATCGCACGCCACGAATCACGGGGGAAAAGTCGCGAAATGTCAGGCCACGGAACACGTGACGGTTCGCTGTCGGGCGGGCTTTGCGCACTGTCCGCCTCGGGCTTGCGTCCCGAACCGCGGAGAAATTTGAAAGGGTTCCACTTTTTCAGGTCGGTGTTCATCGTATGCTCCTCGATGGTCTGACAGGAGAACCGGATGTGCATCATTGCGTTCACACGGCCGCGTTCGCGCCCGCTCGTGACCAAGCCGATATATCCACCATCAGCGAGGGCCGGGCCGCTTGCGAACTGACGCACCGGCACGGCCCATATGCTGATCGTTTATCCGCATCACCCTTCCTCAATGATGTTCTGTATCCACTCCGCCACGAACGGGCGATGGCGACCTCGCGGCCGCCAGCGGTTTTTTCTCCTGCCGTCGTTGTGGCTCTGCCGGTTCAGTTCGTCTGCACTTCGATCCGGCGCGGGCGCGCTTCGTCGCGACGCGGAATCGTCAGTTTCAGCACGCCGTCCTGCAGGTTTGCATCGATCTTCGATGTGTCGAAGTCCGGGCTCAGTGAGAACGCGCGCGCGAAATGCGGTTCCCGGATCTCGGCGTGCTGCAGCCGCAGACCGGCGGGCGTCGGCACGACCGCTTCGGCCTCGACATAGAGATTGCCGTCGTGCACCTTCACGTCGAGTTTGTCCTTCGTGACGCCTGGCAGGTCAGCCCACAGCGTGATGCCCTGGCTGTCCTCGAACACGTCGATGGCCGGTGTGAGCGTCATCCGTCGTGCCGGCTGGTCGCCATCGCGTCGCGCTACTGCTTTCTGGTCGCGTTCAGCAACC
This sequence comes from Paraburkholderia sp., assembly GCF_034668105.1. Classification (GTDB taxonomy): domain Bacteria; phylum Pseudomonadota; class Gammaproteobacteria; order Burkholderiales; family Burkholderiaceae; genus Paraburkholderia. The sequence goes on along the minus strand of NZ_JAXDPY010000473.1, from coordinate 2,408 downwards.
TGTGTCCTGTCGTTCATGGCTTGCTCCTTGAATAACTGTCGTTACTGAACGGTAATGGCCCGTGGCTTCGACGCTTCGCGCTTGCCGACGGTAATCGACAGACAGCCGTTGGTGTAGCGCGCCTGCACCCTGTCGGGGTCAGCATTCTGCGGCAGCTCGATCACGCGCCGGAAACTGCCGGTGAAACGCTCCTGTGCATAGGTGCGGGTGTCGTCGCGGGTTTGGTCATCGTTCCCGGTCTGGGCAGGCTTGCGCTCACCGCTGATGGTCAGCAGGCCCTTGTCGATCGACAAGTCGAGGTCGGCCAGCTTCAGGCCCGGCGCGAACGCGACGATTTCGATCGAGTCCTCGGTGGTACCGATGTTGAGTTGTGGAAAGGCCCCGAAGCGGCCGGAACGGATGCTGGACGGGAAGCCGCCGAACAGGCTATCCATCTGCCGCTGCAGACGGTCAAACTCACTGAACAGGTCGGTTCCGGAAAAGAGATCACTCATCGTATCCTCCTTCGATACAGCGAGGAGGCGAACGGGCCTACGCGCTCCAGTCCGCCTGCCATGCCGCTGGCAAACAAATCGAAACACGCAGTGCACCGGTTATGACCGGCGCATCTGCCTGAGCGAAATGAAAGATAGAACCTACGGAGAAAAATTCAAGGGGCGGTGGTGAAATTCCGGTCTTGAAAATCGCCTGCCAAATCCTATTATCGCGGTGCATTGCAACGGAACCGGAGGACACCATGGAATTCGCTTCGGACTGGCTCACGCTTGGCAGACATCGCATTCGGCTTCGCTCGGCCAGAGGCTTTCCGACGGAATTGATGCGTAGCGTGACGCAGGTTGTGCGCCTCGCGATCGACAACAACATGAGCGCCCGCGCGCGGCTGGTCGAGATCGTCTTCCAGCACGAACAGACCTACGATATCGCTGTGGGCACGACACTTATCGAAGACCGCGTTTGTGCGCCGCAACTGGAAGCGGCGATTGCGCTGGTGCTCGGCCTGCTGCCGGATCAGGTGAACATCACCGTGACGACAGTAAGTCAGGAGGAAGTCGACCTGCACTTCGGCGTGTATGAGCGCATGCTGGCCGAGAAACTGGGCGTGGTGCCGCCAATCCAGTGATCGTCGGGCGATTGCGCCGAGCCGCAATGAGACCTGACGTTCGCGGCCATTGGTGTGCGAACGGCAGGAAAGCATGAACGGAAGATCGGCAATGGGCGCGTGGATAGCGGTGTTTTGCTTCCCACGCTACACGCTGTTGCGCTCCGCATGCAGTGGCTCGACATCTTATGCGGCGCTCTCTTAGCGAAGTGCAGCCGCTACCGCCTCGTCAATCTGCAGCGCAAAGCGTGCTTCAACATCGGGCACCGCGTAGCCGATTGACAGTTCCAGATACGCATCACCTAGCACCAACTGAACGAATGTCGCTGCCCGCAATGCAGCAGTCGATTCGTCAAATCGCTTTCGCAGAATTTTTGCGCCGAAGGCACGCACGACCTTTGCACCATTTTCGTAAAACACCCGTCCGAGTTCCGGAAGACGCTCGGCCTCAGCAACGATCGCCCGGTAAAGCCGCAGATTATCCGGCGCGATAAGGATTTGTGCCAACACCCCTCCCAACTCGCGCAACTCGACTTCGGGTGATCCATCGGATTGCTCGTCCAGAGCGCTGGCAAGAAGTCCACCCACCTGAGCGCACATCGAGCTCACCAGACCAACGAAGAGCGCCTCCTTCGACTTGAAGTGGCGGTAAACCGTCTGTTTGCCGACGCCAGCGGCCGCGGCCACATCGTCCATCGTTGCCAGGCCGAAACCCTGGCTTAAAAAAACGGTTTTCGCGCCGTCGAGGATGGCGGATCGCTTACGACGTTGCAGCGGGCTCAGGACGGGGAGAGAGGATGTGTTCATGCCCGATTAATAACAGATCGTTGAGTAGTTGACAAGACTGGTCAGTCTCGTTTAGATTGGCCAAAACGAGACCGATGAGTCTCGTTTGTGTCACTTATCAACTTCGCAGGCAATCCTCGAGGAGAACGCTATGGAGCTATTCATTACAGGTGGTACGGGCTACATCGGGCAAGCGGTCGCGAGCAAGGCAATCAGCCTCGGCCATCAGGTGACGGCGCTGGTGCGCGATGACAGGTCGGTGGCCGCGAGCGCGCTGGCACGTCTCGGCGTGAAACTGCATGGCGGCGACTTGCGTGAGCCACAGTCTTTCGCTGCGACTGCCGGTGCCGCTGATGGCGTGGTGCACATGGCGTCGACCAACGATGCTTCCGCCGCTGCTGCTGACGAGGCCGCAGCTGTAGCGATGCTTTCGCATTTGCATCCGGGCGCGGCGTTTGTCTATACGTCGGGCACCTGGGTCTACGGCAATACGGAGGGGGAGCGCGCGACTGAAGCATCGGCG
>NZ_JAXDPY010000472.1:0-22665 GCF_034668105.1 Paraburkholderia sp. | reverse complement strand
CAAGACCTCGGCCACCGCCGACTACTGCGAAATGGCGGTGGTCGCGACCAGCACGGATCTGATTCCCGACGTCGAACTGCTGCATTACCCGGTCGCCCGCACGGTCGAACTCGCGGACATCTACGCGCTTCAGGAGGATGGCGGGGTGCTCGGCAAGCGCGGCGTGATCGACGTGTTCAACATGCTGCGTCTGCCGGACGAGGCGAGTTTCGCCGGCGGCGTGTTCGTGGTGGTCCGCACGCACGACGCGCCGACCTGGGCGCTGCTGGCGCAGAAGGGCCATGTGGTGAGCCGCAATGGCCGCTACGCGTGCATGTATCTGCCGTATCACTTCATGGGCGTCGAAACGCCGATCTCGCTGCTCGACGCCGTGCTGCACGGCCGGCCGTCGGGGGCGGAAACGCCGCGCCAGTGCACGATCCTCGGCGGGCGCGCGAGCGTCGATCTGCCGGCCGGCACCGTGCTGAAGATGGGCGGCCATCATCACGACGTGACGGGTGTGCAGGCCGTGCTGATCGCCCGCAACGACGCGCCGCGCGACATCGCCCCGTTGTATCTGGCCGCGCATGCGACGCTCGCGCGCGACGTCAAGGCCGGCGCGTTGCTGAGCGTCGACGACATCGCAGGTTACGACGCCGAACTGCTGTCAGCATGGCAGGCCGGTTTCACGCCGGCCTGAGACGGCTCGCCGTCCGGCAGAAAAGCATGACGCCGCCGGCGCAAGCCATTCGCCAGCGGTGGTGAACATCAAAACAAGGAGACGGTATGCACGGGGACGCAGTAACGATCGTCATGGCGGTCATCGCCATTGCGGTGCTGGTGGTTCTGATTGCGCGGTTCAAGCTGAGTCCGTTCGTGGCGCTCACGCTGACCGCGATTGGTCTCGGTATCGTCTCGGGCGTCACGCCTGAACATACGGTCGACGCTTTCGCCAAAGGCTTCGGCGGCGCGCTGGCGCGTACCGGACCGGTGGTCGGCCTGGGGGCGCTGCTGGGCGGCATTCTGATCGGCACCGGCGGCGCCGACCGCATTGCGAATGCTTTCATCGGCACGCGGCCCATCTACTACGCACCGTGGACCGTCTGCGCCGCGGCCTTGCTGATCGGCATGCCGCACCTGTTCGACGTCAGCTTCATCATGCTGGCGCCGCTCGTCTATACGGTGGCCAAGCGTACCGGCAGCCATCTGCTGTACATCGGTCTGCCGCTCGCTGCCGGTCTCTATGTTTCGCATGGTCTGTTGCCGCCGCACCCGGCGCCGATGCTCGCGGTGGTCGCCTATCACGCGAACACGGGACTCACGCTCGCCTATGGTTTGCTGATTGCGATTCCGACCGCGGTGATCTGCGGTCCGCTTTTCACCCGCGTCATACGGCCTTATTTCGGTCCGGCACCCGACCTGGATACGGGACCGGTTGCGGCCAGCGAGCCGGCGGCGAATCGTCCGCAGGTGTCGCTGGTGCTCTCCGTGGCGAGCGTGCTGATTCCGCCGGGATTGATGCTGGTCGGTACGATGGGAATGGCATACAGCGTCAAGGGAAGTCTCGCCTATATCCTGTTCCAGTCGGTCAACGACCCGATTCTTTCGCTGCTGGCCGCGGTGATTTTCGCGTTCTTCGCCCTGGGCGTGCGCGGCGGCTTTACGCTGGTCGACGTGCAGAAAATGGCGAGCAAAGGCCTGGGGCCGCTCGGCGTGATCCTGTTGATTCTCGGCGCGGGCGGCGGTTTCAAGCAGATGCTCAGCGCGATTCATCTCGACGCGATCATCGTGCACCACACCGCGGGCTGGCCCGTCAATCCGCTCATCCTCGCCTGGGCGATCGCGGCGTTGCTGCGCATCTGCGTCGGCTCCGCCACGGTGGCGACGGTGGCCGCGAGCGGTATCGTCGCGCCGCTCCTGCTCTCGCATCCGGGCGTCTCGCCTGAACTGATGGTGCTCGCGACGGCCTCGGGCGCGGTGATGCTTTCGCACGTCAACGACTCCGGCTTCTGGCTTTTCAAGGAGTATTTCCAGTTGACCGTTGCGCAGACCTTGCGGACGTGGACCCTGATGCTGACGTTGCAGTCGTTCGTCGGGCTGGCCGGGGTGCTGCTGCTCGAGACAGTCATCCGCTAGGCGTCGAAGTCAATCCGTTAAGATGGGATCGCGCCGTGTCATCCCGCTCAGGTTGAGCACGGCGCGTCACAGTTCGCATTCAGGATCTGCCATGCCCAGTCACTCCGAACCCGGCGCGTCCGCCGCGCTCGACACACCGCTGATTCCGGATCAACGGCGCGAATCGATGTTGCGTCAGTTACGACGCCACAAAGTGTTGAGCGTCCATCAACTCACGGTCATGTTCGACTGCTCGCACATGACGGTGCGGCGCGATATCGCCGTGCTCGAACAGGCCGGGCTGGTGTACTCCGTTCCGGGCGGGGTACGGATTGCGAGCCAGTTGAATAGTGAGCCGAGTCACCAGTCGAAAGCGCTGATCGAGCAACCGCAGAAACAGGCCATAGCCGTGTGCGCGACCGCGTTCCTGCGTGCCGGCATGACGGCGTATCTCGATGCGGGCACGACCACGCTGACCCTCGTGCCGCACATCCTTGCCTTGAGCGATATGACGGTCGTCACGAACGACTTTCCGATCGTGCAGGAGCTGGCCGAGGCGACCCATGTGAACGTGATCCATACCGGCGGCATGCTCGACCACGCGAATCGCTCGGGCGTGGGCGGGCTCGCCGCCGCCACGCTGCGCCACATCGCGGTCGACGTGGCGTTTATCTCCGCCAGTTCGTGGGATTTGCGGCGCGGCGTGACCACGCCGTCCGCCCCGAAAGTGGAAGTCAAACAGGCCGCCATGGCGGCTGCGGCGCAAACGGTATTGCTCGCGACCAGTTCCAAATACGGCACGTTCGGCTTGTACAAAGTCGCCGGGCTCGAACAGTTCGACCACGTGATCAGCGACGAAGGATTGACTGAAGCGGCCGCGGTGGGGATCCGCGAAGCCGGCGTCGATCTGACGATCGCCAGGGGCGAGTGAGCGTGCGGCGCATGTCGTCGGGTGGGGACGGTGGGCGTTTTTAAGCGCTCGACGGCGCCGGCCGCAATCGTTGCCGAGAGTTTCGAGCGCATCTATCAGCAGAACTGCGACAACATCGGCATTCTCACGACCACGGATTTCTCCGTGCTTGACCACCTGATCGCGGGTGAGACAGTGCCGATCGACGAGTTTCTCAAAGGCCGCGATGCCCTCACGCAGCAGATCATTCGTAGCGGCGGCCTGCTTGCGTACAGCAAGTTCGCGGACTGGCCGGCGCCGTGTGTGCGGGAGACTACAAGCGCCCCGAACGCCCCGAACGCCCCGAACGCCACAAACGCCACAAACGCCCCGAACGCCGCCGGCCCGAAGACACTCGTCAAAAAGATCATCGAACGCCATCTTCATCCCGGCATTGATAGCGCGCAGCGCATCGACGCCACCGCCATCGAACCGATGCTCGCGCGTCCGGGCGACCCGGGCAACGGGGTGCCGGCGCAACTGGAGCAGGACGTCGCGATCGATATCGCGTATGGCGGCTCCTGCACGGCGGGCAAGCGCGAAGACTTCGACTTCTATCACGAGGTCTTGCGCTGGGGCGTGGAGCAGGGTTTGCGTGTCCCAGACGGGACGCGTCTGTTCCTGCAATTCGGCACCATGGCGGTGCGCGCGTATTGCGAGAGTCAGGGCTATTTGCCGGTGTTCGAGCGCGCCGGTGTGACGCTCGTGATGCCGGGCTGCGGCTCGTGCGCGAATTGCGGACCGGGGCAATCGGCCGAGGCGAACCAGGTGACGATCAGCGCGATCAACCGCAATTTCCCCGGCCGTTCGGGGCCGGGCAATGTGTGGCTGGCGAGCCCGTACACCGTCGCGGCGAGCGCGCTGGCCGGAAAAATCACCACCTTCGAACAATTGAAGCGCACACACGGCTAGAATGCTGGCCGGACCTTGCGGCCCGGCATCGTGGTGCGCGTCACGCGCGAAAGTACGAAAGTACGACTATACGAAAGGCCGGCACGGGACCGGCCCCGGCGTGCATCATCGTGCAACGCCAGCATGACCCGCATTACCAGGAGACAAACACCATGGCATCCCCCGATCAGACCGGGCCCGTCGCGCGCAGCGCCGGCGGCGCGGCTTCATCCGCCACCGCGACTGCTGCTGCATCTGCGGCGTCCGCCACGCTCGATGCCGGCAGCATCTCCGCGCGGCTCGACCGGCTGCCCGCCACGCGTTCCATCTGGAAGCTGGTGGTGCTGCTGAGCCTCGGCTTCTTCTTCGAACTTTACGATCTGCTGTACTCGGGCTACGTCGCGCCTGGCCTCGTCAAAAGCGGCCTGCTGACGGCGACCACGCACGGCCTGTTCGGCTCGACCGGCGTCGCGAGTTTTATCGCGGCGTTGTTCAGCGGGCTGTTCATCGGCACGATCGCATGCGGCTTTCTGGCGGATCGTTTCGGACGCCGCGCCGTGTTTACGTATTCATTGCTGTGGTACACGGCGGCCAATGTCGTGATGGCGTTTCAGGACACGGCCACGGGTTTGAATTTCTGGCGCTTCGTGGCGGGCATCGGCATCGGTGTCGAGCTGGTGACGATCGGCACGTATATCTCGGAGCTGGTGCCTAAACAGATTCGCGGCCGCGCGTTCGCGTGCGAGCAGGCCGTCGGTTTTACCGCGGTGCCGGTGGTCGCGTTTCTGTCCTATCTGCTGGTGCCGCGCACGCTGTTCGGACTCGACGGCTGGCGCTGGGTGGTGCTGATCGGCGCACACGGCGCGCTGTTCGTGTGGTGGATCCGCCGCGCGTTGCCGGAGAGCCCGCGTTGGCTCGCGCAACAAGGCCGTCTTGCGGAAGCCGATCGCGTGATGAGCGAGCTCGAAGCGAAAGTGCGTGCAGAGTATGGCCGCGAATTGCCGCCGCCCGCGCCGCCGGTGCCGGTCGCGCCGCGCGGCAGCTTCCGCGATATGTGGGTGCCGCCGTACCGCAGCCGCACGCTGATGATGACGATCTTCAATATCTTCCAGACAGTCGGCTTCTACGGCTTTGCGAACTGGGTGCCGACACTCCTGATCAAGCAGGGCATTACGATCACCACGAGCCTGATGTATTCGAGCGTGATTGCGCTGGCCGCGCCTATCGGTCCGGTGATTGGCCTTTTTATCGGCGACCGCTTCGAGCGCAAGACGGTGATCGTGGTGATGGCAGCGGCGAATATCGTGTGCGGCCTCTGGTTCAGTCAGGCGTCCGGCGCCGTGTTGCTGGTGAGCCTCGGCGTATGTCTGACGCTGGCGGGCAATATCATTTCGTATAGTTTTCACGCCTATCAGAGCGAGCTTTTTCCCACCAGCATCCGTGCGCGCGCGGTGGGCTTTGTTTACTCATGGAGCCGGTTTTCGGCGATTTTCACGGCCTTTCTGATTGCCTCGGTGTTGAAGCACTTCGGCACCTCAGGCGTATTCGTGTTCATCGCCGGCGCGATGCTGATCGTGATGCTGGCGATCGGCCTGATGGGGCCGCGTACGAAGGGGCTCGAGCTGGAGAAGATTTCGAAGTGAAGTAGTCCCCGGACCACCGGTGAACCGGCGCCGCGCTGCAACTTGCTAACTTGCAACGCGACGCTGGCACCGGCTCAGAACAACTGTTTCTGCCCTGACACCAGGGTGTTGAAGTCGTCGCGCAATAGCGGCAGGATTGCATCGGCCACAGGTTGCAACTGCCGTGTCAGATAGTGCTCGTAATCGATCGCCGAGCGCAGCGTTTCGAGCGGTTCCGGTCCGGCGGTCGTCATCACGTAGCTGATCCAGCCGCCGTTCTGATATTGCAACGGGCGCCCCTGCTGCCGGTAGAATTCGTCGGCCACGCGGGCCGCGCGCACATGCGGCGGAACATTTCGCTCGTAGTCGCCGAGCGGCCTGCGCAACCGCTTGCGGTACACCAGCTGATCGTCCAGTTTTCCTTCCAGCGTGTCGCGCACATAGTCGCGGACATAATCCTGATAGGGCTGTTGCTTGAAGATTCGCCGGTACAGTTCCTGCTGAAACTGCTGGGCGAGCGGCGTCCAATCGGTGCGCACGGTTTCGAGCCCTTTGTAGACGATCTCCTCGCTGCCGTCCGGCAAAACGGTCAGGCCGGCATAGCGTTTCTTGCTGCCTTCTTCGGCGCCGCGAATCGTCGGCATGAAAAAGCGCTTGTAGTGTCGCTCGAATTGCAATTCGAGTGCGCTGTCGAGGCCGAAACGCGTTTGCAGATTGTCCCGCCACTGCGCGTTGATATGCTCGACCAGCGCACGGCCGATGCGGCTCGCCTCTTCTTCGCTATGCGCGTGCTTCAGCCATACGAAGGTCGAATCCGTGTCGCCGTAAATGACCTCGTAGCCTTGCGCCTGGATGAGTTCACGCGTGGTGTGCATGATTTCATGGCCGCGCATGGTGATCGACGACGCGAGACGCGGGTCGAAGAACCGGCAGCCCGTGGATCCGAGCACGCCGTAAAACGCGTTCATGATGATTTTCAGTGCCTGCGATAGCGGCTTGTTGTGCTCGCGTTTGGCGGTTTCGCGCCCCTGCCACACCTGGCCGACGATCGACGGCAAACAATGGCGCGTACGCGAAAAGTGTGCGCCGAGAAAACCCGGCACCGAATGGTTGTCGGCGGGATTCCGCATGCCTTCCACGAGACCTACCGGATCGATCAGAAACGTGCGGATGATCGACGGGTACAGGCTCTTGTAGTCGAGCACCAGTACGGAATCGTAGAGACCGGGCCGTGAATCCATGACGAAACCGCCGGGGCTCGCGGCACCGGCTACGTCGCCGAGATTCGGCGCGACGTAGCCTTGCCGATGCATCCGCGGCATATAGAGATGCGTGAACGCCGCGACCGATCCCCCGCTGCGATCCGCGGGCAAGCCGGTGACCGTGGCGCGCTCCAGCAGAAACGGCAACAATTCGGTCTTCGCAAAGATACGGGTGACCAGCTCGCAATCTTTGAGGTTGTAGCGCGCGAGCGCGGGCTTGTCCTCGTCGAAACGGCGCTGGATTTCGTCCATGCGCTGGTACGGATTGTCGATCGCCTTGCCTTCGCCCAACACCGAGCGCGAGACGTGTTCGAGGCTGAACGAAGGGAAGCTCCACGTGGCCGAGCGCAACGCTTCAATGCCGTCGATGATCAATCTTCCCGCGGCACCCGCGAAGAAATGATTCTGCTTGTGGCCGTGCTCACGCCATTCCATCACCGCACCGCCGCGGCCCAGGCGCAACGGCACGCGATATTGTTCGGCATGCTGTTGCAGCACACGCAGATCGAATTGCACGAGGTTCCAGCCGATGATCGCGTCGGGGTCGTGCCGTGCCAGCCACGTGTTCAACTTTTCGAGCAACTGGGCACGGGTTTCGCAGTATTCGAGGTCGAAGTCGAGATCGCCGGGCTCGCCGTTCGGCGGTCCCAGCATATAGACCTGACGCTGTCCGCACCCTTCGAGCGCGATGGAATAGAGTTCGGCGTGCGCGCTGGTTTCGATATCGAGTGAGACCAGCTTCAATGGCGGCCGGTAGCTCGTGGCCGGCTTCAATTCACTGTTCAGAAGCGGGCCGTCTGCTTGCGCGTCGCCGCTGAACCACACAGGCGCGGTGATGAACCGCTCCATCATGTAGCGCTCGGGCGGGAAGATGTCGGCCTCGTAGACGTCGACCCCGCCCTGTTTCAGGCGTTTCTCGAAGCCCGTCAATTGCCGGTACTGCGGGCAGTAAAGTCCCATCACCGGACGATGCTGGAAGTCGCATAGATCGAGCGGGCGCAGATCGAGCGGCGCCTCGCGGCGCAGAACCGTTTCCGCGCGCTCGCGATGCGCGGCGGGAATGAAGGCCACCGAAGGCTGGGGCCGCAGGCGGATGTGCCGGGGCCCGCCGTCGGTTGCCAGCCAGAAATCGACTTCCGTGCCGGCGGGCGTATCCCGCCAATGTCGGGTCAAGATGAAACCCTGTTCAAGCTCAGTCAAACTACCACCTCTAAACGGGCGTCAGCGCCTGACGCGATTTTACCGTTATGCGGTTGTTGCAGTGGCTATATAGACGCGATCGCAGCCGGGTTGGCGGGTCAGTGATGCAAGCCTGCCGCCGCAGGATGGTAGGACTGCGCAGAGTCCGGGCATTGGCGCAAAGCAGTCTGGATGCAGATGGGCCGCGTAGTCTGTATGATCGCCTTGCAGCGATTCCTCCGGCGCAGTGCCTATGCCGGTCAAGTCTACCAGGAACGGAGTGAGCGATATGAATGTGAGCAAACTTGTTGTTGTAGTCGCGGTAGCTGCAAGCAGTTTTGGTGCACAGGCACAAGTTGCCGGCACGCAACCCCTGAGCGTCACGGTCGCGCAGTCGAATGCCCTGCTGAGCGGCTGGAGTGTGAAGAAGAGCATTCTCGGCAAGGCCGTGTACAACGACCAGAACGAAAAGATCGGTTCGATCCGCGATCTGGTGGTTGCGCCCGACGGCTCGCTGTCCGCTGCAATCGTCTCGGCGGGTGGATTCCTCGGCGTGGCGTCGCACGACGTAGCGGTTCCCGTCGCTGCGCTCGATATTCGTTCAGGCAATTTCTATCTGGCAGGCGCGACTAAAGATGCGTTGAAGGCGACGCCCGAGTTTCAGTACAACAAGGTTCAATCGCCGCCGAAGCCTAAAAAGCTGACCGCTCAGTAATCCCTGGGGTCGTGCCTGGAGTAACAGGCAGCACCCGAATCTCGCGGCAAAAGAAAAACGGCGCTTGCGGCGCGAATTGGTAGTTTGCCCAAACCGATTCACACTCGCAGCGCCGTTTTTGTCTTCAGTGAGGGCCTTGTCGGCCCGTTGTTCAAGCTTCCAGAGCAAGCGTGGCGAACGTGCCCAACCAGTGTTCGCCCATATAGTCGCCGGCCACGTGCGGCAGGGCGCTCAGAAGATGGCGCTCGGCCGAATCGAACAATACCGTCCGGCGCGCGTCACCGGCGGGCAATGCGCGGGCCAGCGACCGCTGGCACCATGCGCGGCTCAGATTCAGGCCGTCCAGGTGTGCGATCTTGCCGTCGGTGCGGTCGGTCACGGTAACCGGCTCAAACAGCGTAGCGGGTTTTTTGGCGCCAATCTCCGGCAAAAAGCGCTGGAACCATTCGACGAATTGCGCGGGCGGCAACACGCGCCGCATCAACTCCGCTTCCATCAGCGAAGGCGACAGGAACTCGTCGCCGGCGGGCTCCCAGGCCTGGCAGGCGACATCGTTCATAAACCAGCGCTCGGCCGTATTCACCAGCAACGCCTCGAGCGATTCGCGCGAAGTTTGCCGCGCGAAATCGAGCGTGAGCGCCAGCGCGAATGCCATGTTGAAGTGCGTGCCGACGCGCAACGGGTAGGTCGCTTTCGGCAGAAATTCCTCGAAGCTTTCGACAAAGAACTCGGTAAGCGGCGCGAACGTTTTGGACCAGCGTGCGGCTTCCGAGCGCTTCAGCGACTCAAGTTGCGCGCTTAGCGCGAGCAACCATGCCCAGCCATACGGGCGCTCGAAGCCGCGATTGTGCGGCAGGTTGAGATAGGCCAGCTCGCCGGCCACATTCGCGGCGGTGAAGTGCCCGTCGACCACCGCGACGATGCGCTCCGCTTCAGGCAGATCCGGAAAGCGCTCGAGCAGATGCAGGATCAGCCAGTAGCCATGCACGCACGAATGCCAGTCGTAGCTGCCGTAAAAAATCGGATGCAAGGCGCGCGGCCCCTGCACGTCCTGCGGACCGTCAAGCGAGTGCGTCAGCTTGTTCGGATACTCGCGCGTGAGGTGGGCGAGTGCGAGATTGGCGAATCTGGACGCGAATTCGGGAGTGAGTTGAACAGTCATCGGCGCCTCCTCAAAAGCGGAATACGAAGAGATACAACAGTATGGTATTGACGATCAGCAATAGTAAAGCAGTCGGCCATTGCGCCTTGATCACGCCGTTCTGGTCTTTCAGCTCCAGCAGCGCAGCCGGCACGATGTTGAAGTTGGCCGCCATTGGCGTCATCAAAGTGCCGCAGAAGCCGCACAGCATGCCGATGGCGCCGAGAATCGCCGGGTTGCCATGGAATTGATGCACGATCAGCGGCAAGCCGATGCCTGCCGTCATGACCGGAAAGGCCGCGAACGCATTACCCATGATCATCGTGAAGATCGCCATGCCGAATGTATAGGCGGCGACCACGGCGAAAGCGGAGTCGACCGGAATCCAGGTCTTGACGAGATCCGACACCACATGGCCCACGCCGGCAATCGCAAACAGCGCGCCGAGGGCGGCCAGCATCTGCGGCAGGATGGCGGCCCAACCCACGGTGTCCATGGTGTGCCGCGCGTCTTTCAGCGCGTGCACCGGCGAGTCGCGCAACATGAACAGCGCCGTGCCAAACGCGACTAGCGTGCCGAGCACCAGCGAAATCAGCGTGACGTTCTTCGCTTCGACGAACGGGACATATTTCAGCGTCAAGGTGCCGAGCAAGGTGATGATCGGAATCAGCAGCGCGGGGATGAAAAGCTTATTGCCGAAGCGCTGTGCTTTCGCTTCGCGGCGCGCGGCGGCCGCTTCGCTGCTGGCGTCCGTTTTGCCTTTGCCCAGCTTGCCGGAACCGGCGATCAGGGCGAGCGCGATGGCGAGACAGCCGGTCACGAAATGCGGCAGTTCTGCGCCGAACATGAAGGTGACCGCATAAATGCCCCAGAACAGAAAGTTGACGACGCGGCGCGGATTCGAGCGGTCCTGCAGATTGAAGAGCGCGAACGCGGCAAACATCAAACCGGCCAGCACGTAGAGGGATTCGAGTTTGATCATGATTGTGCGATACCTCGTGCCTGGGCCCGTTCCACGCCCAACGTGGTCATCTTGTGCGACAGATTGCGGTCGAGCAGCATCAGGCGCACGACGTGAATCAGGAGTGCGGCGATCGCGGTGGGAATGGCCCACACCGACACCTGCAGCGGTTCGACCATGACGCCGTTCTGTTCGAGGAAGCCCTTGATCAGCAGGATCGACTGGATCGCAATGAAAATGTCTTCGCCGAAGAACACAGCAATGTTGTCCACCGCCGACGCATTCGCGCGAATCTGCTGACGTACCGCGTCGGGCAGCTCGCCGTAGCGATTGGCGGCGGCTGCCTCGGCCATCGGCGCGATCAGCGGCCGCACCATTTGCGCATGTCCGCCGAGCGACGTGAGTCCTAGCGCGGCGGTAATCTGGCGAATCACGAAATACAGCATCAGCACGCGCCCCGTGGTGGCGGCGTGCAAACGTGAAATCAGGTGTTTGGCCTGTTCTTTCAGGCCGTTGCGTTCGAGCAGCGCGATCACGGGCAGCGTGAGCCAGATCAGGCCCATGTAGCGGTTATCCGCGAACGCCTTGCCGAAGGCGCTGACGATCTCCACGGATTGCAAACCACCGGCCACGCCGGTGGCGATCCCCGCGATCGTCACCACCAGTAGTGCGTTGAAGCGCAATGCAAAGCCGAGTACCACGATCGGCACGCCAATCAAAACCCACATTGTGTTTCTCCTGTGTCGCTGCTAGGTCGTTGCTATGTTGTTGTTTTGCCGCTGCGCGTGCCGCTTTGGACGCTTGGCGAGAGCCGGTTGCATTGGGTGTGTGGCGGGTTGCGCCAGGTTGCAACGGTTCGCGGGCGACGAAATCTAACACGATAATTTATCGATAAATAGTCGGCAAAATGGGTTTCACGGGTAAACGCCAGGGCCATAAGGGGCTGCGTCCGGGCGGAACGCGTGCGACGAGGGCAGGTGGGAATGCCGGAGCGCGGCAGGCGCGCGGTGACGGCGGATCACGTCGTGCCGACGTCGAAAAGCGGGCTGCCTTCAATCGAAACGATGGATATCGCGCTGCTTCATCGTCCAACGGCCGATGCCGTCGTCAAGGAACATGCGCGCGCGTTGGGACGTATGTTTGGGCCGCAGCGGCGGTGAAGCGCTTGCGTATCGGCATGTGTTAACCACACCGCCGGATCAGCGCCTGGAACAGTTCCAGGATCCGGTGATACATCATCCCGAGTTCGAGCGCCGGCCCACGCAGCGCCGGGCCGCTGGGAAGCGTGCATGCCGCAACTGCGCGAATAGATCGAAAGCCGCCGTTTCACCCGCCATGGCTTTTGCAATCACGCGTCCGGCAATCCCGGTCAACGCCACGTCATGCCCCGAAAAGCCCTGCACATAGAAGTAGTTCGGACTATCGTAGTTGTCGTACTTGACGTGAATGCCGTCCTGCTTCTCGAAGTTCGGAATCGTGTCCTTCGCGATGTAGTCCGACCAGTTGTACACATTCAATTCCGTGTCGGCCGCAAGGGCCGGCGTGACCGACAACGCCGCAAAACCCGCGAAGGCGAAAAGCGCGGCCCCCGCGACCGCATGACGAAGCTGACGTCCAGAATGACAAACGCTGATGGTTTTTTCCCTTGATGTGAAGAACCGGCATGAGCGCGTATCGTGGCTGTGCTCCTGCCGGAACGAACTGCCGTTACGAAATTCCGAGTTGTTGTGCAGTCGCGTCGATGGCTTTTTTGGCCTTCGAAACGATTTCGTCGATCTCCAGCTTCGTGATCACGAGCGGCGGCGAGAGCAGCATCCGGTCGCCGGTGGCGCGCATGATCAGGTTGCCGTTGAAACAGAAGTCGCGGCAGATCGTGCCGACATCGCCGCCATTGGCAAAACGCTTGCGCGTTTGCGGGTCTTCTGCGAGTTGCAGACCGGCCACCAGACCCGCGCCGGCAATTTCGCCGATGAGCGGATGGTTGGCGAAGGTGTCGCGCAGCTTCTTCTGGAAGTACGGACCCGTGTCGGTCTTGACGCGCTCGACGATCTTCTCGTCGCGCAGCAGCTTCAGATTGGCGAGTGCCACCGCCGCGGCCACCGGGTGGCCGGAGTAGGTGAGGCCGTGATTGAAGTCGCCGTTTTCGATGATCGCGCTGGCCACGCGATCATGCAGGCCGACCGCGCCCATCGGCACATAGCCGCTCGTCAGGCCCTTGGCCAGCGTGATCAGATCCGGCTCGAAGCCGAAGTGCTGATGCGCGAACCATTCGCCGGTCCGGCCGAAGCCGCCGATCACTTCGTCCGCGACCAGCAGGATGTCGTACTTGCGGCAGATGCGCTGGATTTCCGGCCAGTAGGTCGAGGCCGGGAAGATCACGCCGCCCGCACCCTGGAAAGGCTCACCGATAAACGCGGCGACATTGTCCGCGCCGATCTCGAGGATCTTCGCTTCGAGTTGTTGCGCACGGGCCAGCGCGAATTCTTCCGGCGTCAGATTGCCTTCGGCCTCGCCGAAGAAATATGGCTGGTCGATATGCACGATGTTCTCGACCTTGGAGGGCATCTGTTCATGCATGTAGCCCATGCCGCCGAGCGTGCCGCCCGCGATCGTCGAACCGTGATAACCGTTCTTGCGCGAGATGACGAACTTCTTCGAGTGCTTGCCTTGCGTCGCCCAATATTGATGGACGATGCGCAGCACGGTGTCGTTGCCTTCCGAACCGCTGTTGCAATAGAAGAAGTGGTTGAACGGTTCCGGCGCGAGCTCCGCGAGCAGCGCCGACAGTTCGATCACCGGCGGATGCGTCGTCTTGAAGAACGTGTTGTAGTAGGGCAGTTCCTGCATCTGTTTGTACGCGGCGTCGGCCAGTTCCTTGCGGCCATAACCGACGTTCACGCACCACAGGCCGGCCATGCCGTCGATGACCTTGTTGCCTTCCGAATCCCACAGATACACGCCTTGGGCTTTGACGATCACGCGGCTGCCGGCGCGATTCAACGAACCCATATCCGAGAACGGGTGGATGTGATGCGCGGCGTCGAGTGCGCGGTATTCGGCGGTGCTGCGTGGTTGCTGTGCGGCTTGTGGGTTCGCGGCAGGTTGGGCCGGTTGCACGTAAGCGACTTCTTCTGTTCCATAGCTCATGCTGCCTCCAGTTTTTATGCGTTTGCGGGCGACGTCATTAACAGGGACCTTGAACCTGGTCTTAGACGTGCAGCAGCAAATGCCGGCGTTCCCACGAACTGATCACGCGGAAAAACGCTTCGTATTCGGTTTCTTTCAAGGCGAGGTAGGCTTTGACGAATTTCTCGCCGAGTACTTCGGCGATCGGTTCGCACGCACCCATTAGCGTCAAGCCTTCTTCCAGGTTGCGCGGCAACTGGTACGGCAATTCGTAACCGTCGCTCAGCAGCGGCTCGGTGGCTTCGAGCTTTTGCGTCATGCCGAGATAGCCGGCGGCCAGCGTCGCGGCAATCGCCAGATACGGATTGCAGTCCACGCCCGGAATACGGTTTTCAATGCGGCGCGCGGCGGGCCCCGAATGCGGAATCCGGAAACCTACGGTGCGGTTGTCGTAACCCCACGCGACATTGATCGGCGCGGCCATGAAGCGCGACAGTCGGCGATACGAGTTGATGTACGGCGCGAAGATCGGCATCAGCGCCGGCGTGTATTTCTGCAAGCCGGCGATATAGCCGGTGAAGAGCGACGTGGGCTTGCCGTCCGGTTCCGTGAACAGGTTGTGGCCGCTTTCTTCGTCAACGAGGCTCTGGTGCATGTGCATCGCCGAGCCCGGTTCGCCTTCCATCGGCTTGGCCATGAAAGTCGCATACATCTTGTGACGCAGCGCGGCTTCACGCACCGTGCGTTTGAACAGGAACACGCTGTCGGCGAGTTTCAGCGGATCGCCGTGCATGAAGTTGATTTCCATCTGCGCGGCGCCGACTTCGTGAATCAGCGTGTCGACTTCCAGTTCCTGCACCTCGCAGTACTCGTAGATGTCTTCGAACAGCGGATCGAATTCATTGACCGCTTCGATCGAGTACGCCTGACGGCCGGTTTCCGGGCGGCCCGTGCGGCCGATCGGCGGTTGCAGCGGCAGATCCGGGTCCTTGTTCATGTCGACCAGATAGAACTCGAGCTCGGGCGCGATGACCGGCTTCCAGCCTTTGGCCTTGTACAGTTCGAGTACGCGGCGCAGCACACGGCGCGGCGAGATCGCGACGGGCGTGCCGTCGAAGTGAACGCAATCGTGAATCACCTGGGCGGTCGGATCGACAGCCCACGGAATCATGCGGATGGTGCTGGCGTCGGGCACGCACACCATGTCCGGGTCGGTGACGCCGGTGAGCGTGCCGTCTTCCGGATAGTCGCCTGTGACGGTCTGGATCATCACCGCCTGCGGCAAGCGCATGGACTCGCCAGATTCGAACTTGCTGCGCGGAATGATCTTGCCGCGTGCGATCCCGGCCATATCCGGAATGATTGCTTCGATTTCGGTGACGCGGTTCTTCTTCAGGAAGTCGTCGATTTCATGCATGGTTATTCTCTCGGTTTTGGTGCGCGACCGGCTCAGGCATGCGTGGCAGCGGCGGATGCCGCGCCATGGCCGGCCTTGGTGCGCATTCGATCGCGGCAGGCGTCGCCGAAGGCTCGAAAGATCGCGGTGGAAAGCGCGTCGGTGGCATGCTTCCATTCCGGGTGCCACTGCACACCCAGCGCGAAGGCACGCGCATCGTTCACGCTCACCGCTTCGATCAAGCCGTCCGGCGCGATGGCTTGCGCCACCAGACCCACGCCCAACCGCTCGACGCCTTGACCGTGCAATGAATTCACACGCGCTTCATTCGTGCCGCCCGCGAGGCGCTGCAACAAACCGCCCTGTGTCAGCGTGATCGAATGCGACGGTGCGTATTGCACGTCGAGGTCGTCTTCCTTGTTCTCGCGATGGTCGTTCAAGCCGTCCACCGCGTGAACGCTTTGATGCAACGTCCCGCCGAACACCACGTTCATTTCCTGGAAGCCCCGGCATACCGCCAGTACCGGCACGCCTGCGGCGATCGCCGCGCGCAGAAGCGGCAGCGTCGTCGCATCGCGTGCGGCGTCGTGCAGCGTGCCCGGCGCGCTGGGATGGCCACCGTAGCGGTGCGGCTCGACATTCGAATAGCTGCCGGTAAACAGCAGGCCGTCGACGGCGTCCAGCACGTCCGCAGTGGACTGACGCTCGCCGAGCGCCGGCAACAACATGGCCAGCGCCTGCGAGCCATCCACGATCGCGGCGATGTACTTCTCACCGGTGACGTGCGACGGATGGACTCCCATCATCGTTCTGTCGGCGCTGATGCCGACCAGGGGTTTGTTTCGCATAACAGATAGACCTGTGTGTTCCCCGCGGGACGCGGCATGAACAACGTTAAACACAGCGCGGCACGATTCCGCAGCCGGACGCAAGGCGTCAAGCCACCGGGGTAGTGCAGGCGGCCGTCGTCAGATGAACGCGCCGCGCGTGGTAGCCGGGTAGGCCGTTCGATTCGATCCGCTGCGGTGCGCAACTGCTCTGATCCGCATGACGTGCATGACGTGCATGAAGTGCATGACGTGCGCACGCGGCGGACGGCACCGCACCTGCACGAACGCATGGCTCAACAGAGCGCGCTCACACAAACGGACAAATCGAACGGCGAAAAAGGGGGGAGGCGCTACGGCAGCAGCGAGGCGACTTCGTCCGTGCGCACGGCAATGAAGGCGCGCGCGGAGATGGAGTTGTGGCGTCGAACTGAACGGCGGGACAGGATCGTGAAGACGGACAGGAAGCGGCGGAACGTAAGGCTGCCGTTGCTGCCGTCGGCGATGGCGCCGTCAGCGCGAGGACAACTCGCCTGACTACGATTCCATCTCACCAAAGGGCCTCGGACTCTCACGATTACACTCGACTAGCGACGTTGAAAGTATTGAACGCCTGCTCGAAAAAACGCACGGGGCGTTTAAAGAAACATGACGCTGGGATGATTGCCTCAAGCCGATGCGAACTGGGTTCGCTGCATCAAAAAACACCGTTTCGTGCTTTGTGACGTCGGCATGACGATCGCCTGTGAACCATCGTATACGAGCCATTAAAGCCGTCAAATCATTTTTATGAAAGATTTATCAGGGCTTTCCCGGAGGTCGCGCCGGAAGCCCGCGCCATGGGAACGTTCGTTGCGCTATTCATATTTCGGAAGCCTTGCAGGGGTTTTCCCCAGCGGCGCAAAGTTTAAAGTGATTAGAATATTCAACACTCGCGCACAGCGCTTTGCTCTCGCCGAGCGTTCCGACCATTTCCCTCTGTCAGAGAATCCAGCGATGTCTATAGAAGTAGCGACCCGTCTGCAATACATCCGCAAGAAGAACGGCCTGTCTCAGCGCGAACTGGCCAAGCGGGCGGGCGTGACGAACGGCACGATCTCGCTGATTGAACAGAACCGCGTGAGTCCTTCGGTCGGGTCGCTGAAGAAGCTGCTCGAATGCATACCCATGAGTCTCGCCGAATTCTTCACGTTTGAAGTCGAGGTGGAGCGCTCGGTCGTGTCGCGCCGCGCCGACATGCCGAATCTCGGCAATGAGTCGATCGAGTTCTATCTCGCGGGCTCCAGTGTGAAAGGTCGCAACATGGGCATTCTGCGTGAGGTCTATCAACCGTTGTCGGATACCGGGCCGGAGATGCTGGAGCACGAAGGGCACGAGGGCGGCGTGGTGGTCAGCGGTCAGATCGAACTGACGGTGGACGGGGTCACGTGGCTGCTCGACCCCGGTGACAGCTACTACTTCGAAAGCCGTCTACCGCATCGGTTTCGCAATCCCAGCGCGGAGCATCTCTGCGAGATCGTGTCGGCCAATTCGCCGCCCACGTTCTAGAGACTCCGCGCCAACGCGCTGCGACACATTTCCAGGCCACATGCATCGCGACATCAAGGACGTGTTCCTCGACAAGCTGATCGCCGCGGCGCGCAGCTACACGCCGGGTAATCCGCTCGATCCTGGTGCGGCTGCGCTAAAGGATTCGCAAGCCAGCGCGGCAGCGGGTTGCAGAAACGCAGCCGCCGCGTTCCCAATGAATCCGGGACCGGACGTCGCACGTATTAGCTCGACGCCTCGCGTGCGGCGCCGGCATGTTTATCAGGTATCGGGTCATCCATGACTGAACTCGTTTACGGCGACGGCGCGATCCGCCGTTCGTCGCTCTATGGCTCGTCGATCGAAAACACCTATGCGGGTGTGTTGTCGTTCATGCGCCGCAAGTACACGCGCGAACTCGACGGTGTCGACGTCGTGGTTTCCGGCGTGCCGCTCGATCTGGCCACCACTTTCCGCTCGGGCGCGCGTCTCGGCCCGGCGGCCGTGCGCGCCGCGAGCGTGCAGTTGTCGGAACTGCACCCGTATCCGTGGGGCTTCAATCCGTTCGACGATCTCGCCGTCACCGATTGTGGCGACTGCTGGTTCGATGCGCACAATCCCATGACGATCAAGGAATCGATCGTCGAGCATGCACGCACGATCCTGCGCTCGGACGCGAAGATGCTGACGCTCGGTGGCGATCACTACATCACGTATCCGCTGCTGATTGCGCATGCGGAAAAATACGGCAAGCCGCTCTCGCTGATTCATTTCGACGCCCACTGCGATACGTGGGCCGATGACAGTCCGGACAGCCTGAATCACGGCTCGATGTTCTACAAAGCGGTGAAGGACGGGTTGATCGATCCGAAGACCTCGGTGCAGATCGGCATTCGCACGTGGAACGACGACTTCATGGGGATCAATATCCTCGACGCCGCGTGGGTCCACGAACATGGTGCGCGCGCGGCGGTGGAGCGGATCACGTCGATTGTCGGCGAGCGGCCCGCGTATCTGACCTTCGATATCGACTGTCTCGATCCGGCGTTCGCGCCGGGCACGGGGACGCCGGTGGCGGGCGGTTTGTCGTCGGCGCAGGGGCTGGCCATTGTGCGCGGACTGGGTGCGTTGAACCTGGTGGGCGCGGACGTGGTGGAAGTGGCACCCGCTTATGACCAGAGCGAGATCACGGCGATTGCCGCCGCGCATATCGCGTGCGATCTGTTGTGTCTGTGGCGGCAGCGGAAAGTGGCGGAACGTTAGGCACGTTCCGGCTCGACCGATCAGGCGGCCTTCAGGCACGGACCATCGTCGCAGAGGCCGTCACTTCGCCAATCTCGCCCGCACGGTGTATTCGCCCTCGTCGCCTTCGTCTTCCGCCATATGGGCCATTGCCGTCTCGAAGTCGGGCGGCAGCGGTTCGACCGGATAGCCGCGTTTTTCCCATGCGTCGAGGCCGCCCTTGAGCGCTTTGACATGGTGGATATTCTTTCGATGCAACTGGTTGACGATCCGCTTGGCGGTCGCTTCGTTAGGACAGACGCAATACACGACAATGGGCCGCTTCAGCAACTCGGGATGCAGCGGCTCGGGCGACTCCAGATCCAGCACCTGTGCGCCGGCAATCCGGTGCGATTCTTTCGCCCGTATGCTGCGCGGCCGTGCATCGAGAATCAGCGGCGGCTCGTTGGAGTTCATCATTTCATCGAGCTGCTCCGGCGAGATGCGCACATGCGCGAGCCAGCGGCGGAACTGCCAGCGCCTTACGCAGCGGTAGAGGAGCACGGCCACGAAAATCACCGCGAACGCATCGAAAATCGTACCGCCGTTATGGCGCACGAGCAGAACGAGTTGCACGATCTGATCGTGAAGCGCCGCGCCGCCGATCACCCACACACTAGCCCATAGCACTGCGCCGACGAAATCCCATAGCAGGAACACGCCGACGTTGATCGGCGTTGTGCCGAGCAGTGGCGCCGAGATCAGGCCGAGGCCGGGCAGGAACTTCGCAACGGTGAGAATCGGCGCACCGTACCGTTCGTAGGTATTGCGTGCGACGCGTACGGTGTTGTCGAGCGAGAGCGAGAAGCGCACCAGATGATTCAGCAAACGCCGGCCGTAAGCGCGACCGGTGAAGAACCACAACGCGTCCGCAATCATCGTCGCGCTGACAGCGGCGACGATCACGCTGGCGTAAGAGGTCTGTCCCATGGCCGCCATCGTTCCGCCGAGGATCAGCATGGGCGCCGCCGGAATCGGCACGCCGAGCTGCGTGATCAGCACGCTCATGAAGACGGCCCACACACCCAGCGAAGGTGGAATAGCAACCGGAAAATGCCACACAACCGCGCTCCTCTTGATGCACTGAAGGGATTTGAATCTGTTCGGGGCCGGCTGGTGCCCAACAGGCAACGCCAACTGCAACCGCAACCGCAACCGCACGGGCACGGGCAAGCCGCGCATGTTCCGTTCCCGCCTGCCGCCTGCCGTCGGTCACCAACCACCCGCCCACGCGCACCCGCACCCGCACACGCACCCGCTCCGCGAGACGACACAAAGACAGCAGGCCGACATGGGATTTAAGCACAGGTTGGCAAAACGGCGCTGCCGGGCGGGCTAAACGCCGGCATTGCTACAATCGTCATGCGCATACAGACATAACGGAGACACCGCATGGCAAACCTTCACCCAATCAGCCGCTATCCCGTGCCTGAGCCGAGCGAATGGCCGGCCGACATCAGCGCCCGCATTCTTGAGGTCCAGCAGAAGGCCGGCTTTGTGCCGAACGTATTCCTGACGCTGGCGCACCGGCCAGATGAATTTCGCGCCTTTTTTGCGTACCACGACGCGTTGATGTTGAAAGAGGGCGGTTTGACCAAAGGCGAGCGCGAGATGATCGTCGTCGCCACGAGCGCGGTGAATCAATGCCTGTATTGCGTGGTCGCGCACGGCGCGATTCTGCGTATCTACGAAAAGGCGCCGTTGCTTGCGGATCAGGTGGCCGTCAATCATCGCAAGGCGGATATTACGGCGCGCCAGAAGGCGATGCTCGATTTCGCGCTGAAGGTCTGCCGCGAATCCGGCACGGTCGACGATGCCGATTTTCAGACCCTGCGCGAGCACGGCTTTTCTGATGAAGACGTCTGGGATATCGCCGCCATCACGGCATTTTTCGGCTTGTCGAACCGGATGGCCAACGTCATTTCGATGCGTCCGAACGACGAGTTCTATTTGATGGGGCGTGTGCCGAAAGCGGCAGCGGACGCGCCGCGAAAATAGCAGCGGAGCAGCGAGCGGGCAGGGGGCTCGCGGCGCCCGTGCGTACTTGCGGAGCCCTCAAGCCCACAAGCCCTCGGGCCCCTAAGCCTCTAAGCCTCTAAGCCCTCAAGCCCTCACCAGCTCGTCTCGCATCGCAGGCGAACCGACCGCCTTGTCGTCGATCGGAAAATGCAGCAGCGCGGCGATCAGTCCGGCGGCGACGGTGGCTTCCCACAGCAGCGAATACGAACCGGTCAGATCGAACACCAGCCCGCCGAGCCACGCTCCCAGAAACGAGCCGATCTGATGGCTAAGAAAGCAGACTCCAAACAGACTGCCGAGGTGCCGCGTGCCGAACACCTTCGCTACGAGCCCGCTCGTCAACGGCACGGTGCCGAGCCAGGTCAGCCCCATCACGGCCGCGAAGATGACAACGGACGCAGAGGTCTTCGGCAGCAGGAAGAACGCGCCGATCGTCACGCTTCGAATCAGGTAAAGCCAGCCGAGCACGTGATGCTGCCGGAAGCGTCCGCCGAGCCAGCCGCATCCCCAACTCCCCACCATATTGAACAGGCCGATCAGCGCGAGCGCCGTTGCGCCCAACCCGACAGGCATATGACAGAGCGTCAGATATTCGGGCAAATGGGTGGCGATGAACGCGAGTTGAAATCCGCAGGTGAAGAAGCCTAGCGTGAGGAGCCGATATCCGCGATGCCGGGCTGCCTGAGCGAAGACCTTGCGAAGCGGCACGGCGGGCGTCTGTCCGACCTGCAGGCCGACGCCCGCGCGCCGGTCGAGCACGATGCCGAGCGGCGCGATCAGCAGCATCAGGAAGGCCAGCACGAAGAGCGACGTGGCGATGCCCGAGTGGAGTCGAACGCTCTGCGCGAGTGGGATCATCAGTACCTGTCCCGCCGAGCCGCCCGCGCTGACAAGCCCCATCGCCATGCTGCGTTTTTCCGGGGAGGCGATGCGGCCGACCGCCGGCAACACCACGCCGAAGGTCGTGCAACTGATGCCGATGCCGACCAGCAGACCCATGCCGACGATCAGCATCGGGCCCGACGGCGCCACCGCCGCGACACCCAGGCCCGCCGCGAAGGTCGTCGCGCCGAAGGCGACCACCGGCGCCGAGCCGTAGCGGTCCGCGGCGGCGCCCGCGAACGGCTGCGCGAAGCCCCACACCAGGTTGTGCAGCGCGATGGCGAAAGCGATCAGCGTGACGGGCAGGCCGCGGTCGAACGAGAATGGCCCGATGAAGAGGCCGAAGGTCTGCCGGATCCCCATCGCGGCGCTCAGAATCAGCGCGCCGGCGACGACCACGACCATGGTCTGATTGACCGGGAAGGCGAAGCGTTTGCTATCGGTGGTGGACATGTTCTGATCTCCTTGGACACCATGGTCGCAGCGAGCATCAGAAGCGGCAAAAGAAAAGATTTTGACGACAGGTGAGCGCGGCTCACCTGTACGGGCGGATGTGGGGTTCAGTGGTTGGCGTGGCCCGCTACCGGGTTGGGGTCATCCGACGAATTCTCGAACGGCGCCGCCTCGCTGAGCAGCCATCGCTTGAAGTCGGATAGTTCGGGGCGATGCTCCGCGCTATCCGCGTTCGGCGCGCACACCAACCAGTAGGCGGTGGAAGAGGCGACCGTTTGTGGGCAGGCTTCGACGAGCGCACCGCTGGCGAGATCGCGGTCCACCAGCGGCCGTCTGCCGA
>NZ_JAXDPY010000471.1:0-10070 GCF_034668105.1 Paraburkholderia sp. | reverse complement strand
CTGCTTAATCAGCAAAACATCATAATTAAACGGTTATCGTTTCGTTCCAAAAATACAATTATCCTCGCAAACGATTAGCCCCTATCATCGGCCTCAACGGTACAGCCTGTCTGGCGAAAACCGGTTGTCCAACCAATTCATGAATCGTTGCCGATTAAAATTAATTCGCCATCTTTTTCGCTCGGTACGCATTGAGCTTTCCGTATAACCGCTTTATTTTTAATAGTCGGCTAACCGGTTAATCCCGACATAACCGATTAAATTCCGGGCAGCAAATAAATCGCTTTAGTTATTCAGTTTTCGCAACGGAAAGGAGCAAACCATGACTGATCTGTCACGACGTAAAATGTTGGTAGGCGCAGCCGCCTCGGCCGCTGCGCTCGGCGTTGCCGCAACGGCCAAGGCGGCCACGTTCGGCAATCCGGACCGCCCGCCCGAAGGTGAAATCAACGCCTTGAGCCCGACGAGCCGGACCGACCCGGGTCCTCAAAACCCCGCAATTGCCAATCAATTCCCGTCGTTTCAGAACCCGCCGGCTACCGACATCAACGGGATGCCACTGTTCTGGGCGTCGTTCAACAATGCGCACAAGCGTTATCAGAACGGCGGCTGGGCTCGTGAAGTTACACAGGATGACTTCGCAATCTCCGAAGACATCTCGGGCGTCAACATGCGCCTGGGGACCAACGGCACCCGCGAAATGCACTGGCACCAGCAGGCCGAATGGGCCATCATGCTGGACGGCCAATGCCGCATTACCATCCTCGACGAGCAGGGCCGCCCGCAGGTAGCCGACGTCAAGACCGGCGATCTCTGGTATTTCCCTCCGGGCTTGCCGCACTCGCTGCAAGGCATCGGACCTACCGGTGCGGAATTTCTGCTCGCGTTCGACAACGGCCGCGCATCGGAATTCAACACGCTTCTACTGACGGATTGGATTGCCCACACGCCGCCGGACGTCCTCGCCGCTAACTTCAACGTACCGGCCGACGCCTTCAAGAATATTCCGGTCGACAATCTGTGGATTTTCCAAGGTTCAGATCCCGGTCCGCTGCCAGCCGCGCAACGTTCAGTGGCGACGCCTCTTGGCCTGCCGGAGCACCCGTTCATCTTCTCGCTGGGCGATATGGCGCCGACGAAAGAGACCAAGGGTGGCTCGGTCCGGATCGCCGACAGCCGCAATTTCAAGGCATCCGCAACCGTCGCCGCCGCCCTGGTGACGGTCAAGCCGGGTGGTATGCGCGAACTGCACTGGCATCCGAACGCGGACGAATGGCAGTACTACATCAAGGGCGAAGCCCGCATGACGGTATTCGATACGGGCCCGAAGGCGGCCACCGCGGACTTCCGCGCGGGCGACATCGGTTACGTCAAGAAGAGTCTCGGTCACTACGTGCAAAACACGGGCAACACGGACCTCGTCTTCCTGGAAATCTTCAAGGCGGACCACTTCGCCGAAGTGTCGCTTTCCGACTGGCTGACGCACACGCCGCCGCGGATGATCATGGATCATCTGAACGTGACTGCGGAGACGATCGCGCGGTTCCCGAACAACCGTCCCGACGTTCTGCCGCTTTAAATCGCCGTAGCGGTTCTCTACTCAGCCGCCGCCCGGGCACCAAGGTATCCGTCCCGGGCGGACCGTTGAAAGATACACAGTGACAGCAATCGACTACCCGGTGGCTGCCGGCCAGGCCAACCGCACGGGCAGTTATCTATCGGCAAACAACGGGCAATCAAGGAGAAGATGAGATGGGTTCAATCAGCATTTGGCATTGGCTAATCGTTGCGCTAATCGTCGCGCTCGTTTTTGGCACCGCGAAACTAAGAACGCTCGGCGGCGATCTCGGATTCGCTGTGAAAGGCTTCAAGGATGGATTGCAGAGCGAACCGGGTAGTCCCGCCGATGCGATGAGTTCGTCGCCCGCGTCGATCGAACAGCAGCACACACGAGCCGAAGACGTCGCGAAAGTTGCGACGTCTCCAATTCTGAACAATCACTGACAGAAGCCGCTCATCATGGGACCCGAAGAACTAACGGGCCCATACTTTCCCTCGCAGCGCGCGCATCGCCTTACTTTCGGCCAACTCCGCAAATACGCGTTTCGCTGCAAGACTGCTTCTATGCAATGGCTGATAGAAACGCAGCTTCAGTGCCGACGTTGCCAAACCTACCTATTCGTGTTGAACCTTCTTCGAGAAGAAAGTGCTTGAATGCTTCGGCCACGGGAGAGAGTTGCTTATCGGCACGATGCACGATACGCCACTCTCGTACGATCGGGAATCCAACTACATCGAGCACGACAAGCATCCCCGCCTTCAGTTCAAGGTCGACGGTATGCGCGGACAAGAAGCTGATGCCCATTCCCGCGATAACAGCCTGCTTGATCGTCTCGGTGTTCTTGATCTCGATCAGTTCGCTATTCTTGTCGAACCCGTCTGCGATCCCTTCCTCCATCACACCCCAAGTGTCGGAGCCCTTTTCTCGAACGATAAAACGCTCTTTCGTCAGCTGACAAACCGGAATCTCCCGCCTGTTTGCGAGTGGATGAGACGGCGACGCAACAATCAGAAATGGATGCGGTGCAAATGTCTCACTGACAATTCTCGAGTCTGCTGGCGCGCCGACCATCACGGCGAGGTCGATGCGATTCTCGTCGAGTTGAGTCAACAACTGATCCCGATTCTCGACGGCCAGTTCCAACTTGATTCCCGGATTCTTCCGGTTGAAGTCGGCAAGCAAGCGCGGGAAAAAGTAGCCGCCGGCGCTGACCACACCAATGTTCAGACTATTGCCTTCAGTACCCTTGAGCCGTGCCAATGCCTCTTCCACCACGCGGAAGCATTCAATGATCGCCCGCGTGTGGTGCACCATTTCCCGTCCTGCGGGCGTAAGGAAGATTCGCTTGCCGAGTTGTTCGAATAGCGGAACACCTGCATGCTCCTCCAGGTGTTTGATCTGTGTGGAGACGGCCGGCTGCGAAAGATTCAGCTCGTCCGCCGCTCGCGAAAAGCTTAGACGTCGAGCTACGGTTTCAAAGGTTTTTAGCTGACGGAGGGTCGCATTTTTCACAATAGTTTCGCCAAAATTTCTGAACGCACCGCGCATTAACGGAGCGCCTCCAACAAGCCACCGTTCCCGACCGGCAGTCGAGGCAAATTCGATGCGCCCCCCGCCGGTGCGTTGAATCGGCCGCCATGCCCACGATCGTGGAAGTCCACGAATAAGCCTTAGCATAGACTGCAGCCGGCTATCGGCGTATATCGCGGACATTGCAAATGTTTCATGTTCGCCGCCGCCAGGTTAGGTAAATTGACAGGAAAGGGGCCAGATATCGCGCTACGTCCGTAGCGCGAATCTATTGCGCGGACCTTCGTTAATTGGGGCGGTGCGAATCCTCGTCAACGCCACTGTGCTTCTTTTCTCGACCCCAATGTGTGCTCTCCGTCACATGCAGGACGGCACTACCCTTGTCTCTGGTTCCGGCGGCATAGCCCTCCAATGCCGGAACCGTTAGCCGAGCGTTTCACGGTCGGCCCTTTTTCCTGGTGCACCAGCCAGCGAGCGACGCCGCTGGGCTCTGTGCGGTGCGCCTCACGTACGTGGCCGCCCGACCCTGCGGCTGATCCGAGCCGGCCCTACGCTCACCGCTCACTTCTTGCCTTGCAGGACCCTTGCGATGTCGCTTTCACTTCCAGTTACCGTCCGCGTTTTACATCACGACATCGTAAATGCGTCGTTCGATGCAGAGACTGCAGCGCGATTGTTGGCGATACGCCCGCCAATCGATCATTTCGCAGACAAATGGCCCGCGAAACAAAGTCGGACATCGCAGAACCTGTTGCGCTTCGAAAGTGATACTTGCGGGGAGTGCAAGAGATGACCACGTCGCGCGTGCTGACGATTGAAGATGACAAGATCACGGGAAACGAGATCGTTCGAGAATTGCAGAGCCGCGGATACTCAGTCGACTGGGTGCACGGCGGTCAGGAGGGGATGGTACGGGCGATCAGCGCGGAGTACGACCTGATTACCCTGGACCGTATGCTGCCTGGCATCGACGGGCTGACGATCTTGACCACCTTGCGCGGCGTTGGCATCCGCACGCCCGTGCTAATGCTCAGCGCGCTGGGCGACATCGACGAACGCGTGCGCGGCCTGCGAGCAGGCGGCGACGATTATCTGACCAAGCCGTTCGATCCCGAGGAGATGGCCGCGCGTCTGGAGGCACTGTTACGCCGCAACCAGACGCCGTCCACTCAGGCCCCGACAACGCTGTGCGTGGGGCCGCTTGAACTCGACCTGATCTCGCGCAGGCTGCGGCGCGACGGCGAAGACATTGAACTCTTGCCCACCGAATATCGCGTGCTCGAAATCATGATGCGCCACGCGGGGCAGACCGTCACACGAACAATGCTGTTCGAATCCGTCTGGGGCTACCACTTCGATCCAGGTACCAACCTGATTGACGTGCACATGGGTCGGTTGCGCAAGAAGATCGACTCGAGCGGCGCAAAACCACTGATCAAGACCGTACGTGGTGCCGGCTATATTCTTGAATGAGAACTACCTTGCTGGACGTTCCACTTCTGACGCCAATGTCCCTGCGGTGGCGCTGGCACTCAACGACATTCCGCCTGATGGCCGTCTACACGGTGATCTTCTCGGTTTCCGTCATGCTGCTGATCGGATTTATCGGCTGGGCCGTCGCGGGCGCCATGGAGCACGAAGCCGATGTCGTCATGGACTGGCAACTGATCTATTTCGATTCGATGCCGCATAGCGGTCTTACGGAGGCTATCTACCGACGCATCGAGCATGAGCGCATGCATACGAACTATTACGGCCTGTTCACAGCCGACGGTCAGCACATTGCTGGCGACATGCTTGCCCTCCCGCCGGGACTACCCGCTAACCGCACGGGCGTAACGCTTCACACCCTGGCGGTTGCAGGCTCGGAGCGAGCGCCGGTGGTACGAGTCATGGCGGAGCAGCGCGGCGACGGCGAGATGCTGGTACTTGCCCGCGATCTCACCCATGTGCTGAAGATTCGCCAACGGATGATCAACGCACTCATCATGGGTGGAATACTCTGCATGGCCTCGGGCATCGCTGGTTGTTTCGCGTTGAGCCTGCGACAGGCCGCCCGCCTGAAAGCGATCCGGAACGCGACGCAACTCATTGCGCAGGGTGAGCTTGGCCAGCGTTTGCCGGCCGGAGGGCGCGACGAAATCGACATGCTGGTGCATCTGGTCAATCACATGCTCGAGGAAGTGGAACGTCTGATGAATGAAGTGAAGGGAGTCTGCGACGGCATCGCTCACGACCTGCGTACGCCACTCGCTCACATGCACACACTGCTTGGGCAAGCTGCGGAGCGCACCGGGAAACTTGACGACCAGGAGCTGTCGATTCTGGTGGAGCGGGCCCGCGCTGAGACAACCGCACTGCTCGACCGATTCCGCGCCATGCTGCGCATCTCCGAAATTGGCACGCTACAGCGGCGTGGCGGCTTTGCCTCGTTGCAACTCGAGAACCTGGTTCGTGAAGTTGGCGAACTATACGAACCGCTCGCGGAGAGTCGCTCGATCCACTTCATCGTTCGAACGCGGCACGTCGGCGCCATTCGCGCAGACCGCGACCTGTTGTTCGAAGCGCTGTGCAATCTGCTGGACAACGCCCTGAAGTTCACGCCAACGGGCGGAACAGTGCGGATTGAACTCAATCCGACGCCGGCCGGCCCCAAGGTGGAAGTCATCGACAATGGGCCAGGCATCCCACCGGCAGATCGCGACGCCGTGCTTCAACGCTTTTACCGAAGCGAACGCACTCATCATATTGCCGGCTCGGGACTGGGACTCAGCATTGTATCGACCGTCATGCACGTGCACGACTTCACGATCAAGCTCCATGATGCACGGCCAGGCACCAGGGCGACCATTGAATGCTGGTCACGGATACTCGCCTGATTCGCGCGAATTCCATCTTCCAGCGAGACCACCACCCAATGCGCATTCTTTTCGTGTCACCTCACCATCGAGAGTCAGCGTGGCTATGCAAAGCCTTCCGCGAAAGTGCGCACAGCCTGCGATGCTCGAATACCCTCCGCGAGGGGATTTTGACTGCTTCGAAAGAATCGTTCGACGCAATCGTCCTGATGATCGTTGACCCCTCTTCGTATTCAGAGGTGACAACGGCGTTACCTCAGTTTGAATCTACCGCCGACGGCGCAGTGATTGTCGCAGTGCTCGGCTCCGCCAGATCCAGCGATAGAATTGCAACGCTACGCGCCGGCGCGGATGCATGCTTTACTCATCCGTATTCCTATATCGAGATGCATGAGAGGATGCAGGTTTTGCATCGCACAGCCACGGATAGAAACCGGCGAGACCAGCTACCTACGCCACTCCGACTTGACCCACAAACGCGAGAGCTGGTCGACGGCAAGCGGCGTCTCCCACTCACCAAGCGAGAGTATCTGGTACTTGAATGTTTGCTGCGCCAGTTCGATGCACCGGTACGGCACGATGAGTTGCTCCGCTACGCGTGGCCGGAAAAGGAAGACATTGATTTGACGACAGTGAGTCCTCTGATTTGGCGCTTGCGCCGCAGACTCAAAGAGCATTTGCCCGACGTTAACATCGCCACGGTTAGCTGTTATGGCTATCAACTCACCAGGACACCGATTTGCGTGCAAGCGTCCGTGCAAGATCTACGCTCCCAGTTCACCGTGAGTACTTGACCCGTAGCGCGGGCAAAAATCAACCTCTAAACGCGAATGCAAATCCGAACCCCCGAAGCCAACCTTAAAAGAGCGACGAGAGCATCAGCGGAATGCTTCCGTGCAAGGTTAAACGCGCTGCTCCATCGGGCGAGCGCGTTCCCACCTGCTCAATTGCCAAAATACGGCTGACAAAAATCGGGCGGCCCAACGCAGCCGTCCGGACCATTTGGGCGAGCCGTGGCACAGCCTGACAATAACAGCCCCACTGCCACACCGGCGGCTACCAGACACGCAGATCGCCTGATCATCTTGCGGATTTTCACTATGTTCTCCAGTACATCAAAAAGTTGGCTTGCGCGCTTGAGATGGTTAGCGCGTGGGCTGGTCACGGATGCGCGTAGAGGGTCGAGTTGAGATAAGCCAGTTGGCCGTCCTGCTCCGCATGCACCAGCTCCTGGTACACTTCAGCTCGCGTCTTCTCATGCACCGGCTGCCCCCACGCGGGAACCGCCGGGCCTTGCGCCGTAGCTCCATCATTCGACGCGACCTGCGCGCCAATGGACGTGGCCGGAGCATTCGATGAATTCGTTTGCGCAAATGCCGAACCAGTGGCGGTAGCGGCTAACATAGCAACAACAATCGTCAGGTATTTCATTTCAGTCATCCTTATAACGTTAAGTCAACTATCCGAAACATGATCTTTGATTCGCTCATTGATCGGATAACGTCAAGAATAACGAATACGTTTTATCTGAACGATGCAACTAAGATGAAATCACATTTAATTTTCATCGAACCCCGTCAGTAATACCTGGAGGCTCGCGAGAAGCAAGCGCGACAGCATAGGGAAATTTCGCGGGGCGTATTGAACCACGACAATGAAGATCTCCGATTAAATAATATTTCACGATTACGGAGAACGACTGTTAGCCGAAGATCCTCATAATAGCGATGCCTATGTGTATCTTCCCTCTGCGCTTATCGGCCACGCGAGGCAACGCTCGTACAACTTCCAGGAATCGGAGCTTTTCGTGTTCAGTGAGATTAATTTCCGTATCGCCGGACAGTTGCGGCCTCGGCAGTTGGTTGGCGTCGTTCTGGTCATTGCCGGATTCTGTGTCATGGCGAGTCATATAGTCCGCCACATTCACGAAATGCGCGAAGCTTCTATGTGGTCCGCCCGGCCCGCGACACCCGCCACGACCGTCACTGGAAACGAATATAGCAATGCTCGGTCAAGCTAATAATCGCGCTTCCAGGCGGCCACGGGAATGGCGCGACTATGAAAAAATGTTAATCGTGCGACTGATGGAGCAGATCGTCGATTCACAATCCGCGCGGGGCGTTTTATGCACGCGGTAATTCGCACGCGTCAGTCCCCGCAGGCTAATCAGTGGACGGTGGTATAAAAAGGCGCATCCTTATCGAGCAACGCCGTGCGGATAAAGTGCAGATAGCCAAGAATTCGTTGCATGCGATGCCGCTTTTCACGATTCTCGCTCAACTCACCGAGCAGGGACTGCGCTGTGCCGATCGCCGCTTCGACGGACACCAGCGTCCGCGTGAGTCGACTGCGTCCGGCCGCTCGAATAGCGCTCCCAGATCTCGCCTCACCGACTCCAGCACTCTCTCCCACCCCGGTTGCAAACGCTCCGCGTATGGCATATCGACTGTTTCGTTGCGAAGGTCGATTGCCGAGTGTCCAATCTCAAGAAAGCTCCATCGCCGTATCGAAGTCGAGCAATAGCTCCGGCACGGCCGTCTCAAGAGAGCGCCGCGTCTCGCGTGCACGTGCGGGCAAACTTGCCCGGAAACGATCGAGTTCAATCGCCGCCCTCGCCGCGCGCACCTCGTCGGGATTCATCGGATCTTTCCCGGAGCGCGTATGCATCGGCCTGGGGCGGCCGGACAACTGTGATCTACTCCGCGCATCCTTTCTGTACCCGTACGCGCAAGAGAGCGGCAACGATACTTGACGTCATCGTTACCCGGTATATCTCTCTGAATGGCATGAGCAATTTCCCCTCGGTAACCGAGCGCGTCCGTGTCCACTTCGACCGCTTCCTGAATGTCGTTGAATTAATCGGACTGGTTCTGATAGGTCTCGCTACGACATTCGCCATGGTGCAGGAAACGTGGAAAGTGCTGCTCTCGGGGCAGGTCACGCTGACCGACCTGTTGTTAATGTTTCTATACCTTGAAGTATTGACGATGGACGCGCGATATCTTCGCCTGGGTCAACTCCCCGTTCGATTCCCGCTCTACATCGCGATGGCCTCGCTGGCACGGGATCTCATCCTTCGCTTCGGAGACGCCGGTGAGATGCACATGCTGGCGACTGCCTTCGGCATTGTGATGCTCGCCGCGGGGATATTCATCCTTCGCTACGGACAGCACAAATACCCGGCCAGCGATGACGAGGCCCGCGAAGAGTTGCCTAAGCGAAAGGCGCAGTGACCATGCTCTCCCATACTCGCGAAGGCCGGTCGGCAACAATCCGGGCCGCGCGATCACCTGAGCGCAGCGCCCCCTTGCGAATAGAGGGGCTCGCCAGCGGCAAACTGTATCTCGTCAGTTTGCCGAACACAGGACACACTATGAATTAGCAAACATTGAGCGAGAGGAACGTGGCATGGATCCCGAAGTAACGTTAGAAGACGAGAACGCAGAATTGGATTTGTCCATTGCTACTGTATTGCTTCATCTATGGACTGCTTGCCGTGAGCCGAGCGCGAGATCATGGTCGCTCGCCAAGCTTAGTAAGCGCTCAAAGATTGCGATGAGTACGCTGTTACGGAATCTGGCTCCGTTGGAAGAAGCCGGACTGGTGAAAATCTCGATAGAGGATGACGGAAGAGAAGTCGCGTCACTGAGCGCTTCCGGGCTGGAAGTCTGTGCGGCACTTTTCGCGTCTGGGGAATAATCCTTCGTGCCGTGCCACAAGCCGCCCGGGCATTAAAAGGCGACCCAATGCCATTGCCGGACGCTTTAGCCGCCCACGAGCGACATTCGTACGGTCGGGTAAGTCTTTTTACCCGTTCTGGAATACGCAGCACTTCGGGTCGAGGAATACTGATCGTCCCGATTATTCCAATGCTTTCGGATCTCCGAGGCGAGTTGCAATGGTGATTGGATCTCGCCAAGCAGAGGTTTCAGGTCAACCGAATTTGTTGCGAACAGACAGAGGAATAGTTGGCCGTCTGCCGATACACGCGCGCGCGTACAATTTCCACAGAACGGCTTCGACACACTTGAAATGAATCCTATTTTCCCGGCCCCGTCGCTGTACTCGTAATTGATCGCCGTATCATTCAACCGGTCTTTCTCAACAGGAAGAAGCGGGTG
>NZ_JAXDPY010000470.1:0-16808 GCF_034668105.1 Paraburkholderia sp. | reverse complement strand
CGTGAATGAAGAAAACGCCGCCGGCGGGCGCGTGGTCACGGCGCCGACCAATGGTGCCGCCGGCATCATTCCGGCGGTGCTGCATTACTACACGCGTTTCATGCCGGGCTCGAATCAGCAAGGCGTGATCGACTTCCTGCTGACGGCCGCGGCAATCGGCATTCTGTACAAGTTGAACGCGTCGATTTCGGGTGCGGAAGTGGGCTGCCAGGGCGAAGTGGGTGTGGCCTGTTCAATGGCTGCCGGTGCGCTCGCGGCGGTGATGGGTGGTACGCCCGCGCAAGTCGAGAATGCCGCCGAGATCGGCATGGAGCACAACCTCGGGCTGACGTGCGATCCGGTCGGCGGGATGGTGCAGATTCCTTGTATCGAGCGCAATGCGATGGGCTCCGTGAAAGCCGTGAACGCCGCGCGAATGGCGCTGCGCGGCGACGGTACCCATTACGTGTCGCTGGACTCCGTGATCAAGACGATGATGCAGACCGGCGCGGATATGAAGACGAAGTACAAGGAAACGTCGCGCGGTGGGTTGGCGGTGAATATCGTGGAGTGTTGAGGGCGCTGGCCCGGTCGGCGTAAGCTATCGCTGCGCCCATCGGCTTGATGCAAACCCGATGCGGCAACAACCCCACTGCACCGATCGCACCCATCGCAACGCCTGGAGGTTTCATCGCAATGCCGCACGCTTCTAAATCTTCCTCCGCCGCCCAAACCACTGGCGCGCGTCTCGTCGTCGATGCCTTGTTGACGCATGGCGTCGAGCGCGTCTTCTGTGTTCCCGGCGAGAGCTTTCTCGCCGTACTCGATTCACTGCACGACGAGACCGATCGCATCCAGACCATCGTCTGCCGGCATGAAGCGGCTGCGGCTAACATGGCCGAAGCGGTCGGCAAATTGACGGGGCGTCCGGGCGTCGCGATCGTCACGCGCGGCCCCGGCGCGACGCATGCGTCGATTGGCGTGCACACGGCGTTCCAGGACTCGACGCCGATGATCCTGCTGATCGGCCAATGCGCGCGCGAGCATCTCGACCGCGAGGCCTTCCAGGAAATCGACTATCGGCGCATGTTTGGTCAGATGGCGAAGTGGGTCGCGCAAATCGACGATCCGAAGCGTATTCCCGAATATCTGAGCCATGCGTTTCACACGGCGACGTCGGGGCGGCCGGGACCGGTTGTGCTGTCGTTGCCGGAAGATGTGTTGAGCGATGCGTGTGAGCTTGCGGCCGGCGCACCGAGATATAAGCGTGTGGCGGCATCGCCGTCCGCCGCGCAGATAGAAGAGTTGCGCCGATTGCTGGAAAGCGCGCAACGGCCGATGGTGATTGCCGGCGGCAGCGGCTGGACGCCCGAGGCATGTGCCGACCTGCAATGCTTCGTCGAGAATTGGCAATTGCCGATTGGTCTTGCGTTCCGCTTTCAGGACACACTCGACAACGAGCATCCGAACTATGCGGGTGATGTCGGCCTCGGCATCAATCCAGCGCTTGCGCAGCGTATCCGCGATGCGGACTTATTGCTGACGTTAGGCCCGCGACTCGGCGAAGCGACAACGAACGGCTATACGTTGCTCTCTATTCCAAAGACAAAGCAGACACTGGTGCACGTGCATCAAGGCGCGGAAGAACTCGGGCGAGTCTATGCGGCGGACCTCCCGATCGTCTCCGGCATGCCCGAACTGGCGGCGTTGCTGGCCGGGTTGGAGCCGTCTCCCGGGAACCCCGCGTGGGCCGGCGCGGCGCAAGAAGCGCATCAAGCATATCTCGACTGGCGCAAGCCACGTCAGATTCCCGGCGATGTGCAAATGGGCGAAGTGATTCAGCAGCTGCGCGCGCATCTACCCGAAGATGCGATCCTCACGAACGGTGCGGGTAATTACGCAACGTGGCTGCATCGGCATTTTTCGTATCGGCATTTCCGCTCGCAACTCGCGCCGACCAGTGGCGCAATGGGCTACGGTGTACCGGCGGCGATTGCGGCGAAGTCGATGTATCCGCAACGCGCGGTGGTCGCATTAGCCGGCGACGGCTGCTTCATGATGTCCGCGCAAGAACTCGCGACGGCAATGCAGTACGACCTGCATGTGATTTTCATCGTCGTGAACAATAGCCACTTCGGCACGATCCGGATGCATCAGGAACGGCACTATCCGAATCGTGTACACGGTACGGGGCTGACTAATCCGGACTTCGCGGCGTTCGCGAGGTCGTTCGGCGCGCATGGTGAGACAGTGGAGCGGACCGAAGATTTTCTGCCTGCATTGCAACGGTCGATGGAAGCCGGGCGTGCAGCGGTGATCGAGATTCGCATGCCGCAGGAGGCGAGCACGCCGGGCGCGACGTTGGAGCAGATTCGCGAGCAGGGAAGGAAGTTGCGCGGGGAGTGATGACGTTGAGTTGCGACTGGCACACACAGCAAAGCACACAGGAAAAAGCCCTGCGGCTCAAAAGTGCTGCAGGGCTTTTTTTTGCAGCGAGCGCCACGACAAAACCGCGCGCGACACTCACATGCTCATGCGAAAACCACCTTACTTCCCGCCCACGCTTTGCAACGTCGTCCACTTGCCGTCGACAACCTTGTACAGCGTGATGCCGCCGTTCTTCAGGTCGCCCTTGCCGTCGTATGCGAGGTTCGCTGCCGTCACTGCCGGCATCGAGGTCTTCGCGAGCAGCGGCAGGTACTTGGCCGGATCGGTCGAATTAGCCTTCTTCATGGCGTCGAACATCGCCATTGCGCCGTCGTAAGCGTACGGCGAGTACGTTTGCACGTCTTCGTTGAAGCGCTTCTTGTACTTCGCGACGTAGTCCTTGCCGCCCGGCATTTCTTCCAGCGGCAGGCCGGCCAGCGATGCCACCGTGCCATCCGCTGCGTTACCCGCGAGCTGGATGAAGGTCGGCGTGTGGACCATTTCGCCACCCATCAGCGGCGCCTTGATGCCCAGTTGCTTCATCTGCTTGACCATCGGGGCCGCTTGCGAATCCGCGCCGCCGTAGTACACCAGATCCGGGTTCGACGACTTCAGCTTCGTCAGGATCGACTTGAAGTCCACCGCCTTGTCGTTCGTGTATTCGCGATCGACGATCTGGCCGCCTGCTGCCTTCGCCGCCTTCTCGAACTGATCAGCCAGACCTTGGCCGTAAGCCGTACGGTCGTCGACGATCACGATCTTCTTCATGCCCAGCGTCTTGACCGCGAACGTGCCGGCGACCGAACCTTGCTGCGTGTCGGACGTCATCATGCGGAACGTGGTCTTGAAGCCTTGCTGCGTGTACTCAGGCGCCGTTGCCATGGCGATTTCGGGGATGCCCGCGTTCGCGTAGATGCGCGAAGCGGGAATCGTGGTGCCCGAGTTGAAGTGGCCGAGCATGCCCTTGATACCATCATCCACCAGCTTTTGCGCAACGGTCGTACCGGTGCGCGGGTCGGCCTGGTCGTCGGCCGAATCCAGCACGAAGCGAACCGGCTTGCCGCCGATCACCGGCTTGGTCGCGTTCATGTCTTCCACAGCCAGCGTGATGCCGTTCTGGAAGTCCTTGCCATAGTGCGCCTGTGCGCCCGTCATCGGACCGGCAAAGCCGATCTTCACGTCTTCGGTCGATTGAGCGTTGGCCGTCCCCGCCAGCGACATTGCCGCAACCAGTGTTGCGCCTGCCAGCTGTTTCATTTTGTGTTGCATAGCTTCTCCTTGGTACCAGGTGTGGATGGAGCGGTTTTTCGGGGTCGCCGGTACCGCTTCCGTTTTTTTGAAGTAACCGATGAGGTTCGCTCAACCGATCGTCATCAAATTCGCATTACCGCCTGCTGCTGCCGTATTCACACTAACCGAACGTTCCGTCAACAGACGCTCGAGCGCGTAGTCCTCTTCGCCGCTGTCCAGCGCGCGAGCCGCGACGCCCTGCACCGACACGATCGGCCCCGCGCGTTTCGCGACTTCCTTCACCAGCGCCAGCAGCTCGTCGCTATCGCCTTCGAACAGCACCGCGTCGAACGGCGTATCGGCGCTCTTCTTCACGCTTGCATGAGATTTCAACGCAGCGGGCAACTGAGACGCCAATTGTTCACCAGCCGCGCCTTCGAACAATGCGCGATTTCCCGTAGCCAATGCCGCGGCAAACTGCACGCGCGCACCGCTCGCGGTCGACGCGATACACAGCACCGTGCCGCGGGCGCCCAGCGTGTACGTATTGCGCTCGCCGGTTGGCCCAGACAATACCGCAGTTGCGCCCGCCAGCACATGTGACAGATAACCGTCGACGCGAGCGGCCAACACCGGTTGCTGTTCGCCAATCAGCCAGTCGCGGTAAGCCGTCAACGCAGCGGACGGATTGTCGCTGTTTTCCGACGCTTGCGGCGCATCCACGATCAACGACTGCGCCAGCGACTTCGGCAAACCCGCCGGACGCGTGGCGAGCAGACGCTGCAGATACAGCGCGCCGCCTGCTTTCGGACCCGTGCCCGACAAACCTTCGCCACCGAACGGCTGAACACCGACCACAGCGCCGATCACGTTGCGGTTCACATAAATGTTGCCGACGTGCGCGCGGCTGATCACGTGAGCGATCGTTTCGTCGATCCGCGTGTGAATGCCAAGCGTCAGGCCGTAGCCGGTCGTGCGGATCTGTTCGAGCAGCTTGTCGAGCTGGCTGCGGCGGTAACGCACCACATGCAGCACCGGGCCGAACACTTCACGCTTCAATTCGTCGATGCTGTCGAGTTCGATCAGCGTCGGCGGAACGAACGTGCCTTGTGCGGCGCCTTCCGGCATCGGCAATTGCTCGACCTTGCGGCCTTTCTCGCGCATCGCCGCGACGTGCGCGTCGATGCCGCGCTTCGCGTCGAGGTCGATCACCGGGCCGACGTCGATCGACAGGCGATCCGGATTGCCCACCGACAGTTCGCGCATCGCGCCCGTCAGCATTTCCAGCGTGCGGTCCGCCACATCGTCCTGTAGACAAAGAACGCGCAACGCGGAACACCGTTGACCGGCAGAATCGAACGACGACTGCAGCACGTCCGCGACCACCTGTTCAGCGAGCGCCGACGAGTCGACGATCATGGCGTTCTGGCCGCCGGTTTCGGCGATCAGCGGGATCGGCTTGCCTTCCGGATCGAGACGGTTCGACAGCGTCTTGTTGATCAGACGCGCGACTTCGGTGGAACCAGTGAACATCACCGCGCGCGTGCGCGGATCGGCCACCAGAGCAGCGCCGACCGTTTCGCCGTCGCCCGGCAGCAGTTGCACCGCACCCGCCGGCACGCCGGCTTCGCGCAGGATACGCACGGCTTGCGCCGCAATCAGTGGCGTTTGTTCGGCCGGCTTCGCGAGCACCGTGTTGCCGGCAGCCAAAGCCGCGGCCACCTGGCCCATGAAAATTGCCAACGGGAAGTTCCACGGGCTGATACAGACCACCGGACCCAGCGGGCGATGCGTGTCGTTGGAGAACTCGTTGCGGATCTGCGTGGAGTAGTAGCGCAGGAAATCGATCGCCTCGCGGATTTCCGCGACCGCGTTCGCCAGCGACTTGCCGGCTTCACGCACCACCAGCCCCATCAGCGTATGCATCTGCGCTTCGAGCAGATCGGCGGCGCGAGCGAGACAGTCCGCGCGAGCCTCGACCGGCGTGGCTTGCCAGATCGGAGCGGCGGCAACCGCGTGGGCCAAGGCTGCGCTCACGTGCTCCGGGGTCGCTTCCACAACAGTACCGACCAGGTCGCGATGATCGGCCGGATTACGCACGTCACGTGCCACTCCACTGGTAGCTGCTGCGATCTCGTTGTCTTCGAGCATCGGCGCGGCGCGCCACGGATGATGCGCGCTCGCCAGCAACGCCGACGACAACGATGCCAGACGATGCTCGTTCGACAGATCGAGACCCATCGAATTGAGACGCTCGGCGCCAAACAGATTGCGCGGCAGCGGAATCTTCGCGTGCGGCGCGCCGAGCGGGACGATCTTCGACGCTTCCTCGACCGGATCGGCTATCAGATCCTTGATTGCGATGTTCTCGTCGGCGATACGGTTCACGAACGACGTGTTCGCGCCGTTTTCCAGCAGACGGCGCACGAGGTACGCGAGCAGCGTCTCGTGCGTGCCGACGGGCGCATACACGCGGCACGGACGGTTCAGCTTGTCGCGGCCGGTGACTTCCTCGTACAGCGGTTCACCCATGCCGTGCAGGCACTGGAACTCGTACTGGCCGGGGTAGTAGTTGTTGCCCGCGAGGTGATAGATCGCCGACAGCGTGTGCGCGTTGTGCGTGGCGAACTGCGGATACACCGCGTCCGATGCGCCCAGCAGCTTCTTCGCGCAGGCAAGGTAAGAGACGTCCGTGTAGATCTTGCGCGTGTACACCGGATAGCCTTCGAGACCGTCCACTTGCGCACGCTTGATTTCGGTATCCCAGTACGCGCCCTTCACAAGCCGGACCATGATGCGGTGACGGCTGCGGCGCGCCAGATCGATCAGATACTCGATCACGAACGGGCAGCGTTTCTGGTACGCCTGCACCACAAAGCCGATGCCGTTCCAGCCCGCCAGTTCCGGATCAAAGCACAACGCTTCGAGCAGATCGAGCGAGATCTCGAGGCGATCGGCCTCTTCAGCGTCGATGTTCAGGCCAATGTCGTAGCGGCGCGCGAGGATCGCCAAAGAGCGCACGCGCGGCAGCAATTCGCTCATCGTGCGTTCCTGCTGCGAACGCGAGTAGCGGGCGTGCAGTGCCGATAGCTTGATCGAGATGCCGGGGCCTTCGTAAATGCCGCGGCCGCCGGCGGCCTTGCCGATCGCGTGGATCGCCTGTTCGTACGACGCGTAGTAGCGTTGCGCGTCGGCTTCGGTGGTGGCCGCTTCGCCGAGCATGTCGTACGAGTAGCGGAAACCGCGTGCTTCGTACTTGCGGCTGTTGGCCAGTGCCTCGGAAATGTTCTCGCCGGTGACGAACTGTTCGCCCATCAGGCGCATCGCCATGTCGACACCCTTGCGGATCAGCGGTTCGCCGCCCTTGCCGATCAGACGCGTGAGCGCCGACGACAAACCCGTTTCGCTATTGGTGGTCACCAGCTTGCCGGTGATCATCAGGCCCCACGTCGCGGCATTGACGAACAGCGAAGGCGCCTGGCCCACGTGCGATTTCCAGTCGCCCTTGCTGATCTTGTCGCGGATCAACGCATCGCGCGTGGCGCGATCGGGAATGCGCAGCAGCGCTTCGGCGAGGCACATCAGCGCGACGCCTTCCTGGCTCGACAGCGAGAATTCGTGGATCAGCCCTTCGACGCCACCACCCTTGCTCTTGGTGCGCAGCGTTTCGACCAGCTTGCCGGCCATGGCTTGTACGTCGCCGGCGAGATTGACCGGCAGACGCGCCTGGCCGAGCAGGAACGGCACACATTCCGGCTCGGGACGCCGATACGCAGCGGTGATCGCCGCGCGCAGCACCGATTGCGGTTGCACATTCTGTGCGAATTCGAGGAACGGATGCGCGGCGCCATCTTCCTCCTGCTCCACCGCGGCGCCGTCGGCCAGATCGGCCGTGCCGGTATTGCCCGACAGTTCAGGCGGTAACTGACCGTGCTCGATTTTTTCGAGGTACGCAAAGATCGCCTGCTTGATCAGCCAGTGCGGAGTACGTTCGAGTCGGGTGGCGGCTTCTTTCAGCCGGGAACGCAGGAGGTCGTCAACCTTGACGCCGAGGGTGGTGCTAGCCATGTTTCCTTCTTCGGATACCAGACGATTTCACTGGGAAAGACTAAAAGTTGGGCGAATCGTACGCCTCCAAATAAAAAGGTGCAACCATGCATTCCGCATGGTTGCACCTTCTTGGAAGCCCCATATGACGGGGGTTTGCGCCGAATGGCGTTGCGCGTTGCGACGGCGGTTGCGATCAGTACTTTCCCTGGCGTGATTCTTTTCGCTTTTACCCTTATCAGATCGTTCGGCGCGCCGTTATACAGAACATGGAGGGTCGCGGCCGCAAGGCACGCACATAGAAAACGGTACGGGGTTTGAGGACTGGTGAAATGGAAAAGTGGTTAGTCGTATTGGGAATCTGGGCAATGTGCGCAACTTGCGCGGTGCTTTTCATCCGTGGCGCGACCGGCGGCCCGGGCAGGCGCATGACTGAAGAAAAGCGTGCCCGTCCGGCGTCGCGCGCATCGGCTGGCGATACGCGGGCCGCGTTGAACGATTGAGGGGCTACGTCCGCCGGCTCAGGATCGACATCGAGACGCGGTTCCTCGGTTGACCCTGGACGGTGAGTGAACGCGCGGCGCCTGGTTCAGACGCCGCTAGCGACGCGGCCGTGCGCGTCAGTGCGGCGGAATCGGCTCGTACTGCGCGCAAACGTCGTCGGGCGAAACGAGCTGATCGTGCAGCCGGCATAGCCGGCTGTCCGCCACGCTCGCGCCAAACCCGGAACTGAACACAGCGAGACCCGGAATGCTCTGCTCCAGTGAATGCCGATCCTCGGCGCGATTCCGGCAGCTGGCACAGCGCGGCGCGCACGCGTCTCCGCGTGCGTGGGCCGTACCTGCCATGCGGACAGCCTCGCTCATTACGAGCCCTGCCCCAAGCTATTCCAGTACGGTGCGAACACGTGCGCGGACAGCGCGTAGCCGATGGCGATATTGACCACCACGCCGGCGGTGAACGCCAGGAACGGCTTCAGGCCGGTGGCCGTGAGCGACCGCAGACGCGTGGTGAGCCCGATGCTCAGGAAACAGAACGTGAAGGCCCACGTGCGCAGCGCGGTGATCGGTGCGACGAAATCGGGCGTCACGACCTTGCGGTAATCAGCCAGCGAATAGTGGCTGGCGATCCACGTCACCAGTGCCGATGCAATCACAAAGCCGATCACGAATTTCGGAAAGCGCGCCCAGATCTCACGGGCATACGGTTTGGCCTTGACACCTCAAACCTGCGACTCCCAGCGCGTCGTCGCGACAATCGCCAGCACGAACGCCCAGATACCGATCCAGATATCGCGGCCCACCACCTTCATCAGCGTGAACGCCTGCAGCGATGCCTCGGGGGCGCCCGCAATCACACCGCCCGCGTGCTTCGCGAAGTCGCCGTAGGCTTGCGCGGCGGCAATGCCCGCGGCGTCGGCGAATTCGGACGTGCCGATCCACGCACCCGCCACCGCTGTCGAGAGTCCCAACGATCGCGACGCGAACGGGAGCACGAAGATCATCACGATTGCCCACAGCACCACCAGCGTGATCGCCACCGACGCC
This sequence comes from Paraburkholderia sp., assembly GCF_034668105.1. Classification (GTDB taxonomy): domain Bacteria; phylum Pseudomonadota; class Gammaproteobacteria; order Burkholderiales; family Burkholderiaceae; genus Paraburkholderia. Next base: position 7,578 of record NZ_JAXDPY010000470.1, on the reverse strand, counting down.
TGCTCCCGCTTCGCCCGCACCGCGCCGGCAATCGCAATCGCGGCCGACACGCCGCACACCGCGCCGCCCACGCCGAGCACGGCGGCAAACCGGCGGTCGAGGCCCAGCGCCCTACCGGCAAAGAAGATCACGAAGAATGTGACGAGCGAGACGATGGTGGCTTGCCCGACCGCGACCGGCCCCGCCCACGCCAGCAAGGTGAACGGCAGCGTCGCGCCGAGCAGCACGATGCCGACCTTGATGTAAAACTCCACGCGCAGGCCGGCTGAGAACCACTCGGGCAGCGTGACAACGTTCGAGATCAACAGGCCCAGCGCCAGCGCCACCAGCGGCGGCTCGAGGTTGTATTTCGACGCATTGACCCACGCACCCAGCGTAAAGATCAGCGCCGACGCGATGAAGAGGATCAGGAACGACGCCAGAAAAGCGCCGACCCGCTGCTTCAACGTGGCAAGACTTACGCCGAACAGCACGGCGAACACGACGAACAGCGCGAGATAGTTCGGCAGATGCTTGCCGATGTCCTGCGCGGCTTGCTCAATGCTCGCCCATTTGGCGGGCGCCACCGCCAGCCACTTGATGCTGCTGCCCGAGGCGAACAGCGCCCAGGCAATCACGATCACCAGCAGGCCGACCCAGACGGCCCACCAGTCTTCCGTGGAAAAAAGACCGCCGCCGTGCGCGCTTTGGCCGCTGCGCGGTTGGCTGGGCGCGGCGCCGCTCGGCAGTGTCTGGTTGGTATCGCTCATCGCAAATGCCTCGAGGAAAGTTAAGGTGCATCGGCGCGTGATTGTTGAGTTTTGCCTGAATATGCGCCGGTTCGGCGAAATATAGGCGAGCGGCTCCGCAAAGCGAAACGACCATTCGCTCTATGAATATGACTGAAAGGAGTAACGCTCTCCGCCGACGCGGCGAGAGGCGTCAGATGTCCAGCGGGTCGACTTCGAGATTCCAGCGCAGCACGCCTTTCAAGCCGCGCAGCAGCGGTTGCCACGCGCGCAAAGTGGCTTGCAACGCGCCACGCGACGCGCTCTCGATCAGCAATTGCGCGCGGTGCACGTGCATGACCTTGACGATGGTGAGCGGCACAGCGTCATAGACCGTCACGCGCTCGGCGGCCGGAATCTCCGTCAGCGCGGCGGCCGCCTGCTGCAGGAAGGCGAGCGCGGCTTCAAGCGTGCGGCCTTCGGCGCGCAGCAAAGCCTGATAGACGAACGGCGGCAGATGCGCGTCACGCCGCTCGGCCAGCGTCGAATTCGCAAAGCCCACGTAGTCGTGCCGCTCCAGCGCGTGATACAGCGCGTGGCGCGGATAGCGTGTCTGCACCAGCACTTCGCCCGGCAACCCGGCGCGGCCCGCGCGCCCGCTGACTTGCATCAATTGCGCGAAGAGGCGTTCGCTCGCGCGGAAGTCGTGTGAGAACAACGCGGTGTCGGCGTTCAGTACGCCGACCAGCGACACCCGCTGGAAGTCGTGGCCCTTCGCGATCATCTGCGTGCCGACGAGGATGTCGACTTCGCCGGCGTGGACGTCGGAAAACAGCGCCTGCGCGCTGCCTTTGCGGCGCGTGCTGTCGGCGTCGATGCGCAGCACGCGGGCGCCGGGTACCGCGCTGGCCAGGGTTTCCTCGACGCGCTGCGTGCCGCGTCCCATCGGCGCGATGTCGACATTGCCGCAGTCCGGACACGAGCGCGGAATGCGCGATTCCCAGCCGCAGTGGTGGCAGCGCAGCGCGCGTTCGGGTTTGTGCAGGACGACGTAGGCGCTGCAGCGTGGACAGCCGGCAACCCAGCCGCACGCGTCGCAGGCGAGCTGCGGCGCGTAGCCGCGACGGTTCAGGAACACGAGACTTTGCTCGCCGCGCTCAAGGCGCGTCTTCAACGCCGCGATCAGCGGTCCGGACAACCCCTCCACCGAGGCGCGCCCGCGCCGCCGCTCCTCTTCCAGATCGATCAGCTTGACGGTCGGCAGCACGGCCTCGGCCACCGCACGGCGCGACAGGGTGAGACGCTTATAGCGTCCCTGATCGGCCTGCCACCAGCTTTCCAGCGACGGCGTGGCCGAGCCCAGCACGACCGGCAAACCGAGCTGCTTGGCGCGATAGATCGCCAGATCGCGCGCCGAATAGCGCAGGCCTTCCTGCTGCTTGTAGGCCGGATCGTGTTCCTCGTCGACGACGATGATCGCGAGCGTGGGCAGCGACGCAAGCACCGCCAGCCGCGTGCCGAGCACGATGCGAGCACGGCCGGTGTGTGCGGCGAACCAGTTGCGGGCGCGTTCGCCTTCCGCGAGACCGCTGTGCAGCGTGACAATCGACGCGCCTTCGAGCGCGGCAAAGCGCGCCCGGAAGGCGGACTCGAACTGCGGCGTCAGATTGATTTCAGGGACGAGGACGAGTGCCTGCGCGTCGGGCTTCGCCGCGAGGATCTCGGCGAGCGCACGCAGATACACCTCCGTCTTGCCGCTGCCCGTCACGCCATGCAGCAGGAACGGCGCGAAGCCGTTTGCGTCGCGGATCGCTTCGACTGCGCTCGCCTGTTCGTCGGTGAGAGTGGGTAGCGTGGGTGCCGGCGTATCCGGCGATGCCGGGTTGGCAAGCACCTCGGCGGCTTCGATCACTTCCAGTGCAACCCAGCCTTCGACCTGCCATGCATCCAGTGTCGCGATGGCCTTGGGATGGAGCGCGCGAGCGTCCGCGGCGCTCAGAAATTTGGCCTCGGCCAAGGCCAGGGCCAGCTTGCGCAACGCGCTGGCTCGCGCCGGCAATGCGTCGGGCAAAGCGGCGCGACCCTCAGCCGTCAAGCGGTATCGTTCGGCCGGCGCGAACAGGCGCGACCAGCGCGACGCATCACGCAGGGCTTGCGGCAACGCGGGTAGCGCCACTTCCCCGAGGCCGCGCTGATAGTAGTCGGCAGCGAAGGATGTAAGCGCCAGCCATTCGGCCGACACGGGCGGGCACGCTGTGCAAACCTGATTGACCGCCCGCAAGCGGTTATCGGGCACGTCACTGTGAGCGGTCACTTCGCAGATGAGGCCCACCACGTGGCGCTTGCCGAACGGCACGCTCACCATCATGCCGGGTGCGACACGTTCGGGCGTGTCGCACCGGTAGTCGAACAAGGTCGGCAGCGGGTGATCCAGCGCAACGCGAACGAATACTTCGCTCACGCTGCGGCACGGACTGGGTAAATGGATGCAAAACGACGCCACATCACGGTGCACATTGAACAGACGGCGAGCCATCGAAGTTAAAGTAAAACTTCAATTTCGGCGCTAAGTTTTGGATTCGGCTGAAGAATTGCAATCGGTCCGCTTGCCTGTGGATAACTTTGTTGAGAACTTCACTCGGAAGGGCTGGAAACCGCGCCGCAGCGGCCTTCTGTGGGATTCCGCACATTCTGTCGTAAACCCTTGAAACCCTTGCCAGACAAGGCTTAGATCAAATGCGCCGGCAATGTGCAAGGGTAATGGCACGACGAAAGCTTCTACCGCGCCGCAGCGTGATCAATGTGCATAAGTCAAGTCTTGACTTTCGCGGGACCGCCATCCGACGGCCCATTCACTGCAATGTTTGCCTTAGAGCGAGAGCCCAGCTCGCTGCGTCGCAGCAAAAATGGTAACGATTACGGCATCAGGTTGGTGCGTGCGCGCCGCTGCGAAGCGCGCGGCTATGACGATGGACTTCGTCGACGAGCTCGGCAACGTTTTCCGGCGGCGTGAATTGCGAAATACCGTGGCCGAGATTGAACACATGGCCAGGATGATTGCCGAAGCTGTCGAGCACAGCGCGCGCTTCCATCCGGATCGAAGCGGGCGGCGCAAACAGCACCGAAGGATCGATATTGCCTTGCAGCGCCACCTTGCTACCCACACGCTCACGCGCCTTGCCCAGGTTTACGGTCCAGTCGAGACCGACCGCATCCACGCCGATCCCGGCGATCTCGTCGAGCCACAACCCACCGCCCTTCGTGAAGGTGATCACCGGTACTTTTTCGCCCCCGTGATCACGTTTCAGCTGGCTCACGACCTGCTGGATGTACTGCAGCGAGAAGCGCTGGTAGGCGCCGTCCGCGAGTGCCCCGCCCCACGTATCGAAGATCATCACGGCTTGCGCGCCCGCTTCGATCTGCGCATTCAGGTACGCAGCAACCGACCTCGCGTTGACGTCGAGAATACGGTGCATCAGATCCGGGCGCGCGTACAACATGGACTTGACGGTGCGGAAGTCTGCCGATCCGGCGCCTTCGACCATGTAGCACGCCAGTGTCCAGGGGCTGCCTGAAAAACCGATCAGCGGCACGCGCTGACGGCCTTGCGCGTCGGTGAGCGCGGTGCGGATTTCGCGCACGGCGTCGGTCACATAGCGCAGCGTGGCGTCGATATCCGGCACTGCGAGGCGCGCCACATCGTCTTCCGTGCGCACCGGGCGGGTGAATTTCGGGCCCTCGCCGGCAACGAACTCGAGACCCAGGCCCATCGCGTCCGGCACCGTCAGGATGTCGGAGAACAGGATCGCGGCGTCGAGCGGATAACGCTCGAGCGGCTGCAACGTGACTTCCGTTGCGTACGAGGGGTTCTTCGCCAGACCGAGGAAACTGCCCGCGCGACCCCGCGTGGCGTTGTATTCCGGCAGATAGCGGCCAGCCTGCCGCATCAGCCAGATCGGCGTGTAGTCGGTCGGCTGGCGCAGCAGCGCGCGCAGAAAAGTGTCGTTCAGGAGTTTATGAGCCATGTTGCGTACGACCGAAGGCAAAGGGCCATTTTACCGGACGCGGCTTGCCGCATCGCGCCTGATGTACGCAATACCGTCGCGCCGCGATCGCGGTGGCCTTTTACGGCTCCCCGCGGTGCCATGACTCAGCTGAACGGCCAATGTTCAAGCGCGATTTGCCGGGCTATCATCCGACGGCTTTACCAAACAAACAATTACGCGCAGCCAAGGAGACTCGATGAACAAGGCAGCACTCGCATTAGCCGGCGTTCTGACCGGCATTTTGGTGCACACGGGCGTCGCCCATGCCCAGACCAGCACAACCGCCGCGGCGCCCTCGCGGCTTGACGAAATACTGGCGCGCGGCACCTTGCGCGCCTGTACTACCGGCGACTACAAGCCGTACTCGTTCTACAAAGCGGACGGCCAGTTCGAGGGCATCGACATCGACATGACCGAATCGCTCGCCAAATCGCTCGGCGTGAAGGCGGAATTCATCAAGACGTCATGGTCGAACCTGATGAACGACTTCGTCGCGAAATGCGACATCGGCGTGGGCGGTGTTTCGCCGACGCTCGAGCGCCAGAAGCGCGCGTTTTTTACTCAGGCGTACATGGTGGACGGCAAAGCGCCGATCGTCCGGTGCGACGACGTCAACAAATATCAAACCGTGGCGCAGATCGATCAACCGTCGACCCGCGTGATCGTCAATCCGGGCGGCACGAACGAGCGTTTCGCCAAACAGTATTTCCCGCATGCGAACCTGACCGTCTATCCGGATAACGTGACGGTCTTCAAGCAGATTCTTGCCGGCAAGGCCGATGTGATGGTGACAGACGCGTCGGAGACCTTGTTGCAGCAAAAGCTGAATCCGGGTCTTTGCTCGGTCCATCCGGACAAGCCCTTCCAGTACGGCGAGAAGGCCTGGCTGCTGCCGCGTGGCGACATGGCGTTTCAGCAGTACGTCGACCAGTGGTTGCACCTTGCGCGCGCGACTGGTGAATATCAGGCAATCTCGGATATGTGGCTGAAGTGAAGCTACGGTTGTAGGGTTAGAGGCGAAATCGCGCTCGATCTTGGAAAAACATGTAGGTGTGGTCGCTTAATAGGTTCATGCGGTCGGCACAATCATGTAACCGGGCTCGAAGGTGTTAAGCAAAACTCGAACAATGCGATTTGAATAAGGGGTCAACCTGGGGGCCCCTTTCGTATACGTCGTCCGTTCGCCCGAATTGTTGCGACGCAGCACAAAGGCTCAGCAGTCAATCGAAGATTTGCTCGTGCTCGAAAAGCGCTTGTAACACGGTCGATTCGTTGCAAAAAAGATGACCATGCAACTATTTCATGCGGAAGCGACTGAACGGATTACGCCGCAATATGCGTCGCGAATAGCATCAATCGGGCGTATGAAATTGCGAGCGAGTCATCGGTAAAAATTACGTTTCAATCGTTTCTTTTTGGCAATATATCCTGCAGCGCCTTATCTGGCGGGCGTTACAACCTGAAACACTTTGTTACCGCGCTCGTAGGTTAATTCGCCCACAATGCCTTCAACGGTTTCAACACGGATGTGGCTGGGTGCGTGGTGTGAGCGGATACGATGCACTTGCCGGTCGGCATATGCCGAAGCCCTGTAAAGGGGCATCCCTGCTGGGGCCGTAGTCGGCGCAGGGTCGTCGTCTCAGTCGGTTCCAACTTTGGTCTCCTCGCGCTAACCCCGTAGCGTGTGGTTTTTAGCGGGCTCCAGGCCCGCTTTTTTTTCGTCTGGTCAAACGTTTGCGAGCGTGTTAGCGAATCGATTTCGCAGGTTTTCCAGCGCGGAATTTCCTCCGCCGCGGCCCACTTACGCCGCAAACGTTTCCAAAATTGCCAGCCGGCGCCGCACGATCTTCGTGCTGCGCCGAACCAGCATGGCCGTCAGGCAGTCTTGTCTTCCTGCACCTTCAATTCGCTAATCATCCGTTCGCGCATGATGAATTTCTGCACTTTGCCGGTGACCGTCATCGGCAATTCGTCAACGAAGCGGATGTACTTCGGTATCTTGTAGTGCGCGATCTGGCCCTGACAGAACTGCTGAATGTCTTCTGCTGTGGCCTGCTCTCCCGCGCGTAAAACGATCCACGCGCATACTTCCTCGCCGTACTTTGCGTCGGGTACGCCGAACACCTGCACGCTCTGGATTTTCGGATGCCGGAATAGAAACTCCTCGATCTCACGCGGGTAGATGTTTTCTCCGCCGCGAATCAGCATGTCCTTCAGTCGGCCAACGATGTTGCAGTAGCCCTCAGCATCGAGCGTCGCCAGATCGCCCGTGTGCATCCAGCCGTCGACGATGCTTTCCCGAGTCTTCGCTTCGTCGCCCCAATAGCCTTGCATCACCGAATAGCCTTTGGTGCACAGTTCGCCTGTTTCGCCCACCGGCACGATCTCACCGAGCGGATCGACGATCTTCACTTCGAGATGCGGCTGGATGCGGCCGACCGTCGTGGTGCGCTTGTCGAGCGGGTCGGTGGTCGAGCTCTGGAAGGACACCGGGCTCGTTTCCGTCATGCCGTAGGCGATGGTGATCTCGTTTAGATGCATCCTCGAAACGACCTTCTTCATTGTCTCGATCGGGCATGGCGAACCGGCCATGATGCCGGTGCGCAGACGCGAGAAGTCGTAGGTACTGAAATTCGGATGATCGAGTTCAGCGATGAACATGGTTGGCACCCCGTGCAACGCCGTGCACTGCTCTTCAGCGACCGCAGCGAGCGTCGCGGCCGGCTCGAAGCCCTCGCCCGGAAACACCATATTCGCGCCGACCGATACGCACGCCAGCACCGCCAGCACCATGCCGAAGCAGTGATAGAGCGGAACGGGAATGC
>NZ_JAXDPY010000469.1:0-10370 GCF_034668105.1 Paraburkholderia sp. | reverse complement strand
GGGCCGCTCTGGGATGCCGCTCAGGGACGCTTGTGAAGAACCTGATCGACGATACCGTACGCCTGCGCGTCATCGCCGGACATGAAATTGTCGCGGTCGGTGTCACGTGCAAGACGTTCCACCGGTTGACCCGTATGGTGCGAGAGCAACTGGTTCAGACGTTCCTTCAGGTACAAAATTTCGCGTGCCTGAATTTCGATGTCCGACGCCTGACCACGCGCGCCGCCGAGCGGCTGGTGAATCATCACGCGCGAATTCGGCAAGGCAAAGCGCTTGCCCTTCGCGCCGGCTGCCAGCAGGAATGCGCCCATGCTGGCGGCGAGGCCCATGCACAGCGTGGACACATCCGGTTTGATGAATTGCATCGTATCGTAGATCGCCATTCCGGCCGAAACCGAACCGCCCGGGCTGTTGATGTAGAAGCTGATGTCCTTGTCCGGGTTTTCACTTTCAAGGAACAACATCTGCGCGACCACGAGGTTGGCCGTCTGGTCGTTCACTTCACCGACCAGGAACACGATACGTTCTTTCAGCAGACGCGAATAGATGTCATACGAGCGCTCGCCCCGGCCGCTCGTTTCCACGACGATCGGCACCAGTCCGAGCGCCTGCGCTTCGAGATCCCGGGACGACTGGGAGGTCAACGTGTCCAGCATTTGGGCGCGAAAGGTCATGCAATGGATCCTTGTCTGGAAATATTCTAAATATTAGATGCTAGACAGGTGTGGTCGACGAGCCCGTATTCAAGTGCGCGAACAGTGCACGCGCGCCATGCAACATCATGCAAAAACGCAATACACATTCACAACACAAAAAAACGGCGTGCGGGCCGTCGCTCCGACAGCCGGCACGCCGTTGCAGCGACGCTTACGCTTGCGCCGTTGCGCTTGCCAGTTCTTCGAAGCTTACTTCCTTGTCCGTCACCTTGGCCTTGCTGAGGACGAAATCGACGACGTTCGCTTCAACGACGTACGCTTCCATTTCCGCAAGGCGTTGCTGGTTGGAATAATACCAGCGGACGACTTCCTTCGGGTCTTCGTAGCTTTTCGCGAATTCGTCGACTTCAGCGCGAATCTGCTCCGGCTTGGCTTGCAGTTCATTGGCCTTGACCAGCTCGGCCAGCACGAGGCCCAGCTTCACGCGGCGCTCAGCTTGTTCCTTGAACATTTCAGCCGGGATCGGTGCGTCTTTAGCGTTCGGCACGCCGCGTTGCTCCAGATCCTGACGCGCCATACCGACGAGGCGTTCCTGATCCTGCTCGATCAGCGCGTTCGGCACGTCCAGTTCCGAAATCTTCAACAGCGCGTCCATCACCTGATTTTTGACGATTGCCTGCGTACGGCGCTTGGCTTCGCGTTCCAGGTTGTCTTTGATCTCGGCGCGCATCTTGACCAGATCGCCGTCTTCGATACCGAGCGACTTCGCGAATTCAGCGTCGATTTCCGGCAGATGCGGCCATTCGATCTTCTTCATCGTGATCGTGAATTGCGCGGTCTTGCCGGCGACTTCCTTGCCGTGATAGTCCTCAGGGAATGCCAGATCGAATTCCTTCGACTCGCCGACCTTCAGGCCCAGCGCTGCCTTTTCGAATTCCGGCAGCATGCGGCCTTCGCCCAGCACGAATGCGAAATCGTCTGCGCTGCCGCCCTGGAACACTTCACCTTCGATCTTGCCGACGAAGTCGACCGTTACGCGGTCGCCGTCTTTTGCCGCTACGTCCGCGCCGCCGTCACCGTGCTCACCGGCTTCGCCGCGAGCGTGGAAGTGCACGCGCTGCTTGCGCAGGATGTCCAGCGTGCGGTCGATTTCCGCTTCGCTGATCGTGGTCGTGGTGCGTTCGATTTCAGCCGTGGCGACGTCGCCCAGCTTCACTTCCGGATAGACTTCGAACGTCGCGTCGAACGCGTAGTCGCCTTCAACAGCGTCGGCCTTCGGCGCGAAGCTCGGCTGGCCGGCAACGCGCAGGTTTTCGGCGCGGCTGATGTCGAAAAATTCCTTGCCGACCTTGTCGCTCAGGACTTCGGCTTCCACCTGACCCGAATACTGTTGCGTCACCATCTTGAGCGGCACCTTGCCCGGGCGGAAACCCGGCATGCGCACGTTCTTCGCGAGTTGACGGATACGCGAGTCCACTTCCTTCTGCACGGCGTCCTTCGGCAGGGAAATCGTGACGCGGCGTTCGAGCTTGCCGAGGTTTTCAACAACGTTAGCCATGGCTTCAATCGTCCTAAAATTATTCGAGCGAATCAGTTATCTTCTCCGTGCCGCTTTTCGATGTCACGTTGACGTTCGTTTTTGCATCGATTGCGTGCCTGCGCCGCGGGCTTGCAGGCCGCCGACAGCACGGTTGGGTCCAAAGAGCCAAATATTTTAGCAAACTATTTGCGCGCTTAGCCGGGATTCGATGATTGCGCGCATGTTTTGTCGATATTCGGGCCGCTTTCCGCACTGTTTTTCGCCGGTTTTGCAGCTTGCCGGTGACCGTCTAGTGTCTGCTCTTCATGCGGTCGCTGCCGGCTTACGGCGTTCTTGCGTCAGGTCAGTTAGTTCAGTTATTTAACGGTCCCTTGCGTCGGCGCCGCTGTTGCCGCAAACGCGCGCGCCATGCTCGCCGCGGGCGTTTTCCGTTCTGGTTCCCGCGCGCCCTGCCACGGACGATCCCGGCTATGCCGTTCGACATATTCAGTCAGCGCGCCCATGCTGATAAGCTAACGGACGCGCTCGGGGCTGTGGCTGCTCTGTTCGTGGCACCCGCCCTCGTAACGACTCCAACCATTCAGAGACACCATGCCGAATTTGCCGTCCTCGCCCATCGTCGTCATTGCTCCAGATTCCTTCAAGGGTTCGCTCAGCGCGGAACAGGTCGCGCAGGCGATTGCGTCCGGCATCCAGCGCGCGCGGCCGGACGCCACTGTGCGCATCTGTCCGATGGCCGACGGCGGCGAAGGCACGCTCGACGCGATGCTCACGAGCGGCGGCGAGCGCCGCAAGCTGAGCGTTCGCGGCGCGGCGGGTCCGGTGCGCGAGGCACTCACCGGCCTGCTCGCGGACGGCAGCGCAATCATCGAAACGGCGGAAGTCGTGGGCATCACTGATCCGGTTGGCATGGGCGCACCGGTCGAGGCGCGCAGCACGCGTGGCATGGGCGAAGCGATTCGCGCGTTGCTCGACGCCGGCGTACGGCGCTTTTTCGTCGCGCTCGGCGGCAGCAGCACGAACGACGGTGGCGCCGGCTTGCTGGCCGGCCTTGGCCTGAAACTTTTCGACGCACAGAACAAGGAACTCGACGCGACCCCCGAACAGCTTGCCCGGCTGGTGCGTCTCGACGTGTCGCAGCTGGACGCCCGCCTCGCGGACACCCAGTTCGTCGGCATGTCGGATGTGGATAACCCACTGACCGGGGATCACGGCGCGACTGCGGTGTTCGGCCCGCAAAAGGGTGTGAAGCCGGAACAGATTGCCCCTATCGATACCGTCCTCGGCCGCTTCGCCGATCTGTTGGAGGCGGCGCTCGGGCGCACGGCACGCGACCAACCCGGCGCGGGTGCGGCCGGTGGTCTCGGCTTCGCGCTGCATATGCTGGGCGCGCAGTTCGAGCCGGGAGCGGAAACCGTCGCGCGCCAGATCGGTCTGGACGCGGCGCTTGAAGGCGCGAACTGGCTAATCACCGGCGAAGGCCGCTCGGACGTGCAAACGCTGCATGGCAAGGCGCCGTTCATCGCCTGCCGTCATGCGCAGGCAGCGGGCGTGCCGGCCACGCTGCTCTCCGGCGCGGTCGATTCAGCGGCGCTGCCGCGCCTCGCCGAACACTTCAGCGGCTGCTTTTCGCCGGCCCCCGGGCCGATCACGCTCGAAGTCGCGATTCGCGACGCGGCGCGTTTGCTTGCCGACGCGGCCGAACAGTTGACGCGCCTGAAATACGGCGCGCGTTGACCGGCGGGACGGTTGCGGCAACAATCACAGCGCCACGACCGCTTCACTCATCACGGGAAGACCATGAAGGCCTCCGCCAAAGCCGGACTCGAGCAGTTCCTCACGTACCGCCTGCATGTTCTGAACAAACTTGCCGAGCGTGGCATCGGTGAGCGCTATCAGGACAAGCTGGGCGTGACCTTGCCTGAGGCGCGGGTGATTGCGTCAGTGGGCTCGTTCGGCCCGTTTTCGATCATGGAACTGGCACGGCATGCCAATCTGGACAAGAGTCAGGCCAGCCGTGCGGCCGAGGCATTGATCAAGCAAGGACTCGTGAAACGCGATCCAAGCGCCGAAGACGGCCGCGTCGTGCTCGTATCGCTCACGCCGGAGGGCCGCGCGCTCTATCGCAAGGTGATGCCGATCGCCCGTAAGTGGAACGGGGATATGTTCCACTGCCTCGGCGAACAGGAAAAGCTCGCGTTCGGCCAGGCGCTCGACAAGATCATCAACACGCTGATGGAGCGCGAGGAGTAAGCAACGGCATGTCAGCGCTTTGCGGTACCTTGACCGTCAGCACTGATATGTCAACCCTTTTCCGTGCCTTGACCGTCAGCACCGGCAATGCCCGTGTCTTTCACCTTGGCGCCCGCAGCGCCTGATCCGGCGGGCACACCACCGGCCAATCCGTCCGCGCCTCGTACGCCCACGCGTCGTACTACCCAAGTCACCACCTGCATCGCTCCACTGGCCATTCCCTTAGCCACCTCGCCAGGGCGGCCGCGTTCGCGGCAACCGCCAACCGTGTCAAAATTCGCGATCGGCCACCGAGCCTTCAATCTCCCACATTTCACCTAAGGAAGTTTCAGTGGACATCAACAAACAGGTTGCGGCTCTCACCGCCTCAGAACTTCAAACCGCCGGCGCGAGCCAGGCGACCGCGATTGCCGTCAGCGTACTGTTGCGTCATCTGCGCTCGCCCGAACTGGTAAAACTGTTGTCGTCGGCGTTCGAGAACCATCAGGCGGTCATGCTGCAGACGCCGTGGCCCGATCAGATGCTGCAGGCGTTCGAATCGACCCGCCGGTTTCTGGAAGGCGCCGCGCAAGCCGAGTTGCCAGGCACATCAGCGGATCAACAAGCGCCGGCGCCGGGCGCCTGAGCACCGCCGGGCCCGCGCGGCCCGAATCAAGTCACTTGAAAAACAAAAAACCCCGTTAGTCCAAAGACTTAACGGGGTTCTCTGCTCCATAGGATGGTGCGAGGGAGGGGACTCGAACCCCTACACCCTTGCGGGCGTCAGGACCTAAACCTGGTGCGTCTACCAATTTCGCCACCCTCGCAGCCGGGCGCAGCGCTGCGCGTTCTGCCCGTTGTCCTGCAGACTCACGACCGCGTAAAACAACCGCGCCCGAAAGCGTAAGCGCGAGATTCTAACCGATTGATTCGCGCTTGTCTGCATTTGCGCATGCATCTGCCCGAGGGGCGTCGATGCTACAATTTTTGGCTAGATGCACGCGTGCCGTGCCCTGTTCGCCTGCCCTTCCCCACATTCCAATCCCGTGAATTTCGACGAATATTGCCAGCAGAAAGCGGCGCCGCCCGGATCGAGCACCTACTATGCGCTTCGCCAGGCGCCCGCGGCAAGTCAGGCGCTCCTGACCGCGCTGTTTGCGCTGCGCCGCGAGTTCGAAGATACGGTCAAGGAAACCAGCGATCCGGCCATCGGCCGCACCAAACTCGCGTGGTGGCAAAACGAAATCGCCGCGCTCGCGTCGGGCTCGCCGTCGCATCCGGTTTCAAAGGCGCTGGCGGCTTATCTGCCCGACGTGCAGGCCGAATATCCGGCGTTGCAGGCATTGCTCGCCGGCTTCGAGATGGATCTCGATCAGGCGCGCTACCTCGACTATCCGAATCTGCGGCGTTACGTGCAAGGCGTCGGCGGGACCTTCGCGTCGCTGGTCGCGCGCGCCGCGGCAAAAGACGGCGCACTGGCGTCGAGCTGGTCCGCGCCGCTCGGCGAGGCACTGCAGCTCGCGCAGTTCGTCGTCGAAACCGGCAATGATGCGCGCCACGGCCGGATCTATATTCCGATCGACGAAATGCAGCGCTTTAACGTCACCGCAGCGGATCTGATCAATCGGAAATATACCGACGCGTTTACGGAGCTGATGCGCTTTGAAACCAAACGGGCCCGCGACGCCCTGCATGCCGCGCTCGCCGCCATACCCGCGCACGAACGGCGCTCGCAGCGCACCTTGATCGCGCAGGCGGCACTCGCGTCGGCGCTGCTCGATGAAATCGAACGCGACGGCTATCACGTGCTGCATCAGCGCATTGCATTGACGCCGATCCGCAAATTTTGGATCGCATGGCGCGCGAGATAAGCGGGTCCAGTGGGTCCAGCGAGTCAAGCGGATCAAGCGGATCAAGCGGGCGGCGCAATGGCCCCCACCTCACACTGAAGCGCAAACGTCGCCAACTATCAGACGCGCAGCAACGGCAGCGGCTCGAACCGCTGCTGCAGGATTGTGGACGCGTCGAGTCCCCACCACGGCCCGAGCACAGTCGCATAGAGTTGCTGGAAATCGACGCCGACCGGCAAATTGCCATTGCCGTCGAGCCGGGCAAGCACCGGCGGCACGCCATACAAACCACCCAGCACACGGCCGCCCATCACGAAATGCGGCGCCACGGTACCGTGGTCGGTGCCGTTGCTCTGATTCTCACGCGGGCGCCGACCGAATTCTGCATAGGTCATCACCAGCGTCTGGTCCCAACGGCCGAGCTCGATCAGCGCCGACTTCATCGACACAAACCCTTCGGCTAGTTGCTTGAGGAGTGCCGTCTGCTGACCGGGCTGGTTCTGGTGCGTATCGAAACCGTTCAACGTCAAACGGATCACCGCGACGCCCTGCCCGCTCTTCGACTGTCGTTGCGGCGTGTTCCCCAAGAGGACGCGCTTCGGAGCGTCGCTCGCGGCGAGCAGTTGCATCGCCGTCTTGATCGAATTGCCGAATGCCCCGCCTGAGAACACCGTCTTGAATTGCGCTTCACCTTGCGTGGGACGCGGACGGTCGGCGGCTTTCACAATGTCGTTCTCGACGTCGAGAATGTGCGCCAATTCCGGATTGCGCTCGTGCAGCGACACCGGTGTGGCGAGACGAGCGGCCTTGACGAACTGCGCCCGATTTACCAGCGCGATCGCACGCGCGCCGTTGGCCAGCGGTCCCATTTCCGCGCTGCCGATCACCAGCCCGTCGGCGGCAAAACCGGCGGGCACCGGTGTCCGCGCAAATGCCCGCGTGAGCCAGCCCTCGCGCAGATATTGGTCCGAGCGCGACGCGGTATCCCAGATCTCGATCGAGCGGAAATGCGACAGGTTCGGTTGCGCATAGCTGACGCCCTGCACGATCGCCAGTTGCCGGCTGTGCCAAAGGGGCATCAGTGGCTGTAACGAGGGATGCAGCGCGGTGCGCTCGTCGAGTTGAATCGCGTGGTCGCGTTTGATGCCAATGTTTTTACGCAGCTGATAGTAAGTGGGATCGGCAAACGGAATCACGGTATTCAAACCGTCGTTGCCGCCCTTCAGTTCGACGAGAATCAGCAGGTTGTCATAGCCGCGATTCGTCGTGCTGCCCAAGGCTGCCGCCGCTTGTGCCACTTCTGCTGCCGATGCCGATGCCGCTTGTGCCAATTGCGCGCCGAATGCGCGTGGCAGCCAGAGCGTCGCGCCGGCGGCTGCACCCATCGAGAGAAAGCTGCGTCGGTTCATCCTTCACCTCGTTCGATTTTGTCATGGCGCGTGTCCTGCTGCCGTCGGCGGATCGTTCATTTCCTCTGCTGATCTTCGCAAAACGGTTGAACGGATCGATTCCGCCGCCGGCCCTCGTTAGTTCACTTCAACTGATAAGCCGGGTCCATCAGCAACGCCTCCAGATAAGCGCTGGCAGTCGAATCGGTGTCGATCGCGTCGACTGGCGTCAGCGGCAAGACCGCGTGCTGCAACTGGAGTTCGGCCGAAAGCCCCGGCTTCGCCGTGGGCGCGGTGTGGTACTGCGCAAGCCAGGTGCCGATGTCAAAGCGTACGCCGCCCTGGTCTGACTGACCGATGCGCGCCATTGCGCGCTGCGGCGGCGGTTTCGTCTGTGCGTTATCCGACGCGCCGCCCACTGTGAGCCTTACACTCGCCGGAGCGCTGATGCGCCGCAGACCAGTGGCCTCAGTCGCGCGAAACAGTTGCTCGACGAATTGCTTGCGCGCGAGCAGCGTCGAACTGTTGATCCATATCTCATGCCGCCCGGCGACCCTTTGACGTTCGGCGGGTAGAACAGGTTCTCGCCGAGTGTGCGCATCTGCGCGGCGAACGGCGCCGTGTTGTCATAGCCGATATCGAACGCACGCAATGTCCCAACCACGAACTCGGCCGGCGATTTCACCAGCACGCCGCGATCGTCTTCATTCCAGAGCGCGTCGCTCATGAAAAGGCCGCGCAGCGCCACCTTGATATCGTAGTGACTCGCGCGGAACTGCGCGGCGATCGGTGCGCATGCGAGTGAGGTCCGGCGTATCGGAGACGAACTCGCGCCACAGCCTGGTCGTGACGAAGATCGCGGTTTCCGGTTGCGCAAGCAGGATGTCGAGCACCTGATCGCCGTCGAACGGACCGGTCTGACCGAGTACGGTCTTGTCGCCGCCATCGTGCTGGTTGGAAGAAGCGCGCGTCGTCGGCATCAAGAAGGTCCTGCTCGTCAGTGGAAAAAGCCGACGCAGCAGACGGCGCGCGATGTTTGCCACGCAGAGCATGAGCCGCGCCTTGCTGCACAGCGAATGCCGGAACACACCACCAGGTCACGGTCACGAGCGCGGCGGCGATGACTGCCGGCCATCGGCTGCTACCATGACGGCCTGTCAGTGATTTGATCATCGATCATCCGGTCGCAAGGCGTCGTCAACAGGCATTTCGCGACTGCAACAGCACTGCGCTCTGGCGACTCAACGGGACAGACGGAACAGCAAAGTAGACGGGGAAAGTGCAACGAAATCTTTCAGGCACGCAAAAGGCGCGCGCGGCACGCCGCGACCAGGCACGAAAATAGCTACCGCTTATAGAGTTCCCGGACAGCGTCTTCGATGTGCTGCCGTAATAGACGCCGTTCGTCGGGCGTCATATGACCATCACGACGACGTTGATCAAGATCGGGAGGGACTGCGGTGCGCAACATGATGTCTGACGCGGGGCTGTCGTTGTTGGGGCTGCGGCGATTCGCCTTGGGATTGGCGGACCTGAGTGCGTGCTCGCTCGCCGCTCTCCCGGCCGCAGGCTGGGCGTGGGCGAGCGTTGGTCCTAGTGTGCCTGCAAGCGTCCCGGCTACCGCCAGGGCAATTACGCTTAGGCGCACATTCGGCCAAACCCCTCCCTTCATGTTGTTCCCTTCGTGGCGCGGCAACCGGCTACCTCAAATGCGTATACAGACCCCGGTAGCGAGCCGGGTGCGGGAGTTTTAGTCGAATGAAGTATCCACCGAACAGCCGCATTCAGTAAAGGAGTCTACCTGTCCCTGCTTTACGTCGTGCCACAGTGCGGGTAAATTTTGTAACTGACTGTAACCCGCTAAATGATGCAACCGCGCACCCCTTTCTAATCGCGCTAAGATGCCGACCATGGAAACTAAAAACCCTTCGAAAATCCTCGTCGTCGACGACGATCCGCGCCTGCGCGATCTGCTGCGCCGCTACCTCGGTGAACAGGGCTTCAATGTCTACGTTGCCGAGAACGCGCCCTCCATGAACAAGCTCTGGGTGCGTGAGCGTTTCGATTTGCTCGTGCTCGATCTGATGCTGCCGGGCGAAGACGGCCTGTCGATCTGCCGCCGCTTGCGTGGCAGCAACGACCGCACGCCGATCATCATGCTCACGGCCAAGGGTGAAGACGTCGATCGTATTGTCGGGCTCGAAATGGGCGCCGACGACTATCTGCCGAAGCCGTTCAACCCGCGCGAACTGGTCGCGCGAATTCATGCGGTGCTGCGCCGTCAGTCGCCTTCGGAGTTGCCGGGCGCGCCGTCGGAAACCACCGAAGTGTTCGAGTTCGGCGAGTTCGCGCTGAATCTGGCCACGCGCACGCTCACCAAAGCCGGCCAGGAAATTCCGCTGACTACGGGCGAGTTCTCGGTGCTGAAGGTATTTGCGCGTCATCCGCGTCAGCCGCTATCGCGCGAAAAGCTGATGGAACTGGCGCGCGGCCGTGAATACGAAGTGTTCGACCGCAGCCTCGACGTGCAGATTTCGCGTCTGCGCAAACTGATCGAACCTGATCCAGGCAGCCCGCGTTTCATCCAAACCGTCTGGGGCCTTGGCTACGTGTTCATTCCTGACGGCGCAGCCTGAGTTTGTTCTCGCCCTCGCTGTCGACCAGAGTTGGCGCTTTAGCGCCTTACCTCTGGTCCCATGCAAAG
>NZ_JAXDPY010000468.1:0-5182 GCF_034668105.1 Paraburkholderia sp. | reverse complement strand
GTCGCCACCACCATACGACGTAATGAGCCCAAAACCCTTCGCATGGCTGCGGAGCGGCAAACTCTCACGGGTTGTTCGGGCGCGTTTTCAATCAGCCGTTGAGCGAAGCTAAACCCGGCCATCAGGGCCTCTGCTTCCGTGGCAAAAGGCCGCTCGCCTACGTTAAGCATGAGAGCCGGAGGCAGTTCCCGCCCAGACGGCGGATGGCGCACGCCAACCTTTACCAGGAAACCTCCCGACGCGACAACCGAGTCCGCGACGAGAACGGTCGGCAGCAGCTCGACTCCAACAGTCGCCACGAAGCCCCGATAGTGATACGTGCGTTGCATCACCTTCCTACTGTCAGGTTTTGGTCACGCAGGTGCGGCTCCCAGATGGTAGCTGGACAGACCGAATCCGAGTGAACGGCGGATTCGGCAATGTTGTGCCGTCAATGTGAGCTTTAGCATACGCAGCGGCATACTGCAGCGCGGCATTCTCCGAGACGAAATAGGCGAGGATTCCGAATGCGCTGCGTTTTCCGCTCGGGCGCGTGACAAATACGCTTGCGGCATACCCCAGCTTCGAGATTGATGCGAAAGGCACAATTACGTGCTGTTTATAACTGAATGGCTGAGAGTCCATATGGTGCAAAGCCTTCCGGTAGACGTTGTACTCCGTAACGTCGCGGCATTTCCATACGTTCGGCAACGCACGCCCGCGGACAATTCCCACGTCCATGGCCTGCCTCGAGCTGGAGAAGCGTTTCGCTGACCGCCGCGTGAATGCTTTGCTCGAACAGCATGCTCGCAATATGCGACGACCCTCGCGCCAGTTCCATCTCGCAACCGTCCAGGCGCTGGACGTCAACAGAAGACCGTTTAGGTTTAGCTGCCTTCACATCCGTACCCCGGTTTTGCGGCAACGCCTGTCGCGTCGACTTATCAACGCCGGCGAATGCGTCGTCGCGCGCCGGTCAGACCCTGGCATGCAGGAATGAAACGGGCGAACGGCACACCGACCCGATGCACCGCCATCGTCATGAGATGTGGACTAGGTGTCCCGGGTCCGCCCTGTGCAAAGCCAGTGAACGTCGAGGTTGAGCTCGGCGGCAAGACGCGTACAGGCGTTCAGCGGCGGCACGGTGATTCCATGTCGCCAGTAGTCCACGTGGTATTTGCTGACACCCAGCGCCGTCGCTGCGCGCGCCGAACTCAGGCCGGCCCGTTTGAATGCCCTGTCAAGGCGGGCCGCCAATGCGCGTCTGAGACGGTCGTTCTCCATGCTACGTTCGAGGTGACCGCTCGCGGTATCCTGGTTCATCATTTTTGATATCTCTCAGTATATTTTTTAATCGCCGCCCGACGATCGCAAGCCTGGAGTCAGGCTACTTTTGCTGATGACGGTCGTGCGACTTTGCATCGCGACAGCCCGCCAGGTTCGTGACCAAGGCGACGAGCCCTTGAGTGTTCCTGATGAAGGACACAAGGGACGGCTCATCGTTAATAGACCGGCTGGTCGCGGCCACGTCGAGCCTTCTTCCCCTTCAGAAACTAGACTACGCAATATCGAATCTCTATGGCCATCGTTCTGGATGGCTTATTGCGGCTGTATATTGGCCGCCTGCTTACCCTTCGGGCCTTCCTTCACGTCAAAGCTGACCTTCTGGGTTTCCTGCGGCCATTTGAACCCTTTTGCCTGAATCTCGGAGAACTGCGCAAACAGGTTCTCGCCACCGTCGTCCGGCGCAATAAATCCAAAGCCTTTCACATCGTTAAACCACTTCACGATACCGGTTGGCATGTGACTGCTCTCCTCTCAAACTGATTGCTCGCAAAACGCGACGATTGTCCGTTGCGAATTCAACGTTTATAACGGATGGTATCGCCGTGAGCCGTGCGGTTTTTCGGCGGTTCCCGCCGTACCCGGCCAGGCATGCACCGCGCATTATCCGGATAGTTCTACCTAAAAATAAAAAAAGATATCGTATGGATTCCTTTATATATCGACACCCCGAAAATTAGCTGGCTGGCTACCATGCGGCGGCGAGGAATTCGTCATCCGGTTTGTGGACTGCGGATATGACGGGAGGCTAGGCTGCCAGAAGACAGCTCGCATTACTGCTGCGTCGCGCATCTTCGAGAACCCGCATGAGCGTTTCCAGAGAGAACGGCTTCTGCAGGCACACATCGAAGAGCCGGGCAAACTCTTTGTTGCTATCGCTGTCGCCTGTCATAGAGGCAACAAAGGGCCGGGGGAAGACCGGCCTGTCCCGCAGGGACAGCGCGACGGCACTGCCGTTGATGCCGGGGAGGTTTTCGTCCAGGAAAACGAGGTCGAAAGCGCCGGCATGGAGCAGCTCCAGCGCAGTCTCCCCGTCGTGCGCCATAACGGCGCGGTGACCAATGCAGTCCAGCAGGAAAGCCAGACTGTCCGCGACGAACTCATTATCGTCGACGACGAGCACATTCATTCAATATCCTTATTACGGGAAGTTCGCGGCGCTGCCAAGAGTGCTTCTTATGTAATACGATATTATTAAATGGCGTTGCCTTGTACGTTAGTTTTACAGATTAATACCTAAGTATAACCACGAAAATGCACAGCAAGCATTTAAATACGCCTTTCCGACGTGGAGAACGAGGTCGACAATGCAACGGACGAATGGAAGTAGCGGAGCCCCGAGAGCCCCGGGGCCTTCGCTTCAATCGCGCTGGACGTGCTGTCGCCTGGCCAATTGCCGATTCGGCTCCCACTGCATTGCAAATCGCACCTGAGTCGAGCGAATCAGCGCCCGGACTGGCCGACAAAGTCGGTCATCATTCCAGCCCACGATGACATGAACGCAAGGTATATCGGACGTGCATTTTTCTGCCGCGCCTCCATCTGGAAATTGCTTGAATCGCAAGTCACTACCGCCGGCCGAATCGTTGCTCGACAGAGTGCGGAATGTGTGCCAGGGTGATTACGACGACCGACGAGGACGGTCGGATAGCCGACGCCGGCAGCAATGTATGAAAGTGCATGATGTAATGGCATGCGGTTTGCATGTCCTCTCGCAGGTCATGGTGCAACACAGCGCTCAGTTTTCCATCACGCAGCAGTTCAACATTGTCCCTGTCCAGGTCGTGCCCGATGAAACACTTCGGTGTCTGGCCCATAGATTTGAGCGCCCGAAGTATCGCAACATTTCCTCCGCCCATCAAATACACTGCCACGATTTTCCGGCCTGAACCAACAGCTCGCTTTACCCGCTGCTCCGTCTGGGCGTCAAGACCGTGACCGCCGCTGGCATCAACGAGATTTAGCTTCGGATATCGTCGCAGCAACTCAATGCGAAAGCTGATTTCGCGCTCTTCTTCGCCCCTGAAGTGCTCGTTACTGATCGTGATGAGCACGTCACCTTCCCGGCGAGCGAGCCATTGACCAATGAGATACGCGGCCGTCGCGCCTGCCATGCGATTGTCGAGACCCGCGTAGGCAATGCGCGGGGACTGTGGGATGTCCGTAAAGATGGTGATAACCGGGATTCCCCGTTACTGCAACTCCGCAATCGCGTCGGCAAACTCAGGGACATCCCGCGCCTTGAGCAATACACCGTGCTTCCTCGTCGGCCAATGGCTTTCAGCGCATCCACGACTTCCGCCGTCGTCATCGTTGCTTCGACGACAACGTCGACAACGAGCTTGCGCCCGCTAGTCGCCAACTGGAACTGCTGCTTCTCTAGTTCCTTTATAGCGTGCTGAACGCGCTGACGCGTGTGTTCACGGACATGCTCCCGCCCGTTCAGCACCCGGTCGACGGTAGCGAGACCAAGGCCCGCCTGAAGGGCGACTTCCTTCATGAGGAATCGATGAGTCACCGCGTGCAGGTCGCCAGATTGAGGTGTTTTTGAGGTGTTTATGGTAACGCAAGCTCCCGCTGGAGGACTATTGTTGTAGCAAGGACAGAAGGAGACACCATGAACGCTACTGAATCGCGTCGCGACGCCCGGGTACGCCATTGGTACCGGGAGCAGGAATGTTCCCTCCAGGACTTTGTCGCTGCACTTCAGCCCCGTCCAGATGGCGGCAGTCTGAGGTTCGCTACTGAAACAGTCGACCACGTTCCGGTGTACGACTGCCGTATGCTTGGTAGCGCGCTTGAAGATGCGTCGCGGCGCGCGGACCTGCACGCCGAATGGGCGAACGTGTTGAACGTGGGAGCGGGTGTGCTCGTGCTGAAGCAGGTTTACGCCGACACAGCTCCAGTTGATGAAGCGACGAAGGTCTTCGAGTCAGTCATGCGCGAGGAGCGGGAAGCGGGCGGCGCCGGGGCAGACCACTTCGCCAGGCCAGGTGCGAATGACCGGATTTGGAATGCGCAGGAAAAGCTTTGCCTGCGTGCTCCTTCAGTATTCGCCCGCTACTTCGCGAGCTCAGCACTTTGCGCGATAGCTGAGGCGTGGCTGGGGCCTCATTTTCAGGTGACGTCGCAGGTCAACGTCGTACGTCCCGGCGGACAGGCGCAACAGGCGCACCGGGACTACCACCTTGGTTTTCAAACCGTAGCTGAAGCCGAGCGTTATCCGGCACACGTTCATGCAATGTCCCCCTTTCTCACGCTGCAAGGGGCGATTGCTCACAGCGACATGCCCGTCGAAAGCGGACCAACCGAGCTGCTGCCTTTCTCGCAGCGCTATGCCGAGGGGTACCTCGCATGGCGTCGTCAGGAATTCCGCGACTATTTTGAAACTCACTACGTCCAGCTACCGCTCGAAAAGGGCGATGCGCTGTTCTTCAATCCCGCGCTCTTCCATGCGGCCGGTTCAAACCGCACGACCTCTGTTCACCGCATGGCTAACCTCCTGCAGATTTCCTCGACCTACGGTCGTTCGATGGAATCGCTGAATCGCGCAAAGATGTGCGAGGTGCTATATCCGGTCCTGCTGGACCGAATGCGGACGGCGAGTATCACGTGGGAAGAGGCCGACGCGGTGATTGCTTCGTGTGCCGAAGGCTATCCGTTTCCAACGAACCTGGACAGGGACCCGCCGCGGGGTGGCCTCGCACCCGAGAGTCAGCAGGGACTATTTGGCCGGGCGCTGACAGAGCTGTGGAGCGCAGACAGATTCATAGCCGCAATCCGTGAGCAGGCGAAACGGCGCGAGGCTTAGGCAGCTCACCGTCAATCAGCTGGCCACCTCATGCAGAGTCGTCCCAAC
>NZ_JAXDPY010000467.1:0-27470 GCF_034668105.1 Paraburkholderia sp. | reverse complement strand
GTTGGGCATAGATGTGTCATAGCTGCACTTTAAGAAAGAAGTGAGATGACCACGTATTCCAACGAAGCGGTACTTGAAGCGCTGCGGCGGGCGCAATATCGCCAGGTCCCATGGGCCAGACGGCCGGGCGTTTTCCAATATCTTCGCGCGTTAGGCCTGATGGACACCGTTCGGCAGCGCACTGTCGCGCCGGCTCCGGGTTTTCACGCGCCCGTCGATATCGCCGTGCTCACCGAGCGCGGCAGGGCAGAGTTCGCGAGACTCGCGCACGACGAAGGCCTATTGACCTGGACCGCACAGCGAATGAACGACTACGTCGTCGCCACAGCCGAAACGCGGCCCACAGCCGCTCTCGAAGCGCGGCCTTAGGAACGGCGGGCTGGCTGGCGTTACTTTTCCGGCCGCTCGGCGCGGCTGGGGGTGAGTTCATTGCTCTGCTTATCTCTGCGTTTATCGCTCGGCTTATAGCTCCGGTTATAGCTTCGCTTAGGCTCGTGCGTTCGATGCGTGCTATCCGCTCTTTTCAAGCGAACCAGCAAAAAAAAGCCCGTATCGCGAGGATACGGGCGTACCGGAATTACTACTGCCACGCTGTGCTAATGGCGTTAAATCAGACTGGCACAGCGCCATGTGGTTCCCCAGTCGTTCAATTACCCATGCTACGCATTCCTTCGCTCTTGCGCTGACGCGACTATGGCAGCCGGCGACGGCTATTTTCGATACATGCGATCCGGAGCACGAGCTTTTGCAGCGCGCTCAGCGAGCCGCCAGCGCGCGCCGTTACGTGCCCGTCGTTACGGGCTGTTTATTGACGGCGCCCAGGACTTTCACGTGGCGGTTCCGGCCGTGTGCGGACATTGCTGGCAATATCCCCGCGCAAGTCGCCGCGCGGCGCTGGCGGCGTGAAGCCCCGGCTGCGTGTTTCGCTTTGCTGCCAGGCCTCAATGGTGGCCGTGTGATCCGGCCGCCAGTTCCAGCCTTGGGGGCGCTGCTGTGCAAGCGCCGGTGCGGCCATTGATGAAACGACAATGCCGCACAGAAGCAGTGACATTGGTTTCATGCTGAGCTCCCGTCAAGCCCATCGACTCAAGGCCTGTTTGCATACTCATAAGGTATGCCGAGTAGCGAAAGCACGCTGTAAGTAATAGTAAATGGATGTTTCACCGGCAGCAGTCGGCGCGCTTCAGGTGTCTGAAGCGACGAGTGACGAAGTCGGCGAAGGAGGAGGGACGACCACGCTGGGCGCGCTAAGGAGCGGTGCCCATGGCGGGTCGGGGCGTCGACAGACGGCGCGCGGCGGTCCGGATAGACGCCGGGCGCCCGCAGGCGCCCGGCAGCAAAACATTCGCGTCAGGCCATCTTGACCGGCGCGCGCCACGATTCCGGATTGGTCCAGAATGCGCCGCGCAGACGATCACGGCTCGGCGGTGCAGGCGGCTTCGCCGCCGTCGCCCCAATTCGCCCGCGCAGCGAAATTTCGCGGCCGCTCGTGCCAAGTCGTTTAACTATTTCGGCGAGCGTACCATCGGCTTGCCATTCGTCGAAGCGACGGCGGCAAGTCGGCGGCGACGGATAGCGGCCCGGCAGCTTGGACCAGCCTTCGCCCGTGGACAATACCCAAAGCACAGCGTTGACAACCGCGCGTGCTTCCACGCGTGGCCGACCGCGCCGTTCGCTCCGTGCTGGCTCCGCACAGAACAACGCCTCGACCAGGGCCCACTCGTTGTCTCTCAAATCGTCGAACAGCATCATGTTTCACCTCAGCGAAGCTAACTCCGGTGCGCTGCCCCGCGCCGCGCACTCTCCATGCACTCGATAGGCGAGTGCCAAGGGGGTCGGGCTTGCCACGATCTGCTATTCAGTCAGAAGTCATGGCGCCGACCCTGTGTGCATGTAAATGCAGGAAGTGTGCCAAGTTAAGTCCGACCACCTAGAGCCCTGTGACAGCGGGCCAGCGCGGGCGCTAGCTAGGGGCGTATGAGAATCCAAAAAACCCATCTCGCAAATCGGGACAATCACCAATCTTGTGCAATCAGGCCCGGCCACCGTGCGTTTGCGCTTTATTGCCGCATTGCAGCGAGGTCTCTGGAACCCGCGATGGTGCGGCATTTCGCCCTACAATGCGCATTAAATGGTGTAATTGATGAGGGCGGTAAATGAATGTAACGCTGCGCCAGCTAAGGGTTTTCATTGAGGTCGCCCGTTTGCAGAGCTTCAGCCGGGCCGGCGATGAAATCGGTCTGACGCAATCGGCGGTGAGTCGCTGCGTACGCGAACTGGAAGGGGAGATTGGTCTGAAGCTGATCGACCGCACCACTCGGGAGGTGCAGCTCACGGATGTTGGCGGCAACCTGGTATCGAGCGTGTCGCGCCTGCTGACGGATCTGGACGACGCGTTGCGCGAGATCCGCGAAATCGGTGAGCAGCGTCGCGGACGCGTGGTCGTGGCCGCGAGCCCGACAATCGCCTGCCGGCTGATGCCTGGTGTGGTGGCGTCGTGCGGACGGCAGTTCCCCTACATCACATTGGGTCTGCGCGACGACGTGCAAAGCGATGTGGTGCGCAAGGTGAAGTCGGGCGAAGTCGATTTCGGCGTGATCATCGGCCCGTTTTTCGCCGACGACCTGCTCAGCGAAGCGTTGATGACGGATTCGTTCTGTGTCGTTTCGCGCGACGACCATCCGTTGGCGGCACACAGGCAGGTGGCATGGACGGACCTCGAAGGCCAGCAACTCGTCATGCTCGATTACGCGTCAGGCAGCCGGCCGATCATCGACGCCGTGATGCAGGAGTATGGCGTGAACGCTACCGTGGTGCAGGAGTTGGGGCATTCCGCGACCGTTTTTGGACTTGTCGAGGCGGGTGTCGGCGTGAGCGTGCTGCCGTGGCTGGCGCTGCCGCTGCCGGCGGGCGCCTCGCTGGTGGCGCGGCCGCTCGTGCCGCGCGCCGAGCGTACGGTCGAGCTGGTGCGGCGGCGCGATCGCTCGCTGTCGCCCGCGGCGGAGGCGGTGTGGAGCCTGATTCGTCAATTGCCCGCGCGGGCGGAGGATTTGAATTGACGACTCGAGCTCGGGCATGCCCCCTTGGTTCCGCAAGATCGGATTTGTTGCGCGCTGCGCGCTAAACTGTCGCCTCTTTCAAGCGTCAGCTTTTACCCATTACCCGTCTGGAAGCCTCGATGAGCGAATCGGATTTGCCTGTGCCCTCTATTCCCAATGCGCGCGAAGCCGTGCGCGCACTACGTTCTTCGCAGATCCGTGAAGTCGCGAATGCCGGTTTCGGCGTGGCCGACATGCTGCCGTTCTGGTTTGGCGAGTCCGACCGGGTGACCCCAGCGTTCATTCGCGACGCCGCCAGCGCGGCGTTGGCGGCCGGCGACACCTTTTATACGCACAATCTGGGCGTTGCGCCGCTGCGCGCGGCGCTCGCAGGCTATGTCAGCGAATTGCACGGAACGACCTCGCCCGATCACATCGCGGTGACGAGCGCCGGTGTCAATGCCTTGATGCTGGCTGCGCAACTGGTGGTGGGCGCGGGCGACCGCGTTGTCGCAGTCACGCCGCTGTGGCCGAATCTGGTCGAAATTCCCAAGATACTGGGCGCACACGTGGAAACCGTCGCGCTGGTCTACGGCGAGCGCGGGTGGCGGCTCGATCTCGAGCGGTTGCTGGCGGCATTGACGCCGGATACGAAGATGCTGCTGATCAATTCGCCGAACAACCCGACCGGCTGGGTGATGAACCGCGACGAGCAGGGTGCCGTGCTGGCGCATTGCCGTCGCCACGGTATCTGGATCGTCGCCGACGAGGTCTACGAGCGTCTTTATTACGCGGACGCAGACGCGGGCGCGAGCGTTGCGCATTCGCGCACGGCGCCGTCGTTTCTCGATCGGGCCGGGCGCGACGAGCGCGTGATCTGCGTGAATTCGTTTTCCAAGGCGTGGCTGATGACCGGCTGGCGGCTCGGCTGGATCGTCGCGCCGACCGCGCTGATGGACGATCTGGGCAAGCTGGTCGAATACAACACGTCGTGTGCGCCGGCTTTCGTGCAGCAGGCGGGCATCGCGGCTGTCCAGCACGGGGAGCGCTTCACCCAGGAGCTGGTGCTCGATCTGAAGGCGTCGCGCGACCATCTGGTGCGCTCGCTATCCGCCGTGCCGGGCGTCGACGTGAAGGCCCCGCCCGGGGCCATGTACCTGTTTTTCTCGATGCCGGGTGCATCACGTAGTCTCGAACTGTGCAAAGCCATGGTGCGCGAAGTGGGTCTGGGCGTGGCGCCAGGCAGCGCATTCGGCCCGCAAGGCGAGGGCTTCGTGCGCTGGTGCTACGCGTGCGACACGGCGCGGCTCGACGCGGGTGTCGAGCGTCTGAAGCGGTTTCTCGCGCAACATGGTATGCATTGAGTGGTGGCGGAGCCCGCGAGTGGCCCAGGTCTGAGATCCTGGTTTAACGTCCGGTTCCGCTCCAATCCCCGTTCAGTTCCGCCAGCTTTGCCTTTTGAGTGGGCGAACCAGGGCAAAGCTGAAAAATGCGCCGGGGATTTCGTCTTTACGCACTGATTGTTTTTGCGTAATATGGCGTTCAGTCACGCGATTCCTTTCAGGAATATCGCTGCTCCGTCCGGCTGGGTTTGGCTCGATTGCCTGTTCGCCTCCCCCCGGTGCGTGCTCCCATCAATATGACCGATCAGAATCGGGCGAGCGCGTCTTCAGTTCCACATCGTCTGTTTGATCCGGTTCTTTGACCACAGGGTCTGACCTAGCTGCATGAATACCCAAGAGGCGAAGATCGTCCTCGAGACTGCCTTGATCTGCGCGCAGGAGCCGTTAAAGCTCGTCGATTTGCGCAAGCTCTTTGCCGACGGCGTGTCGGCAGACACTGTTCGGAATTTGCTCGAAGACCTCAAGCAGGATTGGTCTGGGCGCGGTGTGGAGCTGGTCGGGCTGGCGTCGGGCTGGCGATTTCAAAGCAAGCCCGCGATGCGCTCGTACCTGGATCGTTTGCATCCTGAGAAACCGCCGAAATATTCGCGCGCGGTGCTCGAGACGCTGGCGATCATTGCGTACCGGCAGCCGGTCACGCGCGGCGATATCGAAGAGATCCGCGGCGTGACGGTGAATACGCAGGTCGTCAAGCAGCTCGAGGATCGTAACTGGATCGAAGTGATCGGCCATCGGGATGTGCCGGGCCGGCCTGCGCTGTACGCGACCACGCGGCAATTTCTCGACGACCTCGGTTTGAAGGCGCTCGACGAACTGCCGCCGCTGGCCGATCCGTCGGCGCAGTTGAACGCGGATCTGCTCGGTCAGCATGCGATCGAATTTTCCGAGGTCGAGGCCGCGCAGGCCTTGGCGTCAGGCGTAGAGGGCGGGCTTGGAGAGCCGTTGGAGTCCGCCGCGGGCGAGGCTGCTGATCCAGCCGAGGCGACGCATGAAGCGGTCGGCCCAGCCGAGGCGACGCATGGCGCAACGAATGCCGCGCCGGCACCCGAGGCGCATCAGGATGGTGTTGAAGTCCCGGCCGTGCAAGAACATGTTGAAGCTGAAGCGGCACAGGTTGAACCGCGGGCCGGCACCGCCGAGTCCCCACAGAATCACGATCCACTGAATCACGATCCGGTCTCCCAGGCCGATCCCGCAACACCCGCGCACGACTCGGGCGCACTCCGCGATACGGAGCGCGCCGCCGAGCCGAACCCGACCACGGCGGCGCACGGCGATCATGAAGATCGTCGCGATGCCGCACAGGACGCAGGCATTCTGACCGACGACGAACCCGAGTCGCGCAGCGCCTGACGTAACCGAACTTTTTTGCCGCGCCCGCAATGGGCGCGCGCGACCTGACATTTTGAGGTTGTTTTGACACATACCCACGACACCGATTCGTCCGAATCCGAGCGCGCCGTGCCGTCGGCGCGCGCCGACGAGGCGCGCACCACGCAAGCGTCGGCAGGCGAGAGCGAACGTCCGGCGCAGACCACGGAAGCAGACGGCGAAGACCGTCCGCGCCGCGGCCTGCGTCGCGGACCGCGCAGCCTGATCGCGCGGCGCCGCGCCGGAGCGAAGACGAAGGGCGCCGAAGGCGCGCCCGCGCAAGGTGCGCCGGTCGTTACCGAAGCGCCGCCAGACGGCGAGGTGGTCGCGCAGGTGCGCATGCCGCGCAAGGATGCCGGCGCCAAGGGTCAAGGCCCGCGCCGCAATGCGGGCGGCGCGAAGCGTGAGGGTGGTCAACGGGAAGGCGCGCCTCGCGAAGGTCAGCGCGATGGCGCGCCCCGCGAGCGTCAACCGCGCGAGGGCGGTCAGCGTCAGAATCGTCGCGGCGGTGAAGCGCCGGTGGTGGCGAGCGCAACCGAGGCGAGCCCGGACGACCTGTTCTCGTATGTCACCTCGCCCGCCTTCGATGCCGACAACAGCACCAGCGGCGGCGTGCGTGCCCCGATGCTGCGCCGTGGCAAGCCGGCCGCGCCCAAGCGTGTCCTTGCCGCGGACGACGACGCGCCGAAACTGCATAAAGTGTTGGCCGAAGCCGGCATGGGCTCGCGCCGCGACATGGAAGAACTGATCGTAGCCGGCCGCGTATCGGTGAACGGTGAGCCGGCCCACATCGGCCAGCGCATCATGCCGACCGACCAGGTCCGCATCAATGGCAAGCCGGTCAAGCGCAAGCTGGCCAACAAGCCGCCGCGTGTGCTGCTGTATCACAAACCGACCGGCGAAATCGTCAGTCACGCCGATCCGGAAGGCCGCCCGTCGGTGTTCGACAAGCTGCCGCCGATGAAAACCGCCAAGTGGCTCGCGGTCGGCCGCCTCGACTTCAACACCGAAGGTCTGCTGATGTTGACCACCTCGGGCGATCTGGCAAACCGTTTCATGCATCCGCGCTACAGCGTCGAGCGAGAATACGCGGTGCGCGTGGTCGGTGAGCTGGCTGAAGGCATGCGTCAGAAGCTGTTGCACGGCGTCGAACTGGAAGACGGTCCGGCGAATTTCCTGCGCATCCGCGACGGCGGCGGCGAGGGCACGAATCATTGGTATCACGTCGCGCTCGCCGAAGGGCGTAATCGCGAAGTGCGCCGCATGTTCGAAGCAGCTGGCCTGATGGTCAGCCGCCTGATCCGCACGCGGCACGGCCCGATCTCGCTGCCCAAGGGCCTGAAGCGCGGTCGTTGGGAAGAACTCGAAGACAATCAGGTGCGCGCGCTGATGGCGTCGGTCGGCCTGAAGGCGCCGTCGGAAGAAAAGGGTAGCCGCAGAGAAGCGCCGGAGCGCAAGCAGCCGGATCCGATGCAAACGTCGATGGGCTTCATCAGCCGCGAACCCGTGCTGATGTCGCATGGCCGCTTCGATCAGCAGGCGCCGCGCGGTCAAGGCCGTCGCGGAGCGGCGGGTGGGGGCTTCGGTGGCGGTGCGGGCGGTGCAGGTGGAGGTTTTGGCGGCGGTGGCGGCTACGGCAGCCGCGGCGCTGGACGTAGCGCCGGTGGCTTTAGCGGCCCGATGAGCGGCGGTGGCGGCAGCGCGGGCGGCCCGCGTGGCGGACGTGACGTCGACGGCAATCGCGCGCCGTCGGGCAATGGCAATCGTGCGGCTGGTGGCGGCAAACGCCCCGGCGGCCCTGTTGGCAATCCGGGCAATGGCGGCGGTAGCCGGGGACCGGGCGCCAATCGCGGCGGTAACGCCAATCGTGCCGGCGGCGGCAACGCCAGCGCGGGCGGCGCCAATCGCGGTGGCGGCG
Source organism: Paraburkholderia sp. (assembly GCF_034668105.1). Classification (GTDB taxonomy): domain Bacteria; phylum Pseudomonadota; class Gammaproteobacteria; order Burkholderiales; family Burkholderiaceae; genus Paraburkholderia. The sequence goes on along the minus strand of NZ_JAXDPY010000467.1, from coordinate 19,740 downwards.
CACCGCGCGGCCGCTCGCGTGGCCGTTAAGCAGCAAGTGAGATAAGCATGGCGGTGTGAGGCGCTCATCGTTACTCGCCGATTAGCGTCCCGCCACCGTCAGAGTCGATCGATAAGCGCCGCGAGTTTCATGCAACGCATAAAACCGCGGCGTGCGCGTAAGTAGGGGCAGCGTTTTTCGGCCCCACTTGTCCGGCGCGGACGCGGGGCGCGGTAAGCTGCCTTGCAAAAGGCCCGGAGCGCCGCCATATCGTTGGAAGATTCCCATGAAATCAAGCGGAAATGCGCTTCGCGCGGCGTTCTGCGGTTTGCGTTTGTCCCGAAAAATGGCTACAATCGCGAAGTCGCTGGGCGTGCGGCTTTTTCATGTGCGGCTCAGGTGCGACCACCGGTAATAAGATGATGGGCGTTTAGCCCATTTTTTTTTTGCCGCTCAGTTCTCAGTGGTTCGGCATCTCGGGTAGCACGAACGTGCGCCGGCTTGGCGCGCGGCCCGCATTGGTGTTTGCAGACAAACCCGGCAGGTCTCGCCGCGCGAACATCTTAGAGGGCACTGTGCAACTGACGGAACTGATTGAAACCACGGTCGTGGGACTCGGCTACGAGCTCGTCGATCTCGAGCGCACCGGGCGCGGCATGTTGTGTATTTATATCGACCAGCCGGCCGGCATCGCGATCGAAGACTGCGAGAAAGTCACGCGTCAGCTCCAGCACGTTCTAACGGTCGAAAATATCGATTACGAGCGGCTTGAAGTGTCGTCGCCGGGTCTCGACCGCCCGCTGAAAAAACTGGCGGATTTTGAACGCTTCGCAGGCAGCGAAGTGGTTATCACATTGAAAAAGCCATTGGACGGACGGAAATCGTACCGGGGCATCCTGCATGCCCCGCAAGGCGAGACGATCGGCCTGGAATTTGAAGGGAAGGAAGGCGCCGCGATGCTCGATTTCACCGTCGCGGATATCGATAAGGCACGCCTCGTTCCGAAAGTTGACTTTAGGAGCCGCAAACAATGAGTCGCGAAGTGTTGATGCTGGTGGATGCGCTGGCACGCGAGAAGAACGTCGATAAAGACGTGGTATTTGCCGCGCTCGAGGCGGCCCTCGCTTCGGCCTCCAAGAAACTCTTCGAAGAAGACGCGGACATTCGCGTCCAGATCGACCGTGAAAGCGGCGAGCACGAAACGTTTCGCCGCTGGAAAGTGGTGCCGGACGAAGCCGGCCTGCAGGAGCCGGATCAGGAAATCCTGCTGTTCGAAGCACGCGAACAGAAGCCGGAAATCCAGCTCGACGAGTTCATCGAAGAACCGGTGCCGTCGATCGAATTCGGCCGGATCGGCGCGCAGGCTGCCAAGCAGGTCATCCTGCAGAAGGTGCGCGACGCGGAACGCGAACAGATCCTGAACGACTTCCTCGAGCGCGGCGAGCACATCATGACCGGCTCGGTGAAGCGCCTCGATAAGGGCAACTTCATCGTCGAAACCGGCCGTGTCGAAGCGCTGCTGCGCCGCGACCAGTTGATTCCGAAGGAAAACCTGCGCGTGGGCGACCGCGTGCGCGCCTATATCGCGAAGGTCGATCGCACCGCGCGCGGTCCGCAGATCGAGCTGTCGCGTACGGCGCCCGAATTCCTGATGAAGCTGTTCGAAATGGAAGTGCCGGAAATCGAACAGGGCTTGCTGGAAATCAAGGCGGCTGCGCGCGATCCGGGCGTGCGCGCCAAGATCGGCGTGATCGCTTATGACAAGCGCATCGATCCGATCGGCACCTGCGTCGGTATCCGCGGTTCGCGCGTCCAGGCGGTGCGTAACGAGCTCGGTGGCGAAAACGTCGACATCGTGCTATGGTCGGAGGATCCCGCACAGTTTGTGATCGGCGCGCTCGCGCCGGCAGCCGTCCAGTCGATCGTCGTCGATGAAGAAAAACATTCGATGGACGTCGTCGTAGACGAAAACGAACTGGCGGTCGCGATCGGCCGCAGCGGCCAGAACGTGCGTCTCGCCAGCGAACTCACCGGCTGGCAGATCAACATCATGACGCCGGACGAATCTGCGCAAAAGCAGAATCAGGAGCGCGGCGTACTGCGTGACCTGTTCATGGCGCGTCTCGATGTCGACGAAGAAGTGGCCGACATCCTGATCGACGAAGGTTTTACGAGTCTCGAAGAGATCGCCTATGTGCCGCTCAACGAGATGCTCGAGATCGAAGCATTCGACGAAGACACCGTTCACGAACTGCGTAATCGCTCGCGCGATGCGTTGTTGACGCAGGCGATCGCGAATGAAGAAAAGGTCGAAAATGTTGCACTCGACCTGAAGAGCCTGGACGGCATGGATGCCGACCTGCTCGCCAAGCTTGCCGAACATCAGATCCAGACGCGCGACGAACTCGCCGAGCTGGCTGTGGATGAACTGGTCGAGATGACCGGAATGGAAGAGGATGCCGCTAAGGCGTTGATCATGAAAGCACGTGAACACTGGTTCCAGTGAGAAATGACCATGGCGCACTAAATTGACCGCGGCCGTTAGGCCGCATGACAAGATGCTAACCGCAAGGAATCGGTCCTTGCATTAAGAGGAATGAATGGCGAGTAACAACGTAGCCCAATTTGCCGCGGAACTGAAAATGCCTGCAGGCGTGCTCCTTGAGCAGCTTCAGGCAGCAGGCGTCACTAAAGCGAGCGAAGACGACAGCTTGTCCGAAACGGACAAGGCACGTCTGCTCGACCACTTGCGCAAGTCTCACGGCTCGACTGATGCGGACAAGCGCAAGATCACGCTGACGAAACGGCATACGTCGGAGATCAAGCAATCCGACGCGACGGGCAAAGCTCGCACCATTCAGGTCGAGGTGCGCAAGAAGCGCACTTTCGTCCGCCGTGACGAATCCGCTGCTGAAGGCGGCGATGCATCGAATCATGTGGCCGAGGCCGACGTCGACGATCTCGAACTCCAGCGCCGTGAAGAAGAAGCGCGGCACGAAGCCGAGCTGCTCGAAAAGCAGGCTCAGGAGTTGAAGGCGCGTCAAGAGCAGCTCGAACGCGAAGAAGCCGAACGTCAGGCGCGCGAGCAGGCTGCTGAAGCCGAGCGCCGTCGCGCGGAAGAAGAAGCGGCGAAGAAGCGGGCGGCGGCTGAAGCGGCTGCTCGCGAGCAGGCTCAGGCTGCGAAGCCGGCGCAGGCTGCCCAACCGGCAGCTGCGAAGGCTGAACCGGTAGCGGCCAAGGCTGCGGAGCCGGTGGTTGCCAAGGAAAGCGAGCAGGACGACGAGCGCGCTGCGGCAGAACGTGCGGCACAACGCGAAGCGGCGAAAAAAGCGGAAGACGCAGCGCGTCAAGCCGCCGAGAAAACGCGCGCCGAGCAGGAAGAAATCAGCAAGCGCCGTGCAGCGGCAGAAGCCGAAGCGCGTGCGATTCGCGAAATGATGAACACGCCGCGCAAGGCGCAGGTCAAGGCGCCGGAACCGGCACCGAAGCCCGTCGAGCCGGCCAAGGCCGCGGAAGCGAAGGGCACGCTGCACAAGCCGGCGCGTCCGGCGGGTGAAGCACCGGCACGACCGGCCGCCAAGAAGCCGGCTGCCGCGGCTCCGGCTGCAACGACCGCACCGTCGGCGGGCGACAAGAAGAAGCCGGGCGGTGGCAAGGGCGGCTGGCAGGACGACGCAGCGAAGCGCCGCGGCATCAAGACGCGTGGCGATACGAGCGGCGGTGTCGATCGCGGCTGGCGCGGCGGCCCGAAGGGGCGCGGCAAGCATCAGGATCAGAACACCACGTTCCAGGCACCGACCGAACCGATCGTGCGTGAAGTGCACGTGCCGGAAACCATCACGGTCGCCGATCTGGCGCACAAGATGGCGGTGAAGGCCTCGGAAGTCATCAAGTCGATGATGAAGCTCGGCCAGATGGTCACGATCAACCAGATGCTGGACCAGGAAACGGCGATGATCATCGTCGAGGAACTGGGCCACCACGCGGTTGCGGCCAAGCTGGACGATCCGGAAGCCATGCTGGTCGAAGGCGAAATCACGGACGCAGAAGCACTGCCGCGTCCGCCGGTCGTCACGGTCATGGGTCACGTCGACCACGGCAAGACGTCGCTGCTCGACTACATCCGCCGCGCCAAGGTGGCAGCGGGTGAAGCGGGCGGGATCACGCAGCACATCGGCGCCTATCACGTCGAAACGCCGCGCGGCGTCATCACGTTCCTCGATACGCCGGGTCACGAAGCATTTACGGCCATGCGTGCTCGCGGTGCGAAGGCAACCGACATCGTGATTCTGGTGGTCGCAGCCGACGATGGCGTGATGCCGCAGACGAAGGAAGCAATCGCCCACGCGAAGGCCGGCGGCGTGCCGCTCGTCGTCGCGATCAACAAGATCGACAAGCCGGATGCGAATCCGGACCGCGTGAAGCAGGAACTCGTCGCGGAAGGCGTCGTGCCGGAAGAATACGGTGGCGATTCGCCGTTCGTGTCGGTGTCGGCCAAGACCGGCGCGGGTATCGACGAGCTGCTGGAAAACGTGCTGCTGCAAGCCGAAGTGCTGGAGTTGAAGGCACCGGTCGAAGCGCCGGCCAAGGGTCTTGTCATTGAAGCGAAGCTTGACAAGGGTAAGGGTCCGGTTGCAACGATCCTGGTCCAGTCGGGTACGCTGAACCGCGGCGACGTGGTGCTGGCCGGCAGCGCTTACGGTCGCGTGCGAGCCATGCTCGACGAAACCGGCAAGCCGACCAAGTCGGCAGGCCCGTCGATCCCGGTTGAGATTCAAGGTCTGTCGGAAGTGCCGCAAGCAGGCGAAGAAGTCATCGTCATGCCGGACGACCGCAAGGCGCGTGAAGTTGCGCTGTTCCGCCAAGGCAAGTTCCGCGACGTCAAGCTGGCCAAGCAACAGGCCGCGAAGCTCGAGAACATGCTGGAACAGATGGGCGAAGGCGAAGTGGCCTACATGCCGCTCATCGTCAAGGCCGACGTGCAAGGTTCGCAGGAAGCGCTGGTGCAGTCGCTGCTCAAGCTGTCGACCGACGAAGTCCGCGTGCAAATCGTGCACGGCGCCGTGGGTGGCATCAGCGAGTCGGACGTCAACCTGGCTACGGCTTCGAAGGCGGTCATCATCGGCTTCAACACCCGCGCGGATGCACAGGCTCGCAAGCTGGCGGAAAGCAACGGCGTCGATATTCGCTACTACAACATCATCTATGACGCAGTGGATGAAGTGAAGGCCGCGATGTCGGGCATGCTGGCACCGGAGAAGCGCGAAGTCGTGACGGGTACGGTCGAAGTGCGTCAGGTCTTCAAGGTACCGAAGATCGGCGCGGTGGCCGGTTGTATGGTCACGGACGGTTTCGTCAAGCGCTCGTCGTCGGTGCGTGTGCTGCGCAACAACGTTGTCATCTTCACGGGCGAACTCGATTCGCTCAAGCGCTTCAAGGACGACGTCAAGGAAGTCCGTCAGGGCTTCGAGTGCGGTATGTCGATCAAGAACTTCAACGATATCGTCGAAGGCGATCAGTTCGAAGTCTTCGAGGTGACCGAAGTCGCGCGTTCGCTGTAATTCACGCGGCACGGCAAAACGGGCGGAGCGGGCTTTAACGCCCGCTCCGCCCGTTGTTTTTGGGCCAGTGCGCGTTGTTGCCGCTGTTGCATTTATCGCGCATGGCGCCCGCGCGGCGGTTTAGCCTTGCCATCGGGCCGCTTGCATGCATGCCCGCATGCCGCCCGCGCGCGCTGCTCACGCGCCACTCACATGGCAAGCGCAGCGGCTGTCGCGCGAACCACTTTTTTGCATCCGTCTGAACGGATCACATAATCACCATGCCTAAAAAACGTTCTTCTCCCAATCGCAACGTGCAGATCGCCGATCAGATCCAGCGCGACCTGTCCGAGCTGCTGCGCGAGGTCAAGGATCCGCGCATCGGCCTCGTCACGATTCAAAGCGTCGAACTGACGCCCGACTACGCGCACGCGAAGGTCTACTTCACGACGCTGACCGGCGACCCGCAACAGACGCTCGAAGCGCTCCAGCACGCGGCCGGCCATCTGCACAATCAGCTGTTCAAGCGACTGCACATCCATACCGTGCCGACGCTGCATTTCCATTACGACCAAACGATCGAACGCGCCGTTGAAATGTCCCGTCTGATCGACGAGGCGAACGCCAATCGCGCGAAAGAAGACTGAGCGCGCGCCGCGATCGGCGTTCCTCGCCGCGATGTCTCAGTCGCAATTGCCCGGTTGCCCAGTTACCACGCGTTTAGCGTTGTTTCCGTACCCTTCGAAGACTCTGTCTTTCTGACATGACCGCACCTCAACGTCCCCGCGTGCCGCGTCGCGCGCTCGACGGCGTGCTGCTGCTCGATAAGCCGCTCGGCCTGTCGAGCAACGACGCGCTGATTCGCGCGAAGCGTCTCTATCTGGCGAAAAAGGCGGGCCACACCGGCACGCTCGATCCCCTCGCTACCGGTCTTTTGCCGCTGTGTTTCGGCGAAGCCACCAAGTTTTCACAAGATCTGCTCGAAGCCGACAAGACCTATGAGGCGACCATGCGCCTCGGTATCCGTACGACCACCGGCGACGCCGAAGGTGAAGCGATCGACACCCGCGACGTAACGTGCGATCAGGCGGCAGTTCAGGCGGCCATGCAGGCATTTCTCGGCGACATCGTTCAGGTCCCGCCGATGTATTCGGCGCTCAAACGCGACGGCAAGCCGCTGTACGAATACGCGCGCGCCGGCCAGACCGTCGAGCGGGAAGGGCGTCAGGTGACGATTCACGCGCTCGACTTACTTGCCTATGCATTGCCCGACGTGACGTTTCGCGTGACGTGCAGCAAAGGTACCTACGTGCGCACGCTCGCCGAGGATATTGGCGAAGCGCTGGGTTGTGGCGCGCATCTGGTGGCGCTGCGGCGTACTGGCGTCGGCGCGCTGACGCTGGAGAATTCAGTGACGCTCGACGCGTTGTCCGATGCGACGGAAAGCGAGCGCGATACGTGGCTGCAACCGGTCGATGCGTTGCTGTCCACGTTTCCGCTCGTCACACTGGATGAAGACGCGACCCGGCGCTTCCTGCACGGTCAGCGTCTGAAGCTTTCCGAGTTGACCATCGCCGGCGATGCGGTGAATGCGCCGCGCGTGCGCGTGTATGCAGCGGACGGGCGTCTGCTTGGCGTCGCGAAGCAAGGTGAGGGCGTGTTGGCGCCGGAACGGCTCGTGGTTACAGCCGCGAGCTAAGGCGGAATTTCTGCGTCGTCGCGTCACCGAGCGCGGCTCAGGAAACGGCATCGTGGTTCGCGACGGGCGATATCTGAATCGCTGGGGCCGCGAGCCGGGGCGAGCGTCGACACTTGTGCTGCGGTAAGCCAAGCCAAGCCAAGCCAAGCCAAGCCGAAATCTCCGCAGCCGCAACAAAAAAAGGCGGGACCGCTCAACAGCGGTCCCGCCTTTTTTCCATCTACCTACAGCCCGCCGCGCAGACGGACGCTAGATCCTCAATGCGCCGCCGCAGCTGCCGCACCCGCATCGCCACCAGCGCGTTCCGGCTTTGCCATCCAGATCAGCGCGATCAGCGCGACAAAGATCCCTGCCGATACGAAAAACAGATCGTTCACGCCCAACTGCGCGGCCTGCTGCGTCGCCATGGTATTGAACAGACCATAGGCCTGCGGTTGACTGTAGCCTGCCGCGCCCATCTGGCGGATCGACTGATCGAAAACCGGGTTGTACGCGCTCGCATGTTCGGCCAGTTGCGCATGATGCATGATGGTGCGGTGATCCCACGCGGTCTGGAAAATCGACGTGCCAATACCACCGCACATGATCCGCACGAAATTCGACAAGCCCGAGGCAGCCGGAATCCGGTTGCCCGGCAATCCCGACAACGTGATCGACACCAGCGGGATGAAGAACCCGGCCATGCCGATCCCTTGAATCAACGTGGGTACCAGCAGCGAATAAGTATCGACGCCGGTCGTATAACGCGAGCGCATCCAGAAGCACAACGCGAATATGAGGAACGACAAGGTCGCGATATAGCGCGGGTCGGTACGCGGCAATACCTTGCCGGTGATCGGCGACAGCAGCACCGCGAACAAGCCGACTGGCGCCATCACGAGCCCCGCTTCGGTGGCGGTGTAGCCGATATCGGTTTGCAGCCACAAGGGCAACAGCACGAGGTTGCCGAAGTAGAGCCCATAGCCGATCGACAACGCAATCGTGCCGCTCGTAAAGTTGCGCCGGCTGAAGAGCGACAGATCCACCACCGGATGCTCGGCCGTCAATTCCCACACGATAAAAAACGCGAGCGAAATCACCGCGACCAGCGCCAGCACGACGATGGTGCTCGACGAAAACCAGTCGAGATCCTTACCCTTGTCGAGCATCACCTGCAACGAGCCGACCCAGAGGATCAGCAGGCCGAGACCGACGCCGTCGATCGGTGCCTTCCGGATGACCGAATCGCGGTTGCGGAAGATCGTCCACGTTGCCACGGCGGCGATCGCGCCGACCGGAATGTTGACGTAGAAAATCCACGGCCACGAGATGTTGTCCGAGATCCAGCCGCCGAGAATCGGGCCCGCCACCGGCGCGATCAGCGTGGTCATTGCCCACATCGATAAAGCCATTGGCGCCTTGGCGCGTGGATAGCTCGCGAGCAGCAGCGTTTGCGACAGCGGGATCATCGGGCCGGCCACGGCGCCTTGCAGCACGCGCGAGGCAAGCAGGAACGGCAGCGTGGGCGCGAGGCCGCACATCCACGACGAGATCACGAACAGAATGATCGACGCCATGAACAGGCGCACCTGGCCGATACGCTCGGTGAGCCAGCCGGTCAGCGGTACGGAGATCGCGTTCGCCACCGCGAACGATGTGATCACCCACGTGCCCTGGTCGGCTGACACACCGAGGTCGCCCGAAATGGAGGGGATCGACACGTTGGCAATCGACGTGTCGAGCACGTTCATGAACACGGCGAGCGACACCGCGATCGTGCCGATCACCAGTTGCGCGCCCTCGAGCGGCGGATGAGGGACTTGCGCCTGAGCCTGGGACATTAAAAAAACCTTCTGTGAATCGTCACGCCGCTTACATCAACTTTGCAGCCGGCTTGGCAGCGCCGCCGCCGGCCTGGGTTGACTTCTGCGAGCCGCCGTTCGGGCCGGCGTTTTCCGAAATGATGCGAGCGATTTCAGCGTCGGCCTGGTCGCCGTACTTGTCGAACACGTTGGTCTGGTAGACCGTGTTCGGCGCCTGGCCGAGCTGGCCGCCGTTGTCGTCCTTGATGGTGACGTCGGCCTGCATCGACAGGCCGATGCGCAGCGGATGCTGTTCAAGTTCCTTCGGGTCGAGCGCGATCCGTACGGGCAGACGCTGCACCACCTTGATCCAGTTGCCGGTGGCGTTTTGCGCGGGCAGCAGCGAGAACGCCGAACCCGTACCCGCCGAGAAGCCGACCACCTTGCCGTGGTACACCACCGATGAACCGTACACGTCGGCCGTCAACTCGACCGGTTGGCCGATGCGCATGTGTTTCAGCTGCACTTCCTTGAAGTTCGCGTCGACCCACACGCCGCCCAGCGGCACGATCGCCATCAGCGGGGTGCCCGGCGAAACACGCTGGCCGACCTGCACCGAGCGCTTCGCGACATAGCCCGTGACCGGCGCCGGCAGGTTGTTACGCGCGTTGTTCAGGTACGCGTCGCGGACCTTCGCGGCGGCGGCCTGCACGTTCGGGTGATTCGCGATCGTGGTGTTGGCGGTCAGCGCGCGGTTCGACGCCAGTTGTTGCTGGGCGGCGTCGACCGAGGCTTGCGCGCTCTTCACGGCGTCACGGGCGTGCGAGATTTCTTCCGCGGACACAGCGCCGGTTTGCGCGACCGTGAGGCGGCGCTTCAGGTCGTCCTGTGCGCGCGACAGATCGGACTGACGCAGGGCGACTTGCGCCTGATACTGGTTGTCGTCGGCGAACAGGCCGCGCACCTGGCGCACCGTCTGCGCGAGATTCGCTTCGGCTTGTTCGAGCGCGACGCGTGCGTCGGCCGGATCGAGCACGACGAGCGGGTCGCCGGCCTTCACGGTTTGCGTGTCGTCCGCGTTCACGGCGATCACCGTGCCGGTGACTTGCGGCGTGATCTGGACGACATTGCCGTTCACGTACGCGTCGTCGGTGTCTTCATGGAAGCGTGCGTCGAGGAAGTAGTAGAGACCGTAGGCGACCGCGGCGATCAGGATCACGATGACGAGCAGCGTCATCATGCGCTTGCGTTTGCCGTTGTTCGCCGGCGGTTGTGCCGGTTGCGTCGGCTGCGGGGCCGGCTGAGTCGGCTGTGTAGTAGCCGCGGGCTGTTGGCTGGTGCTCATTGATGTGCTCCGGGTTCTCTCAAGCGTCGTCGTTTATTCGGATGTTCGTGCGAGTGTGGTCGCGTCGAGGTGACTTCAGTTTGCAGCGGCGGTGGCCGATGCCGCGGCGGCCGAAGCCGGGGCATCGGTCGGCACCACGAGGCCGGTCTGCGTTGCGTCGAAACCGCCGCCGAGCGCCTTGATGAGGCCGATCTGCATGTCGCGGCGGCGCATCTTCAGGCTCGTTACCGTCTGTTCGGCGGCAAGGCGGTTCTGGTCGGCGGTCAGCACCTGCAACTGCGGCGACAAACCGGCCTTGTAGCGGATCACTGCCAGCTGATAGGCCTTGGTCGACGCGTCGAGCGCGCGCTGGGCGTCGCCCGATTGCTGGTCGATCGATCTGATCGACGACACTTGCGTCGCGACATCCGAGAGGGCGTTGATCAGCGTCTGGTTGTAGTTCGCCACATCGAGGTCGAAGTCCGCGTAGCGGCCCTTCAACTGCGAGCGCAGCGCGCCGGCGTCGAAGATCGGCAGGTGAATCGCCGGCCCGAACTGGATTTGACGGCTAGCCGACGTCAGGAAACGGCCCCAGCCGAACGCGTCGAAACCGAAGCCGGCGGCGAGGTTGATGTCCGGGAAGAATTCGGCCTTCGCTTCCTTGACGTCGTGCATCGCGGCTTCGACCTGCCAGCGTGCGGCAACGATGTCCGCGCGGCGTGCCACGAGGTCAGCCGGCAGGTTGTTCGGCAGCGCTACTGTGTTGCCGGTGGTCAGAACCGGCTGGGCGATCTGCAGGCCGCGATCCGGACCCTTGCCGAGCAGCGCGCCCAGCTGATAGCGCACCACGGTGATCTGGCCGTCGAGATCGGTCAGGTTCGACTGGCTGGTCGCGATGTTGCCGTTCGCGGTTTGCCGTTCGACATTGGTGTCGAGGCCGGCGGTCACCCGGCCGTTGGTGATGCGGCCAATGTCCTGACGATTGGCGATTTCGCGCGCGGCGATATCGCGGAATGCGTACAGCTGGGCGAGCTGGTTATAGGTGCTTGCCACGGAAGCGGCGAGCGTCACGCGCGCTTGCTGCACATCGGCCTCAGCGGCCTTTTCCTGCGAGACGGCCTGGCCCAGGCGCTGGCGGTTCTTGCCCCACAGATCCAGATCCCACGACGCGCTCGCGAGCACGTTGTTTTCGCTATACCAGGTACCGCCGAAGGGTGGTGGGTAAATCGAGTTCGCCGAGAAGATCTCGCGGGTCCATGAATAGCTGCCGTTGACCTTTGGATACAGCGCCGAGCGCGAACTTTCGATGTAGGACGACGCTTTGGCGAGGCGCGCCTGCGCCTGTGCGATCGACGGACTGCCTTCCAGCGCCTCGGCAATCAGCTTGGGCAGTTGCGGGTCGCCGAACTGATTGGCCCAGTCGAGCGACGGCCATTGGCCGCCCTGGCCGGACAGGCTTTGGGTGGACTCGTACTGAGCCGGCGACGAGATCTGCTTGTCGCTCTTCATGCCGAAGTAGTTCGCGCACCCCGTGAGGGCGAGCGCCGTCACCGCGGCGGCGACAGCGGCCCGGCTTGAAAGCGCGGGCGCGGACAGGGAAAGGGATTTCATCGCTCGACTCTTTGAGTGGAATGTAATGATGGACACTGCAAGCAATTTATTAGAGTTTGTTGTCAAAATTGCTTGCTGCATCACGGGTTAGTCCCGTTTGTTCGCCCGAATTGACGAGTACGCGGCGCAGCATGCTCTTCAGAAAACCCACTTCTTCGGGGGTAAAACCCCCCAGCAGGTTGTCGAGCACGCCGTTGAAAATGGCCGGCATTTTGGCCGCGATCGCATGGCCTTCCGGTGTCAGCGCGAGCCGCACGACCCGCCGGTCTTCGTTGCTGCGCACCCTTGTCAACAGGCCGCGTTTCTCCAGCCGGTCCACCAGACGCGTGACAGCGCTTGCGTCGATGCCGTATTCACGCGCCAATTCGGCCGCTAGCAGACACTTGCCGCTTGCCACCATGAACAGGATGCTGCCTTGCTGGCTGGTGATCCCCAGTTCAGCCATGCTGCGCTGGGTCACGAGATTGGACAGGGTCGATTTCACCCGCGAAATCAGATAGCCGACGCTTTCGCCCAGCTGGTACTGGCTGATTGCCGGGTCGGGTGTTTGGGACGGCTCCGTCATGATTCTCGTGCGAATGCAATGGTTGACTAGGCAGGATTATAGTCAACGGGTGATTGACAGGGCTAGTGTTATTGCAGCTTAGGCAAGGAACTTTTCCCGCTCACGGAACAATCCGAGCGATTTTGCGTAGGTGATTGCTGACGTGCGGAGAGCTTTTTTCCTACGTATCATGGCGGGAAGACGGTGGGTCTATCAGGGAATACCAGATAGCTTCATTTGGGCGTGCTACAATATTGGGTTCCCAAAAGTGCGCTTTGGGCTTTGTTGGCTCGTACACAATGCTGCTGCTGGCGCACTCAACTGTCTCCAGGTTCCTATGACTCGCGCCCTACGCAACATCGCCATCATTGCTCACGTCGACCACGGCAAGACCACGCTCGTCGACCAGCTCCTCCGCCAGACCGCCACCTTCCGCGACAACCAGGCGGTTGTCGAGCGCGTGATGGACTCGAACGACATCGAAAAGGAACGTGGCATCACGATTCTTTCGAAAAACTGCGCGGTCGAGTACGAAGGCACCCACATCAACATCGTCGACACCCCGGGCCACGCCGACTTCGGCGGTGAAGTGGAGCGGGTGCTGTCGATGGTCGACTCGGTGCTGCTGCTGGTCGACGCCGTCGAAGGCCCGATGCCGCAAACGCGCTTCGTGACCAAAAAGGCGCTGGCGCTCGGTCTGAAGCCGATCGTCGTGATCAACAAGGTGGACCGCCCGGGCGCGCGGATCGACTGGGTGATCAACCAGACATTCGACCTGTTCGACAAGCTGGGCGCAACCGACGAACAACTCGACTTCCCGATCGTTTACGCCTCGGGCCTGAACGGTTACGCCGGCCTGAGCCCGGACCTGCGCGAAGGCGACATGCGCCCGCTGTTCGAGGCTGTGCTCGAACACGTGCCGGTCCGTCCGGCCGATCCGAGCGCGCCGCTGCAACTGCAGATCACGTCGCTGGATTATTCGTCGTATGTCGGCCGTATCGGCGTGGGCCGTATCACGCGTGGCACGATCAGGCCGGGCATGTCGGTCGCCGTGCGCTCGGGCCCCGATGGCGCGATCCTGAACCGCAAGATCAACCAGGTGCTGTCGTTCAAGGGCCTGGAGCGCGTGCAGGTCGACTCGGCTGAAGCCGGCGACATCGTGCTGATCAACGGTATCGAAGAAATCGGTATCGGCGTGACCATCTGCGCACCGGAACAGCCGGAAGCGCTGCCCATGATCACCGTCGACGAACCCACGCTGACAATGAACTTCCTCGTCAACTCGTCGCCGCTGGCCGGCCGCGAAGGCAAGTTCGTCACGAGCCGTCAGATTCGTGACCGCCTGATGAAGGAACTGAACCACAACGTCGCGTTGCGCGTGAAGGAAACCGGCGACGAAACCACGTTCGAAGTGGCGGGCCGCGGTGAACTGCACCTGACCATTCTGGTGGAAAACATGCGTCGCGAAGGCTACGAGCTGGCCGTGTCGCGCCCGCGCGTGGTGATGACGGAAGTTGACGGCGTGAAGCACGAGCCGTACGAAAATCTGACGGTCGACATGGAAGACGGCCATCAGGGCGGCGTGATGGAAGAGTTGGGCCGCCGTAAGGGCGAAATGCTCGACATGGCGTCGGACGGCCGTGGCCGTACGCGTCTCGAGTATCGTATTTCGGCGCGCGGCCTGATCGGCTTCCAGTCGGAATTCCTGACGCTCACACGCGGCACGGGCCTGATGAGCCACACGTTCGACTCTTACCAGCCGGTCAAGGAAGGCGCGGTGGGCGAGCGTCGCAACGGCGTGCTGATTTCGCAGGACGACGGCGCGGCAGTCGCGTACGCACTGTGGAAGCTGCAGGATCGCGGCCGTATGTTCGTATCGCCGGGCGAGCCGCTGTACGAAGGCATGATCATCGGCATTCACAGCCGTGACAACGACCTGGTCGTGAACCCGATCAAGGGTAAGCAGCTGACCAACGTGCGTTCGTCGGGTACGGACGAAGCCGTGCGCCTCGTGCCGCCGATCCAGATGTCGCTGGAATACGCGGTCGAATTCATCGACGACGACGAACTGGTCGAAGTCACGCCGCAGTCCATTCGTCTGCGCAAGCGTTACCTGAAGGAACATGAGCGCCGCAGCGCGAGCCGTAAGGGCGCTGTGGACTAAACCAGCGCCGGCCCGGATCCTGGGTAAGCGGCACGCTGTCATGCGAAAGCCACCTTCGGGTGGCTTTCTTCATTTCTGGCGCCCCGTTCGAGTTGGATGTCGTTGCCCGCGGTTGGCTGCCGGGTTGCGGTGCTTGTCCCCGTTTTTCGCAGAAGTCTGTTGCGGGTCCTGCAAACTCGCCCGAAAGCCCGTCGTAAAAGGCTCGAGCGGCATTCCGTCTGCTATCTGGGCTATCCGTTCTGTGATATGCTCCCCGGGTGCAAAGTTTTAGGTCCTTCCAAGCAAGACTTGATTCGCGCAATCCGCTAAACGGTCAGGCCGTGTCGCGGAAGGTTCTGTAACCCGCTATTTCTCGAGAAACTCGAAGAAAGGTGAGCGTAAAAATGATGAAGCAATTCCAGTCGAACTCTTATCTGTTCGGCGGCAATGCTCCGTACGTAGAAGAAATGTACGAAGCGTATCTCGACAATCCGGCGTCAGTGCCCGAGAACTGGCGCAGCTATTTCGACGCGTTGCAGAACGTCCCTGCATCGGATGGCAGCAATGCCAACGACGTGGCCCATGGCCCGATCGTCGAATCGTTTGCACAACGGGCCAAGGCAAATGCCTTCATCCCGCGCACGGCGGCCGGCGGCGAAGACCTCGCTACCTCCCGCAAGCAGGTCTATGTGCAGTCCCTCATCGGCGCATATCGCTTCCTCGGCTCGCAATGGGCCAATCTCGATCCCTTGAAGCGCCGCGAACGTCCCGCTATCCCCGAACTTGAACCCGCGTTCTACGACTTCACCGAAGCCGACATGGACCAGGAGTTCAGCGCCACGAATCTGTATTTCGGATTCGAGCGCGCGTCGCTGCGTGAGATCGTCAAGGCCCTGCGTGACACGTACTGCGGCACGATCGGCGCCGAGTACATGTACATCAGCGATCCGGAACAGAAGCGCTGGTGGAAAGAGAGGCTCGAGTCGATCCGTTCGACGCCGAACTTCTCCAACGAAAAGAAGAAGCACATCCTGAATCGCCTGACGGCCTCCGAAGGCCTCGAGCGCTTCCTGCACACCAAGTACGTCGGCCAGAAACGCTTCTCGCTCGAAGGCGGCGAAAGCTTCATCGCGTCGATGGACGAAGTCGTGCGTCATGGCGGCGCCAACGGCGTGCAGGAAATCGTCATCGGCATGGCCCACCGTGGCCGTCTGAACGTGCTGGTCAATACGCTGGGCAAGATGCCGGCTGACCTGTTTGCCGAATTCGAAGGCAAGCACGTTGACGACCTGCCGGCCGGCGACGTGAAGTACCACAAGGGTTTCTCGTCGGACGTCTCGACCGAAGGCGGCCCGGTTCACCTGTCGCTCGCGTTCAACCCGTCGCACCTCGAAATCGTCAACCCGGTGGTCGAAGGCTCGGCGAAGGCGCGTATGGATCGTCGCGGCGACGACAGCGGCCTGCAAGTGCTGCCGGTGCAGATCCACGGCGACGCGGCATTCGCGGGCCAGGGCGTCGTGATGGAAACGCTGAACCTCGCGCAAACGCGTGGTTACGGCACGCACGGCACGCTGCACATCGTCATCAACAACCAGATCGGCTTCACGACGTCGGATCCGCGCGACTCGCGCTCCACGTTGTACTGCTCGGACGTCGTCAAGATGATCGAGGCGCCGGTGCTGCACGTGAACGGTGACGATCCTGAAGCCGTGGTGCTGGCTACGCAGCTGGCGATCGACTTCCGGATGCAGTTCCACAAAGATGTGGTGGTCGACATCGTCTGCTTCCGCAAGCTGGGCCACAACGAACAGGACACGCCGGCCGTCACCCAGCCGCTGATGTACAAGACGATTGCGAAGCATCCGGGCACGCGCGCGCTGTACGCTGAAAAGCTGGTGCAACAGGGCGTGATCACCGCGGAAGAAGCCGACGAATTCGTCAAGGCTTACCGCAAGGCAATGGACGAAGGCCATCACACGGTCGACCCGGTGCTCTCGAACTACAAGAGCAAGTACGCGGTGGATTGGGTGCCGTTCCTGAACCGCAAGTGGACCGACGCAGCCGACACGGCCGTGCCGCTGGCTGAATTGAAGCGCCTCGCCGAGCGCGTCACCACGATTCCGGAAAACTTCAAGGTTCACCCGCTGGTCGAGCGCGTCATCAACGACCGTCGCGCAATGGGCCGCGGTGAAGCGAAGCTCGACTGGGGTATGGGCGAGCATCTGGCGTTCGCGTCGCTGGTCGCATCCGGTTATGCGGTGCGCCTGACCGGTCAGGACTCGGGCCGCGGCACGTTCACGCACCGTCACGCGGTGCTGCACGATCAGAATCGCGAACGCTGGAACGACGGCACGTATGTGCCGCTGCAGAACATCGCCGACGGTCAGGCGAAGTTCACGGTGATCGACTCGGTGCTGTCGGAAGAAGCGGTGCTGGGCTTCGAATACGGTTACTCGACCGCTGAACCGAACACGTTCGTCGCGTGGGAAGCGCAGTTCGGCGACTTCGTGAACGGCGCGCAAGTCGTGATCGACCAGTTCATCTCGTCGGGCGAAGTGAAGTGGGGCCGCGTGTCGGGCCTCACGATGCTGCTGCCGCACGGCTACGAAGGCCAAGGTCCGGAGCACTCGTCGGCACGTATCGAGCGTTTCCTGCAACTGTGCGCGGACCACAACATGCAGGTCGTTCAGCCGACCACCCCGGCGCAGATTTTCCACCTGTTGCGCCGCCAGATGATCCGCCTGTTCAGGAAGCCGCTGATCGTCGCTACGCCGAAGTCGCTGCTGCGCCACAAGGAAGCCGTGTCGGATCTGTCCGAACTGGCAAAGGGCGCGTTCCAGCCGATCCTCGGCGAAATCGACGAAGCGATCGAGCCGAAGAAGGTCAAGCGCGTGGTGGCCTGCTCGGGCCGCGTGTACTACGACCTGCTGGCGCATCGCCGTGAATCGAAGTCGAACGACGTCGCGATCATCCGTATCGAACAGCTCTATCCGTTCGCGCACAAGCAGTTCGAAGCGGAAATGAAGAAGTACGACAACGCGACCGAAGTGGTGTGGGTGCAGGACGAGCCGCAGAATCAAGGCCCGTGGTTCTACATCGAGCATCACCTGAAGGAAGGCATGAAGGAAGGGCAGAAGCTGGCATACAGCGGACGTCCGGCTTCGGCTTCGCCGGCAGTGGGTTACTACGCGAAGCACTACGAGCAGCAGAAGGCGCTGATCGAAGGCGCTTTCGGCCGCCTCAAGAGCGCGTCGATCGCTAAATAAGGAAAACAGACGAACCGGGAAAGCGCGCTGCGCTTTCCCGTGCCGCGCTCGCTCACCCGTTGATGATTTGTACGCGGCAGTTATGGTTCGCAGGCGGTCGTCGAGTACCTAGATCGCGCCGTCACCCGATACGTATTCAGGATATTCATAATGGCTATTGTTGAAGTCAAGGTTCCCCAGCTTTCCGAGTCGGTCTCGGAAGCCACGATGCTGCAGTGGAAGAAGAAGCCCGGCGAGGCTGTTGCTCAAGACGAAATTCTCATCGAAATCGAGACCGACAAGGTCGTGCTCGAAGTGCCGGCACCCTCCGCCGGCGTGCTCGCACAAGTGATCGCGAACGACGGCGACACCGTCGTCGCCGATCAGGTGATCGCCAAGATCGACACCGAAGGCAAGGCTGGCGCCGCTGCTGTCGAAGCCGAAGTGAAGCCGGCACCGGTTGCCGCACCGGCACCCGCCGCCGCGCCGGCGCCGGCTGCTCAAGCCGCATCCGCAACGGGTGCGAACACCGCCGCTTCGCCGGCTGCCGGCAAGCTGATGGCCGAGAAGGGTCTGGGTGCAGGCGATGTGTCGGGCACGGGCCGCGACGGCCGCATCACCAAGGGCGACGTGCTGACGGTGGGCGCACCGGCTGCCAAGGCTGCACCGGCACCGGCCGCCGCACCGAAGGCTGCCAAGCCGTCGCTGCCGGACGTCAAGGCGCCGGCATCGGCCGACCAATGGCTGAAGGACCGGCCGGAACAACGCGTGCCGATGTCGCGTCTGCGCGCGCGTATCGCCGAGCGTCTGCTGGAGTCGCAGCAAACCAACGCCATCCTCACCACGTTCAACGAAGTGAACATGGCGCCGGTGATGGATCTGCGCAACAAGTACAAAGACAAGTTTGAAAAGGAACATGGCGTGAAGCTGGGCTTCATGTCGTTCTTCGTAAAGGCGGCGGTTCACGCGCTAAAGAAGTTCCCGCTGGTGTATGCGTCGATCGACGGTAACGACATCGTCTATCACGGTTACTTCGACATCGGTATCGCGGTCGGTTCGCCGCGTGGCCTGGTGGTGCCGATCCTGCGTAACGCAGATCAGCTGAGCCTCGCTGAAATCGAGAAGAAGATTGCTGAATTCGGCCAGAAGGCCAAGGACGGCAAGCTGTCGATCGAAGAAATGACGGGCGGTACGTTCTCGATCTCGAACGGTGGTGTGTTCGGCTCGATGCTGTCGACCCCGATCATCAACCCGCCGCAATCCGCGATTCTGGGCGTGCACGCCACCAAGGAACGCGCTGTGGTCGAAAACGGCCAGATCGTGATCCGTCCGATGAACTATCTGGCGCTGTCGTACGACCACCGGATCATCGACGGTCGCGAAGCCGTGCTGTCGCTGGTCGCGATGAAGGACGCGCTGGAAGACCCGGCGCGTCTGCTGCTCGACCTGTAAGCGCCGGTTCGGCCGGCGCCGGCTTGTCTTCGCGCAAGCCGGCGCCATATAAGCATCAGGCAAGCATCAAGCAAGCAGCGCGTCTCTAGCATTCCGCAGTACTGGAGCGGCGCCCGCCACGAAGCGTGGCCGCGCGTCGCTCCGTCATCAAAAGGATTGTCATGTCCAAAGAATTTGACGTCGTCGTGATCGGCGCCGGCCCTGGCGGCTACATCGCCGCAATCCGCGCAGCGCAACTCGGCAAGAGCGTCGCATGTATCGAAAAATGGAAGAACCCGGCCGGCGCGCTGAAGCTCGGCGGCACCTGCCTGAACGTGGGTTGCATTCCGTCGAAGGCGCTGCTCGCGTCGTCGGAAGAATTTGAAAACGCGTCGCACCACCTCGCCGACCACGGCATCAGCGTGGAGAACGTGAAGGTCGAT
>NZ_JAXDPY010000466.1:0-2855 GCF_034668105.1 Paraburkholderia sp. | reverse complement strand
GCCCCAGTTGTACTTTGACACCATCCATCACGCCGAATCTCTCAAAGTGCGCTCGCGTATAACAGGTCGGCCCCAGAAAGACCATCGCGAGTACTGTTCAGTACCGTATGCGTAGTATATTAGATGTCGACACCAAAGGCGAGATATTGGGGTAAACCACAAACTATGGATGACATGTCCCAATGCTATCGGCAAACAATCGACAGAAAGAGATCCTTGGACAGGTCGTACCCAGCGGTATGATTTTTAGGAAGATTTCGATGACGGCGACGCAAGCGACGATGGCGACCCATGCAGACCCGGCCTCTCCGTCCTTCGTAGTGTCTTTCAACGGCGCGCACCAAACCGGAGATTCACAGCTGCTGCAAAAGCTTTAACCCAGCTGCAGCGATGTGAACTGTTCAGGCTTGGCTAGCGGCGCGCCGGAGATAGGAAGCATGGGCGCCTGCTAAAATGCAAATGCTTATAGGTCCTGCTTCCGCAGCCAGGTACGGATAGGTCGAGAGCGTCAGAAGCTTGTCTGAAAACACAAGGAAGGTTCGCATGCCCGCTAGAAAGACGCCTGCCCGGAAGAAACTACCGTCGCGTCTACCGGTAAGCAGATCAACGCAAAGACGTCGCGAGTTACTGACCACTGCAGCAGATATGTTCTTGGCGCGCGGGTACGATCGCGTCACCCTGGACGAGATCGTTGCCGAGGTAGGTGGTTCCAAGTCCAACGTTTATAAGCACTTCAAGGGCAAAGAGGGTCTCTTCATCGCCGCGCTCGAAAATCTTAGCAGCGAGATTTCTGGCTCAATCGTGGCCTCCGAGGGCTTCTCGCTGCCTCTGCGTCAGGCCTTGACCATGATCGGGCAAACGTTCTACAAGGCCGTGCTGCATCCCCGAACTATCGCACTGCAGCGCCTGGCAATTGCCGAGTCGAGTCGCTTTCCTCAGGTGGGACAGACGTGGTTTGATCGGGGTCCGCGTATATTTTACGAGGCAATGACAAAGTTCTTCGAGGAACGCCAGGCTCGCGGGGAGCTGCGTGCTTGCGACACGCGGGAGGCTGCCATCCTCTTTCACGACATGATGGCCTTCGATTTTTCACATCAGCTCCTGCTTGGGATCATGCGTCCACCGAAGGCGTCGGTCATCGAGGCAAAGGTTCGTTCGGTCGTCGATGCTTTCCTGAACGGGTTCGCTCACGAGCGGGAGCAAAACCTTTCGAGCGGCGGGCAGTACACCGCAGCAGTCGCAGCACTTCCGGATCAGTTGAAGGTGATGTAGCGCCCGCGCGCGACGATTTTCCATCCTTCAATTTCCAATTACGCATCCAACGAGGCCAACGCTGCGGATTACGCTCCCTGGCATCTGCGTAAACGGTTTCACGCTGTGCGAGCACTGCGGAGCTACGACGTTCTGACACCGCGCCGCTGTGACGAATTTCAGGCCGCGGTGTTCGTGCTCCTGGTTGTACCAACGCACCAACTGCTGCGTCCCCGCCCGCGCGTCATCAATGCTGCCGAACGGCCTGCACGGGAAGTGGGCGGTAATTGCAGGTTGGAAACGGTGTCTCCGCGTGGGGATTGTCACGACTCACACACGGCCGGCCGGACGATGCCACGGCCCAGGTTTTCCAGAATGGGGAGCATCGTCGCACCCTTCTTCGACATGCCGCTATCCGAGCGCAGCACTGGAGGGCTTCCTGCCACGCCCTCGGCCAGACTGCTTCACGTCGCATCAGCAACGCGGCCAGTTCCGCCGATTCCGCATCATGCACGTCAAGACCGACAAATTTGCCCCTGGCAGCACCTGAATACTGCCCGTCAAGCGATGGACTCGATGATATAAAATGGATATATCTGATACACAGAGGATAATCCAATGGCCGCAGGCTCCCCCGCACGAAAGTCCGTCACCGGCGGCAAGACCGCCACACGGGCATCTACGCCTGCGCGAGCGCTCATGCCGAGCCGTTCAAAACGCGCGCAGCCAGAGAGTCTCACCGAGCAGGCCTATGCCCAGCTCGAAGAACTTATTGTGACGCTACAGCTCGAACCTGGGACGACCGTCTCCGAGCTCGCGTTGAGCGAGATGACCGGGATCGGCCGCACGCCGATCAGAGAGGCAATTCAGCGTCTCGCACGCGAACACCTGATCCTGATCCTGCCGCAGCGCGGTTTGCTGATACCCGAAATCGACGTCAAAAAGCAACTCCGGTTACTTCGGACCCGCCGGGAAGTCGAGAGATTGATTTGCCGCTCGGCAGCGAAATCTGCGACTCCGCAAGAAAGGGACGTGTTCGCTGAACTCGCCGCGGAATTTCAGGAGGCTTCGCGCAACAACGATGATGTCAGCTTTGTGCGCCTCGATCGCGAATTCAATGAGCTGTGCCTGATCGCCGCTCGAAACGAGTTTGCGGAAGGCGCTATGCGCCAGATGCACGGACTGTCCAGGCGATTCTGGTACGTGCATTACCGACAGGCGGCAGATTTACCCGAGATGGCACGGCTACATGGGGCGGTCGCGCAGGCAATCGCCGAAGGCGGCGTCGACGATGCCGGCCAGGCGCTCGACGCCCTGCTCGATAACATCGAGGAATTCACGCGTTCGACGGTCTTTGAGGTTTAAGGCTCTCAGCAAACTACGCCGGCGCAACTGTTCGCCAGGGCGGCGCTGCGACCTGGCGAACAGTTGCGCATGGAAGCGCTCCTCCCTCAAGAAGGTAGCAAGCCTCTCGCTTCGTCGCTCAGCGTCAGTTCCTTCAGCGTCGCCTCATCTTTGGCGATAGCCCGAGGTAAATAGTCGCGGATGAACTCTATCCAGGTCCGGATCTTCGCGTCGACGTATCGCCGTGAAGCGTATATTGC
>NZ_JAXDPY010000465.1:0-6199 GCF_034668105.1 Paraburkholderia sp. | reverse complement strand
TGCCCGAGTCTTTAGTCCAGCAGCCCTTGAGCCGTGCGTACTGACTGATGATCTCGAGTCCCTCGCGCTCGTAGATTTGCAGAAACTCGCCCACCTTTCCTGCGGTAATCTGATACGTACGCATTTCCACCAGCATGATTGCCTCCTGTTGCGAATCAACCGCTTACAAAACGACGCGTGCCAGGCACACTGTCGCGCGAACCGTCAGCCCGCGTGCCCAATCAGAAATCCAACCAGCAAGCCGAGCAGACCCGAGCCCGCACCGACCAGCCAGACCCGCAGCCCCGCTGTCGGACCAGGTTTGGGCGTGACGGCGGACGGCTTCGTCTCGCCCTGCACCCGAGCTTGCTCGGCGCCGGTCAGCGGCGCGTTGTCCGGCTGGGTTTGCGGCGCCGGCTCGAGGTCCTGGATAGCGTCCGCAGGCGCCGTCTCTTTTTCGATGTGCGCCTTCAACGCGCCAAAGAAGGTCTCGAGATTCTTGCCCGCCGCGGACTGAATCAGGCGCGACCCCACGCTCATCAGCTTTCCGCCGATTTCGACGTCCGCGTCGTATGCGAGCACGGTCGTCTCGCCTTGCGGTTCGAGTTGCACGCGCGCAGTGACCTTGGCAAAACCAACCGCGCCCGCGTTGCCCGAGCCGACAATCGTGTAAGCCCTGGGTGGATCGAGATCCGACAGCTCCACGTTGCTTTTGAAGGTCGCCGCCACCGGACCGACGCGAATCTGCACGGTCGACTCGAAATGCCGCTCGTCCAGCATCGCGAGCGATTTACACCCGGGCAGACACGCCTCCAGCACGGCAGGATCGTTCAGCGCACGCCACACGGCTTCGGGTGGCGCGGGGAGAATGCATTGATCAGCTAGCTTCATGGCCGCTCCTCAGCGCTCGTAGAGCTTGAAGAGCGCCTGGGTTCCGTTCCGTGTGAAGCCTTGTTCAGCGAGCTTCTGATAAAGACCGCGCACCAGGTCCAGACCCGGCAACTCACGTCCCATATGAGTGGCTTCCTCGTGCGCAATCCGCATGTCCTTGATGAAATGCTCGATAAAGAAGCCCGGTGCGAAATCACCCTTGGCGATGCGCGGCCCCAGGTTATTCAACTGGAAGCCACCCGCCGCGCCGCCGCCGATTGCGCTCAATACGGTCTGCGGATCCAGTCCGGCGCTGTGCGCATAGGCCAGGCCTTCGCACACGCCGAGCATCGTCGATGCGATCACGATCTGGTTGCACAGCTTGGTATGCTGACCCGCGCCCGGTCCGCCTTGCAGCACGATGTTCGTGCCGAGGCAGCGCAGCATCGGCTCGACGCGCGCGAGCGCATCGGCCGCGCCGCCCACCATGATGGACAGCCGACCCTCGCGCGCGCCGATATCGCCGCCCGAGACCGGCGCGTCCAGCATGTGCACGCCGCGAGCGGCTGCATGCGCGGCGAGCTCTTCGGCCAGTTGCGGGCTCGAAGTCGTCATGTCGATCAGCACGGCATCGGGTCGCGCGTTCGCGATCAGACCGTCGTCGCCGAGGTACAGCGCGCGCACGTCGTCCGGCGTACCGACGATCGTGACGACCACGTCGGATGCTTGCGCGAGCGACTTCGGCGTGGCATGCCAGGAGGCGCCCGCCTCGATAAGCGGCTCGGCCTTCGCACGGGTACGGTTATAGACATGCAGCGGATAGCCGGCCGCAGCGAGTCGCGCCGCCATCGAGGCGCCCATGATGCCGAGACCGATAAAGCCGACAGCGGGTTTGTTTGCAGATTGATTCATGATTGTTGATCCAGTCAGAGTTTGTCGCGCAGCAGGTCGCGCAAGAGCATGGGAGTCAAAGGATGACGGTCCGCCACCACGCCGAATGGCGCCAGCGCGTCGTTCACGGCGTTGGTCAGGGCGCCGAGCGCGCCCATCACGCCGCCTTCGGCCATCCCTTTGATGCCCGCCGCCGTCGCGCGACTAGGTGTATGCAACGGGATGAGTTCGAAATTGGGTAATTCGGTCGACGTGGCGATCAGATAGTCGGCCAGCGAGCCGGTCACGTTCTGTCCCGTTTCGTCGTAGCGCATATGCTCGAACAACGCGCCGGACAGCCCCATCGCCACGGCGCCGTGTTGCTGCCCTGTCACCACGGTGGGATTGAGCAGCGTGCCGCAGTCTTCGGCGATCACGTAGCGCGCAAAATGGATCGCACCGGTGGCCACGTCCAGTTCGATCTCGCAGCCGTGCGTCGAATTCGAGTAGGTCATCGGCGGCGGATCGTAAGTCAGGTGGAACTCGAGGCCAGGCGTGAGGCCTTCGGGCAGCGCAGTAGGATCCATATAGGCACGCCGCGCCACGTCGGCGAGCGTCAGGCCCGTGTCGACCCACGCGTCGCCGCTACGGCGCTCAATACGCGCATCGACAAGTCGAAGCGCGTCGCTATCAGGCAGGTCGAGACAACCGGCGGCAATAGCGAGCACCTTGCGGCGCGCATCGAGCGCGCACAGATAAAGCGCGCCGCCGCCCGCCGTGCCGCTGCGGGCGCCCCGGCTGCCCATCCCGTAGGGCGCGATATCCGTGTGACCCATCAGAATTCGCACGCTCGACGGAAGCACGCCCAGGCCTTCGGCCACCGCATTGGCCATGGCGCTTTCGTAGCCCTGTCCGCTGGGGCCGAGACCCACCGACGCGTTCACGACGCCGCTCGGCTCGATCCGGATCCAGCTTGCCTCGTGACCCGAGCCCGGAATGCCGGCTGATTTATAGAAGCGCGAGCCGTAGGTGGTCGGCTCGACCACATTGCACAGGCCAAGCCCAAGATAGCGGCCGGCCGCCCGCGCGGCCTGCTGGCGGGTGCGAAACGCGTCGTAATCGAAGGCTTTCAGCACCGCCTCGAAGGTCTGCGACGGCGTGATGTCGGCCAGCAATTCGCCGGTGGCCGTGCGGTACGGCAGTTCTTCCGGCATCAAGAGGTTGCGGCGGCGCACCTCGACCGGATCCAGCTTCAGTTCGCGCGCGATCGCTTCCATCGTGCCTTCCATGACCCAGCTGGTGATGGACATCGGCGCGCGCATGGGGGCATTGCCGCATTTGTGACTGAGCACGACCTTCACGTCGAACGCGTAGTTGTGCAACCGGTACGGTCCGCTCAACACCATCGCGACGACGCGCGCGAGGTAATTTGCCGGAAAGAAGCAATACGCGCCGAAGTCTTCGCGCATCTCCAGATCGAGCGAGAGCAGCGTGCCATGCTCATCCACCGCGGCGCGCGTACGGCAAAAGTCTTCGCGCGAATTGGCCGCCGCGGTCAGGTTCTCGAGACGGTCTTCGCGCCAGCGCACCGGCCGCTTCAGATGACGCGCGAGAGCAGCCACGGTCAGCTCTTCGCGGTACAAGGCGATTTTCTGGCCGAACGACCCGCCCACATCAGGCGAAATCACCGTCACCTGCGACTCGGTAAGCCTGAGCCGTTGCGCGAGCTGAGTGCGCAAAGGATGCGGCACCTGGGTGCCGATGTGGAACGTCAGGTGGTCGCGCCCGGCATCCCAGACTGCTGCGCAACCGCGCGTCTCGATGGGCACATGGGTCTGCCGCTGCTGCTGGAAAGTCGCCTCGACCACGCGGTAAGCCTGCCGGGTCGCGCTCTGCGGATCGCCGTTCGAGTACGTCTGGTGCGACACCAGGTTGCCGGGCACGCCGGGGTCGACTTGCGCGGCATCGGCTTCGAGTGCCTGCCACATGTCGGTCACCACAGGCAGCGGCTCGAACTCGACCATGACCTGTTCCGCCGCGTCTTCCGCGAGATAGCGGTCGGTCGCAACCACACATGCCACTAGATCGCCCTGAAAGCGCACGATGTCGGTCGGCATCGTCGCGAACTCGACCGGCAGCAAACCATCGATCGGCGGGGCAACCCGCATCGGCGTGGTCCACTGCGCCAGCTCCCGTCCAGTGACGATGGTCACGACACCAGGCATGCCGGCCGCCGCCTCGGTAGCCACCGAAACGATTCGCGCATGCGCATGCGGCGAACGCACGAAGCTCACGTGTAGAGCGCCCGCGATTTCGATATCGTCGAGATACCGGCCATAGCCCGTCAGCAGCCGATAGTCTTCGGTGCGCGGCAACGCCTTGTTGAGGTAGCGAAACGTCGGCTCAGACATCGGCGGTCTCCCCACGCATCCGCTCAGCCGCAAGCAGGATCGCCCGCACGATGTTCTGGTACCCAGTGCAGCGGCACAGGTTGCCGGACAGCGCGTCGCGCACCTCGGCCTCGGACGGGTTGGGGTGCTCGCGCAGATAAGCCTCGAAGGTCATCACGATGCCCGGCGTGCAAAAGCCGCACTGCAGGCCATGACACTCGTGCAGCGCCTGCTGCAGCGCAGAGAGTCGGCCATCCTGCGCGACGGATTCGATCGTGGTGATCCGCACTTCGTCCATCTGAACGGCGTAGACGAGGCACGAGCGCGACGGACGGCCGTCGAGCAGCACAGTGCATGCGCCGCAGACGCCGTGCTCGCAGCCGACGTGCGTGCCGGTCAGACGGCAATCTTCACGAAGCACATCGGAAAGGAGCTTGCGATCTTCGCAATGCACTTCGTGACGGGTGCCGTTCACAGTGAGATAAATCGTGTTCTTTTCCATGACTCAATTCGAGGTCGTGCGGACCGGCTGCGTCGCGCGTTGCAACGCGCGCGCCGTGAGCGCCTTGACGAGATCGCGCCGGTAAGCGGCGCTGATGTCCGGTTGATCGTACGGATCGATAGCGCCGGCCGCTGCGTCGGCGATTGCGGCAAGGGTTGGCGCATCGACTGGCGCGCCGGCGAAGCTCGCGGCGAGTTCGTCCAGCACCAGCGGGGCGTCCGCCACACCGCCAAGGCCAATGCGCAGGCTGGCGAACCGGTTGCCGTCGAGCACAGCGGTGAGTGCGCAAGCCGCAATCGCGAAGTCGCCGTGCCGCCTGCTGAAGATTTCGAATGCGTGCCGCTCGCCCGGGCGTGCCACCGGGAAATGCACGGCTCGAATGATTTCTTCAGCAGCGAGATCGGTCGTCATCACCGCAATCAGGAACGCCGCGGCCGGCACCTCACGGCCGCCGTCCGGCCCGACGATCTCGATGCGCGCACCCAGCGTGCTGGCGATGAGCGGCATTTGCGCAGCAGGATCCGCATGCGCAAGACTGCCCCCCAGCGTGCCGCGCTGACGGATCGCGTAGTGTCCAATCGTCGCGGCCGCATCCGCGAGCAACGGGCAAGCGGCGCGCACCGTGCTGCTGGTGGCCACTTCGTGATGGCGCGTCATCGCGCCAACGGATAGCGACTCACCCGCAAGCGTCACGCCGCTGAGTTGCGGCAATGCGTTGAGGTCGATCAGATGGGCCGGCTGCGCAAAGCGCATGTTCATCATCGGGGCGAGGCTTTGCCCGCCCGCGATGACTTTGGCGTCGAAGCCGTGCAGCGCGAGCAGCGACAGCGCATCTTCAAGCGTGTGAGGCCGGTGATACGAAAATACCGCGGGTTTCATGCGTTCTGCGCCTTCAGGGTCACACCGCTCGTCTGATCGAAAGGTGCAGACGGCGGCGGTTGATCGGCAGGGTCACGCGTTCACCGACCTTGCAGGAACGCTCCTTGCCGATACGAAAAAACATCGACTGCCCGAACGATATCTGCAAGAAAACAAATCGTCAATTGACGACATATTATTTTAGCTAAAAAATTTTTGTCTGCGGCTTCTGCCGGGCTCCCGAGCACATATCACTGTTTTACCGGACATTTCCGTCATTTCATCCGACGAATTCCTCCGTTCAATCGCCGAGCCCGTGATCGTCAATCGACGATAGATCTGGATAAACTCGATACCCGGAGGCACGGTGCGAAAGCGATGTGGGGGAATTCTGCAGGGATCGGGCACGCGCAGAGGGCCGCGCACGGCGGACGCACGTGAGTCGCAGGCGCGACGAAGGCGGTTCGATAGTGATGTGCGCGGATCTGCCGAGTCCGCCTGACTGGCAGACTGCGCAGCCCGCCAAGCTCAGGCGGGTTCCGGCGCCCACAGCAGTGAAGGCATGCAGCGCAGGACGCTCAGGCGTGCATCGCAATCACTGCGTCGGAAGGCACCGTGTTGCCGTTCGAGTCGATGGGGCTCGCGTTGCCGAATCGAGGGTGTCCTCGCGGGCATCGTGCAACGCGTGACTGCTTTGCTGCATCGCCGCGTGACCCAACCGCGGCCGAAC
>NZ_JAXDPY010000464.1:0-36143 GCF_034668105.1 Paraburkholderia sp. | reverse complement strand
GACAATCTCGACGCCGCGATCGAGCACATCAATACGTATAGCTCGCAGCACACCGATGCGATCGTCACGGAAGACCACGACCGCGCCATGCGCTTCTTGCGTGAGGTGGATTCGGCGAGCGTGATGGTCAACGC
Source organism: Paraburkholderia sp. (assembly GCF_034668105.1). Lineage (GTDB taxonomy): Bacteria > Pseudomonadota > Gammaproteobacteria > Burkholderiales > Burkholderiaceae > Paraburkholderia. The sequence goes on along the minus strand of NZ_JAXDPY010000464.1, from coordinate 36,009 downwards.
ATCGACGCGTTTCGCGGACGGCTTCGAGTTCGGTCTGGGCGCGGAAATCGGCATCTCGAACGACAAGTTGCACGCGCGCGGGCCGGTCGGGCTGGAAGGGCTGACGTCGCTCAAGTACATCGTGCTCGGGCACGGTGAAGGCCGGCAATAAGTCGCCGTCGGCCGCGCGTTCATTGCGAACGCCGGAATAAGTGCCGTCCGCTGTGCGTTTAACCGCGGACGCCGCCGAGATGCTGCCGGCTCTGTCTTTTCACTTCGAACGCGCCGCCACGAGCGCTGATTTCCACGATACAAGTCGCAAGGACAGTTGATGCTTTGGGTAAAAACGTTTCACATCGTTCTGGTTGCTTCCTGGTTTGCCGGCCTGTTCTATCTGCCGCGCATCTTCGTCAATCTTGCGATGGAGACGGAACCCGCCGCGACCGCGCGACTGTTGACAATGGCCCGCAAGCTGTTCCGCTTCATGACGTTCATTGCCGTGCCGGCGCTGGCCTGCGGGCTATGGCTGTGGCTCGCGGTGGGCATCGGTCGCGGGCAGGGCTGGATTCACGCGAAGGTCGGCGTGGTGGTGCTGTTGATCATCTATCACGCGTATTGCGGCGTGCTGCTGCGGACCTTCGAGCGCGGTGAGAACCGGCGCACGGATAAGTGGTACCGGATGTTCAATGAACTGCCGGTGCTGGGGATGCTGGCGGCGGTGGCGTTGGTGGTGATCAAGCCGTTTTAAAACCGAGTCGCCCCACTTGTTGTTTCATGCCATGCTGTATCCAGTAGAGAACGGGCTCTTTAAGGAGCCCGTTCTTTTTGCGCGAGAGCTTTGCGAGACTGATCGACGGTTGGTCTTCCAGGTAGCGCCGATGCAAGCTTGGAAAGCCAGGTAATACCCCGCGAGACCTTAGCCGTCCGGCCCGATCCTTCTGCGCGTAATCACTTCCTTCGCTTGGGCCATTTTCTCGACCAGCTCCGGCCCGCGGCTCAGCGCCACGCCCACTGCCAGGATATCGCCGATCGCCAGATGCGAGACGCGCGAGGTCATCGGCGAAAAGATATCCGTGTCTTCATCGACGTTGGCGAACAAGCCCACCGTGGCAAGCCGCGCCAAAGGCGAATTGCCATGCGTGATCGCAATCACCTTAGCGCCCGCCGCCAGCGCTGACTTCACCGCATCGACGATATCGCGCGTGCGGCCGGTGTTGGAAATCGCCACCACCACGTCGCCTTCACCCAGCAACGCCGCCGACATCAGAAATGTATGCGGGTCCGAATACGCAACACTCGGCATGCCCAAACGAAAGAACTTGTGCTGCACGTCGAGCGCAGCGATGCCCGAGCCGCCCGCGCCGTAAAACTCGATACGTCGCGCCGCTGCCAGCAGCGCGATCGCCGCCGCCACGCTATCCGACGACAGATTGTTGCGCACCTGGATCAGCGCACCGATGGTCCGGTCGAGCACCTTTGCCGCCACGCCAGGCGCCGGCTCATCCGGCCGCACGTCGCGGTAGACCGCGGGCACTTCTGCAGCAATGCCTTGCGCCAACCGGATCTTGAACTCGCGAAAGCCCGAAAAGCCGAGCGCGTGACAAAACCGCGCAATGGTCGGCTGGCTGACACCTGCGCGCGCGGCCACTTCGGTCATCGACAGATCGAGCACCTCGCGCGGCGCCTCGATCACGTAGTCGGCCAGCTTGCGCTCGGACGGGCGCAACTGTTCACGCATCTCTTCCACCTGGGACAGCATCATCGGAAAACTCGCACTATGCTGAAGAATGCGTGGACTATATCTGATTGCTAAGGAAGCTACAAAAACTACATATATGACGCTAGGTGTATTCCCTAGGTTTTAGCGTTTACGTCGTTAAGGCATAACCAGTAAGGCAATGCGGCCGTTCAAAGATGCCGCATTGCAGCAGGACTCGTCATTGCGATCATGTAGTTTTTCTACTAACATTGCGACGTCGACTGTTTCGACATCCCCGCGATACCTGCCTGGCATAGTGCGCCTACGCCCCACTAAACGCACACGGCCAGCGACGAAGGAGCTCCGATGGTTTCCCCGCATTCGCAACTCTTGAAGGTCACGCAACGCGTGGTCGAGCGCAGCAAACCCACTCGCGAGGCGTATCTGACCCGCATCCATCACGCTCAAGGCAAATTCCCGGCGCGCGGCGCGCTCTCCTGCGCCAATCTGGCCCACGGTTTTGCCGGCCTCGAAGGGCGTGACAAGTTTGCAATCAAGGCGATCCGGGAGCCGAACATCGGCATCGTGTCGTCGTATAACGAAATGCTGTCCGCGCACGCGCCGTACAAAAACTACCCGGACATCATCAAGGAGGCCGCGCGGGAAAACGGCGGCGTCGCGCAATTCGCGGGCGGCGTGCCGGCCATGTGCGACGGTGTCACGCAAGGCAACGCGGGCATGGAACTGTCGCTGTTCTCGCGCGAAGTGATCGCGATGAGCACGGCGGTGGCTCTCACACACAACATGTTCGACGCGGCGTTGTGCCTCGGCATCTGCGACAAGATCGTGCCGGGCTTGTTGATCGGCGCGCTGCAATTCGGCCACCTGCCGACCATTTTCGTGCCGGCCGGCCCGATGGGCAGCGGCCTCTCGAACGACGATAAGGCCAAGACCCGTCAGCAGTTCGCCACCGGTCAGTGCGGCCGCGACGCGCTGCTCGAAGCGGAAGCCGCCGCGTATCACAGCCACGGCACCTGCACGTTCTACGGCACCGCCAACAGCAATCAGATGCTGATGGAAGTGATGGGCCTGCATCTGCCGAGTTCAGCCTTCGTGCATCCGCATACGCCGCTGCGCGACGCGTTGACCGCGCAGGCCGCGCGCCGCGTGCTCGATCTGACCGTGGATCGCGGCAACTACATGCCGATCGGCCACGTGGTCGACGAGAAAGCGATCGTCAACGGCATCGTTGCCTTGCTGGCAACCGGCGGCTCGACCAATCACACGCTGCATCTCGTCGCGATCGCGCGCGCGGCCGGCATCGTGATCGACTGGGACGATTTCGACACGCTGTCGCAAGCCGTGCCGCTGCTTGCGAAGATCTATCCGAACGGCAAGGCCGACGTCAACCACTTCCACGCCGCGGGCGGCGTCGCGTTCCTGGTTCGCAATCTGCTGGAAGGCGGCTTGCTGCACGAAGACGTGAACACGGTCGCCGGCAAGGGTCTGCATCACTACACCGAAGAGCCGAAGCTGCTCGACGGCAAGCTGCAATGGGTGCCGGGCGCGGCGAAGAGCGAAGACACAGCGGTGCTGCGTGATATCACCCAGCCGTTCCAGCCCGATGGCGGCTTGCGTCTGATGCAAGGCAAGCTCGGCCGCGGCGTGATCAAGATTTCCGCAGTGGCGGCGGCGCATCGCAAGGTGAAGGCGCCCGCCATCGTGTTCGATTCGCAGGAAGCGGTGCAGGCCGCGTTCGACAAGGGCGAACTGAAGCGCGACTTCATCGCCGTGGTGCGCTTCCAGGGCGCCCGTGCAAACGGTATGCCCGAGCTGCATCGTTTGACGCCGTTGCTCGGTGTGTTGCAGGATCAAGGTTTCCACGTCGCGCTGGTGACCGATGGCCGCATGTCGGGTGCGTCGGGCAAGGTCCCGGCGGTGATTCATCTGTCGCCGGAAGCATTGCTGCAAGGCCCGATCGGCAAGGTTCGCAGCGGCGATATGCTGGTGATCGACGCGGACGCCGGCGTGCTCGACATCGAAATCGATGGTGCCGAATGGGCGGCGCGGCCGGAAGCGTTGCCGCAGCATCAGGCGGAAAACGAAGTCGGCTTTGGGCGTGAACTGTTCGGCGTGTTCCGGGCGGCGGCGGCGCCCGCGGAGCAGGGCGCATCGGTGTTCGGCCCGATGGTGGGCGAGCGCGGCGCACAACAGGGCACCCAGCGGGGCGCACATCAGGGCGCACATCAGGGCGAACAGGCCAAAGCACCTGGCGAACAACACACAAGCACCACTCAAGCCAGCTAAAGGCTGCAGAAACAAGGAGTCTGACTATGACGGCGAAAACAGTAAGCGATATCGTGCGCCTCGGCCCGGTGATTCCGGTGCTCGCATTCGACTCGGCCGAACAAGGCGAACACGTGTCGCGCGCGCTGCACGCGGGTGGCGTCAAGGTGCTCGAAATCACGCTGCGCACGGCAGCCGGTCTGGAAGCGATTGAACGGGCGAGCCACCTGGCCGACGACATCGTGGTTGGTGTCGGTACGATCACGCGGCCGGAGCACTGCGCGCAGGCGAAGAAAGCGGGCGCGCAGTTCGGCGTCTCGCCGGGTCTGACGAAAGACATGCACAAGGCCGCGCAGGATGCCGGCTTGCCGTTGCTGCCGGGCGTGATGACGCCGTCCGACATCATCACCGCGCTGGAACTCGGCTACGAGATCGTGAAGTTTTTCCCGGCGCAGCAGGCCGGCGGCGTGCCGATGCTGCAAGCTTTTTACGGTCCGTTCCCGAACCTGAAGTTTTGCCCGACCGGCGGCATCACGGCTGAGACGGCGACGCATTTCCTGTCGCTGCCGAACGTGGTGTGCGTAGGCGGCTCGTGGCTCACCCCGAAGTCGGCATTAGCCGCGCAAAACTGGGAAGAAGTCACGCGTCTCGCACGTGCCGCGAGCCAGTTGGCCGCACCCGCTCACTAAGTCACAGTTGAAAGGGCGCGTTCTCTAACCGGCTACCACGGTCCGATACCAGGAGCCCCGTCGATACAGTCTTTCCGGCTGTCGCGGCGGGGCTCTTTTTTCGAGATGTGTGCTGGTTTCGCGCGCGTTGTACGACGACAGACAGTAGAATTCAGCGTCCGCGCGGTTGGCCGGGTTTCGAGGCTCGCCGCAGGCCGCAACGAGACAAGGTGTCAGCTGCGTTGCGCACCTACAATCAATAACGCAAAGGAGGAGCTCCATGGAAGCTGTCCACGGCAGCACGCTGCTGATCTTCGCGGTGATCGCCATCGCACTTCTGATCCTGCTGATCACTCGCTACAAGGTTTACCCGTTCCTCGTCCTGATCATCGTTTCATTGCTGCTGGGTCTCGCCTCCGGCATGCCGATCGGCACCATCGTCAAATCGTTCGAAACCGGCAACGGCAATACGCTCGGCCACATTGCGATCGTGGTCGGCCTCGGCACCATGCTCGGCAAAATGATGGCCGAATCGGGCGGCGCGGAGCGCATCGCGACCACCTTGATCGACAAGTTCGGCGAGAAGCACATTCACTGGGCGATGATGGTCGTCGCGATCATCGTCGGCTTGCCGGTGTTTTTTGAAGTCGGCTTCGTGCTGCTGATTCCGATCGCGTTCAACGTTGCCAAACGCACCAACAAGTCGCTGCTGCTGGTCGGCTTGCCGATGGTCGCGGGTCTGTCCGTCGTGCACGGTTTGATTCCGCCGCACCCGGCCGCGATGCTCGCGGTGCAGGCGTATCACGCCGACATCGGCAAGACGATTGCTTATGGGCTGATCGTGGGCGTGCCGACGGCGATCGTCGCCGGTCCGCTGTTCGCTCTGTTGATCAGCCGTTATATCAAGCTGCCGAAAGACAACGCGCTCGCTTCGCAATTCCTCGGCTCCGCTGGCGAAGCGGAAAATGACGGCAAGCAGCCGGCGCCGAAGCGCGAACTGCCGAGCTTCGGCATCACGCTGTTCACGATCCTGCTGCCGGTGATTCTGATGCTGATCGGCAGCTGGGCCGACCTTGTGTTTACGCCGAAGACCTTGGCGAATGATCTGCTGCGTTTCGTCGGCAATTCGGACGTCGCGCTGCTGATCGCCGTGCTGGTCAGTTTCTGGACCTTCGGCGCGAGCCGCGGTTTCAATCGTGAGCAGATCCAGAAGTTTTGCGGCGAATGTCTGGCGCCGATCGCGGGCATCACGCTGATCGTGGGCGCGGGCGGCGGTTTCGGGCGCGTGCTGATGGATAGCGGCATCTCGAAGGAAATCGTCAACGTGGCAACGGCCATGCATCTGTCGCCGCTCCTGTTCGGCTGGCTGGTGGCCGCGCTGATCCGTCTGGCCACAGGTTCGGCAACGGTTGCGATGACCACCGCCTGCGGCATCGTCGCGCCGATCGCCTCGGCTAGCGGCGTGCAGGTCACGCCGGAATTGCTGGTGCTCGCCACCGGTTCGGGTTCGCTGATCTTCTCGCACGTGAACGACGGCGGTTTCTGGCTGATCAAGGAATACTTCGGTATGACGGTGGGGCAGACCTTCAAGACATGGTCGCTCCTCGAAACCATCATTTCGCTGATGGGCTTGGGTTTGACTTTCGCGCTCGCGACGGTCGTGTAAGGAGCTTTTGATGATTCTGATCGCAATGGGCGTGTCGGGCGCCGGCAAAACGAGGATTGGCGAAATGCTGGCGGAACGCTTGCACTGCGCATTCACTGACGGCGACGCATTTCACAGCGCCGCCAACAAGGAGAAAATGCACAAAGGCATTCCGCTCACCGACGAAGACCGTTGGCCGTGGCTGCAAACCATCCGCGCGGCGATCGAAGAGAAGCAGAAGGTGGCCGAGGAGGCGGTGTTCACGTGTTCGTCGCTGAAGCGCTCGTACCGGGACGTTTTGCGCGGCGGCGGCAACGGCGATAAGGACGTGTGCTTCGTTTATCTGAAGGGTTCGTTCGAGGTGCTACGCGAGCGGCTGACCACGCGCACCGGTCATTTCTTCGATCCTTCGCTGCTGCAAAGCCAGCTCGATACGCTTGAGGAGCCTGGTCCGGACGAGGCGATCACGGTGAGCATCGAATTGTCGCCGGAACAAATCGTGGATGAGGTGGTGGTTCAGATGAAGGCGCGGTGAATCTCTGGCTCACGCGCGCAGGATGAAAAAATAGGCGCTCCAAGGAGCGCCTATTTTTATGTGAGAAACGTGCGAGCGTTGATCGCTTAAGCGATCCGCTTGGCCAACTCCACCGCCTTGCCGATATACGAACCCGGCGTCATGGCAAGCAAGCGATCCTTCGCATCTTGCGGAATCGCGAGACCGCTCACGAACGTTTGCAGCGCTTCACGCGTGATGCCCTTGCCGCGCGTCAGTTCCTTCAACTGCTCGTACGGGTTTTCGATGCCGTAACGGCGCATCACCGTTTGGACCGGTTCGGCCAGCACTTCCCAGCAGTTATCCAGGTCTTCGTTCAGACGCTGCGCGTTCACTTCGAGCTTGTCCAGACCGCGGATCAGCGAGTCGTACGCAAGCAGCGAGTAGCCGAACGCGACGCCGATATTGCGCAGCACCGTCGAGTCGGTGAGGTCGCGCTGCCAGCGCGAGATCGGCAGCTTGTCGGCGAGGTGGCGCAGGGTTGCGTTGGCCAGACCGAGATTGCCTTCCGAATTTTCGAAGTCGATCGGATTGACCTTGTGCGGCATGGTCGACGAACCGATTTCGCCGGCCTTCGTGCGTTGCTTGAAGTAGCCGACCGAGATGTAGCCCCACACGTCGCGGTCCAGATCCAGCAGGATCGTGTTGGCGCGCGACACGGCGTCGAACAGTTCAGCCATGTAATCGTGCGGCTCGATCTGGATCGTGTACGGATTGAACGTGAGCTTCAAGCGCTGTTCGACCACTTCGCGCGAAAACGCTTCCCAGTCGAATTCCGGATACGCGGACAGGTGCGCATTGAAGTTGCCGACCGCGCCGTTCATCTTGCCCAGCAGCTCGACCTTCGCGATCCGGTCGATCGCGCGTTCCAGACGCGCGGCGACGTTGGCGAGTTCCTTGCCGAGCGTGGTCGGGCTGGCCGGCTGGCCGTGCGTGCGCGACAACATGGGCTGTTCGGCGTGAGCGTGAGCCAGCGCCACGAGACGTTGATGCACCGAACGCAGCGCCGGCAGAATCACGTGCTCACGTGCGCCGGCCAGCATCAGGCCGTGCGACGTATTGTTGATGTCTTCCGACGTGCAGGCGAAATGGATGAACTCGCTCGCGCGTTCCAGTTCTTCCTGACCCTTCACCGATTCCTTCAGCCAGTACTCGACCGCTTTCACGTCGTGATTCGTGACGCGTTCGATGTCCTTGATGCGCGCGGCGTCGTGCGCGGTGAAGCGCTCGGCCAGTTGCAGCAGGAATTGTTCGGACGCTTCGGAAAAGCGCGGCACTTCAGCGAAACCGGCGTGCGAGAGCGCGATCAGCCAGTGGATTTCAACCGTCACACGATTGCGCATGAAAGCGGCTTCCGAGAGCCACTCGCGCAGGGCTTCGGTTTTCGCGGCGTAACGGCCGTCGAGCGGGGAGAGCGCGTTCAGCGCGAACAGGGTGTCGGGGCGGGTGTCGGACATGATGGCGGCGGGTTGGGGCGCAGAACGCTCGCGGAGCGCTCAGTGACCAGTTCGGGAACGGAGGGAATCGCGAATTTTACCATCGTGCGGCTTTCTGCCCGAAGTTGGCCGCGATCGGTCTCTCTTCATCTCGCATTGGCCCGCACGGAACCCCGCCTCCCAGCCGCGCCGCTAGAATGGCGACTCCTTCCCTCCCGCCGGCAGCAGGCTTTCGCATGGAACTGAAATGGCTCGAAGACTTCGTTTCGCTCGCGGAAACGCGTAGCTTCAGCCGCTCGGCCGAATTGCGTCACGTCACGCAGCCGGCGTTTTCGCGGCGGATTCAGGCGCTGGAGGCATGGCTCGGCACGGAACTGATCGACCGTTCGGTTTACCCGACGCGGCTGACGGCGGCGGGCCAGGTGTTCTACGAGCAGGCGCTCGCGATGCTGTCGCAGTTCCACGAGGCGCGCGCGCTGCTGCGCGGGCACACGGCGACGCCGCAAGCGACCATCGAGTTCGCGGTGCCGCACACGCTGTCGCTGACGTATTTTCCGCGCTGGCTGCAACGCATCGAGGCTCAGATGGGTCCGATCCATACCAGGCTGCGGGCGTTGAACGTGCACGACGCGGCGTTGGCGCTGGTGGAAGGCGGCTGCGATCTGATGATGGGCTATCACCATCCGAGCCATCCGGTCGCGCTCGATCCGGCGCGCTACGACATGCTCACGCTCGGCAACGAGCCGATCAGTCCGTTCTCGGCGCCGGGCCGGGCCGGCCGGCCGCGCCACACGCTGCCCGGCAGTGCCGAGGCGCCGGCGCCGTATCTCACGTACACGCCGAACGCATATCTGGGTCGCATGACCGAAGTGATCCTGGCCAATGCGCCGGAGCGCCTGTACCTCGACCGGCTTTACGAAACCGACATGGCCGAGGGGCTCAAGGCGATGGCGCTGGCCGGCCACGGCATCGCGTTCCTGCCGCACAGCGCGGTGGAAGACGCGGTCGCCGACGGCAAGCTGATTCGCCTCGACCGCGCCACGCGCGGCACGCCCGAAGGGCAGCTCACCTTGACGATGGAGATCCGACTGTATCGCGACAAGCTCGCGGCGAAGACCGACGATGCGCGGCAGATCCTTGTGCGGCAACTGTGGGACGTAGTGTCGGAGGAACTGGCGCAGCCAGGCGCGAGCGCGGCCTGAAATCTGCCTGCGCACGACATGAATTTGCGGCTTCTCGATGGTTATGCATAAAAAACATAATCGGATAAGGAAACGGCATTGGATTTCAAAAGCGCGTTTTTCGACAATCACGCTATTCGATCAACGCCGGAGCGTTCATGTCTTCACAGCAGCAAGTCGCACAATCCGCATCATCGTTGCAGCCGGTTCCCTCCTACCTCAATAGCGAAGACCTCGGCCCGTGGGGCAACTACCTGCGTCAGGTCGATCGCGTCGCGCCGTACCTCGGCTCGCTGTCCCGCTGGCTTGAAACCCTTAAGCGCCCGAAGCGGATTCTGATCGTCGACGTGCCAATCGAACTCGATAACGGCACGGTTGCGCACTTCGAAGGCTATCGCGTGCAGCACAACGTGTCGCGCGGTCCGGGCAAGGGCGGCGTGCGTTATCACCAGGACGTGACGCTGTCGGAAGTGATGGCGCTGTCGGCGTGGATGTCGGTGAAGAACGCGGCTGTGAACGTGCCGTACGGCGGCGCGAAGGGCGGTATTCGTGTCGATCCGCGCACCTTGTCGCGTGGTGAGCTGGAACGCATGACACGCCGCTACACGAGTGAAATCGGCATCATCATCGGACCGAACACCGATATCCCCGCGCCGGACGTGAACACGAACGAGCAGATCATGGCGTGGATGATGGACACGTACTCGATGAACCAGGGCCAAACAGCCACGGGCGTTGTGACCGGCAAGCCGATCACGCTCGGCGGTTCGCTGGGCCGTCGTGAAGCGACGGGCCGTGGCGTGTTCGTGGTCGGTAGCGAAGCGGCACGCCGCATCGGCTTCGACATCGAAGGCGCGCGGATCGCCGTGCAGGGCTTCGGTAACGTGGGTGGTATTGCCGCACGTTTGTTCCAGGAAGCGGGTGCGAAGGTGGTCGCGGTGCAGGATCACACCGGTTCGCTGTACAAGTCGACCGGTATCGATGCGGGCGCATTGCTCGAGCACGTCGCGAAGACGGGCGGCGTAGGCGGTTTCCCGGAAGCCGACGCGGTGACGAACGAGGAATTCTGGACCGTCGAATCCGACATCCTGATTCCGGCTGCGCTGGAAAACCAGATCACCGAAAAGAACGCGGGAAAGATCAAGACGAAGATCGTCGTGGAAGGCGCCAACGGCCCGACCACCACGGCAGCGGACGACATTCTTCACGACCGCGGCATCCTCGTGATTCCGGACGTGGTGGCGAATGCCGGCGGCGTGACGGTGTCGTACTTCGAATGGGTGCAGGACTTCTCGAGCTTCTTCTGGACCGAAGACGAGATCAACCAGCGCCTCGAGCGCGTGATGCGTGAGGCATTTGCCGCAGTGTGGCAAGTGTCGAGCGAGCAGAAGGTGTCCGTGCGGACCGCGGCGTTTATTGTCGCGTGTAAGCGGATTCTGGAAGCGCGTGAATTGCGTGGCCTGTATCCCTGATCGTCCGGTCTGAAGCAGTGGGTCCGCCAACTCGCGGACCGCTGCCAATTCTTGCCTCAACGCGGTTCACGAGACTGCGTGTTTGACCCGGCGGGCGGCATCGTATCGATGCCGCCCGCCTTTACGTATCTGCCCCAAAGGGATTTCCGCCAGGCGTGCGGCGTTTTGGATCCATGGCTAGGGCGCCGTAATCCCATAGTGGCGCGCGCGCGGGAGGAGGTCCCCCGCCCGGAGGAAGCCCACGCGAGGATCGGGAGATTGGTGGAAACACGCAACAAACATGGTTTATAGCGATACTTTCAGAATAATTACTTTGCTAAACTGGCGCCGGTTCTTGCCAAGGAGATCACACATGAAGGTTAAAAAAGCTGCGCTGCTGCTCGCGACTCTCGGACTGTTTACAGTTGGCGCGCATGCGCAAGACGCTGGCACACTGAAAAAGATCAAGGACACGGGCGTCATCTCGCTGGGTCATCGCGAATCGTCGATCCCGTTTTCGTATTACGACGACAAACAGAACGTCGTGGGTTATTCGCAAGAGTTCGCGCTGAAGGTGGTGGAAGCCGTCAAGCAAAAGCTCAATATGCCGAACCTGAAGGTCAAACTTACGCCGATCACGTCGCAAAACCGTATTCCGCTGGTGCAGAACGGCACCGTCGACATGGAATGCGGCTCGACCACCAATAACGCCGAGCGTCAGCAACAGGCTGCGTTCTCGAACACGATCTTCGTGATCGGCACGCGTTTGATGACCAAGAAGGATTCGGGCGTCAAGGATTGGGCAGACCTGAAGGGCAAGACTGTCGTGACAACGGCCGGCACCACGTCCGAGCGGATCCTGCGCAAGATGAACCAGGACAAGAGCATGGGCATGAACATCATCAGCGCGAAGGACCATGGCGAGTCGTTCCTGACGCTCTCCACCGGCCGCGCTGTCGCGTTCATGATGGACGACGCCTTGCTGGCAGGCGAGCGTGCCAAGTCGAACAATCCGGGCGACTTCGTGATCGTCGGCGCGCCGCAATCGCATGAAGCGTACGGCTGCATGATTCGCAAGAACGATCCGGAATTCAAGAAGGTGGTCGACGACGCGATCGCGAAGGTCGAAACCTCGGGCGAAGCCGATCAGATCTACAAGAAGTGGTTCGAATCGCCGATTCCGCCGAAGGGCCTCAACCTGAACTTCCCGGAAAGCGACGACATCAAGGCGCTCTTCAAGAGCCCGAATGACAAGGCAATCGATTAAACCTTAGCTGTTTTTTTGAAACGCTGAACGAAACGGAAGGGGCTACGCGCTTCTTCCGTTTCTTTTTGCTGGAGTCTTGGTCATGTCATATCACTGGAACTGGGGCATTCTGCTGAGTCCCGTGTCCACCGGCGAGCCGACCACCTATCTGGGCTGGCTGATGTCCGGCTTCTGGGTGACGATTACGGTGTCGCTGGCGGCCTGGGTGATCGCGCTGATCGTCGGCTCGTTTTTCGGTGTGCTGCGCACGCTGCCGAATAAATGGGCGTCGGGCATCGGTACGCTCTACGTTGCGATTTTCCGTAACATCCCGCTGATCGTGCAGTTCTTCATCTGGTATCTGGTGATACCGGAGTTGCTGCCGCCGTCGATCGGCAACTGGTTCAAGCAACTGCCGCCAGGCACGCAGTTCTTCTCGTCATCGATCATCTGTCTCGGGCTGTTCACTGCCGCGCGCGTCTGCGAGCAGGTGCGCTCAGGGATCAACGCGTTGCCGCGCGGCCAGCGCGCCGCGGGTCTGGCAATGGGTTTCACGCAGTGGCAGACGTATCGCTATGTGCTGCTGCCGGTTGCGTATCGGATCATCGTGCCGCCGCTCACGTCCGAGTTCCTGAACATCTTCAAGAACTCGGCGGTCGCGTCGACCATCGGTCTGCTGGATCTGTCCGCTCAGGCGCGTCAATTGGTCGACTACACATCGCAGACGTATGAATCGTTCATCGCGGTCACGCTCGCGTATGTGCTGATCAATCTGATTGTGATGCAACTGATGCGCTGGGTCGAAGCCAGAACCCGGTTGCCCGGCTATATCGGAGGTAAGTGATGCATCATTTCGACTGGAGCGGTATTCCGGGCGCACTGCCTACGCTGTGGACCGGCGCGATCGTCACGATCAAGATCACGCTGATCGCGATCGTGATCGGCATCATCTGGGGCACCATTCTCGCCATGATGCGGCTTTCGCCAATCAAGCCATTCGAATGGTTTGCGAAGGCTTATGTCACGGTGTTCCGTTCGATTCCGCTGGTGATGGTTCTGCTGTGGTTCTTCCTGATCGTGCCGCAGTTACTGCAAAACGTGCTGGGTTTGTCGCCGGATATCGACATTCGGCTGGCGTCGGCGATGGTCGCTTTTTCGTTGTTCGAGGCAGCGTACTATTCGGAAATCATCCGCGCCGGTATTCAGGCGGTGCCGCGCGGGCAGGTCAATGCCGCGTTTGCGCTCGGCATGAGCTACCCGCAGGCCATGCGCCTCATCGTGCTGCCGCAGGCGTTCCGCGCGATGGTGCCTCTGCTGCTTACGCAAGGTATCGTGCTGTTTCAGGATACGTCGCTCGTCTACGTGATCAGCCTCGCCGACTTCTTCCGCACCGCCACGAATATTGGCGACCGTGACGGTACGAATGTCGAAATGGTACTGTTCGCGGGCGCGTGTTATTTCGTGATCTGCGTGATCGCGTCGAGCCTCGTCAAAGGTCTTCAGAAAAAGGTCGCAAGATGATCTCTATCAAGAATGTTTCGAAGTGGTACGGCCAGTTTCAAGTGCTGACCGACTGCACGACGGAAGTCAAAAAAGGTGAAGTGGTGGTGGTGTGCGGGCCGTCGGGCTCGGGCAAGTCCACGCTGATCAAAACCGTCAACGGGCTGGAGCCGTTCCAGAAGGGCGAGATCGTCATCAACGGCCAATCGCTGACGGACAAGAAAACCAACTTGTCCAAGTTGCGTGCGAAGGTCGGCATGGTGTTCCAGCACTTCGAGCTGTTTCCGCATCTGTCGATCGTGCAGAACCTGACGCTCGCGCAGATCAAGGTGCTCGGCCGCTCGAAAGACGAAGCCACCACCAAGGGCTACAAGCTGCTCGACCGCGTCGGTCTGCGGGCGCATGCGGATAAGTTTCCGGGGCAATTGTCGGGCGGTCAGCAGCAGCGTGTGGCGATTGCGCGCGCGCTGTCGATGGACCCGATCGCGATGCTGTTCGATGAACCGACGTCCGCGCTCGACCCGGAAATGATCAACGAAGTGCTCGACGTGATGGTCGAACTCGCGCAGGAAGGCATGACCATGATGTGCGTCACGCACGAAATGGGCTTTGCCAAGAAGGTCGCGCACCGCGTGATCTTCATGGACAAGGGCTTGATCGTGGAAGACGACCGCAAGGAAGACTTCTTCGCGAATCCGAAGTCGGATCGTGCGAAGGATTTCCTCGCGAAGATCCTGCACTGAGGTTCTTGTCGGGGCACGCTGCCTATGTGGCGTTGCCCTTGTAGAAAAAAGCCGCTTCCTTGGATGAAGCGGCTTTTTGTTTCTGACGTTGGCGAGCGCGCGCGAATCAGGATTCGAAGGCTGCGGTGTCGTCTGCGGCTTCGAGGTCGACCTCGGAGTCGGCCGTGGTCACCGCGTCGACCGAAGCCGCAATCGTGGTTGCCGAAGCCGATGCGTCCAACGCCGGATTGCGCAGCTTCTCCAGCACCGAAGACGGCACCGGCACGTTGACGCGGCCGATCACTTCGCCATGCTGGAACATCATCAGATCGCCTGGCTGGAAGGCGGTCCACACTTCGTTGTCGGTGAGCGGCTTGGTCGCGATCACGGCGACGCGATCTTCCGGCGTCGTGTATTTGGCGAAATCGATCGACACGTCCGCATCGACCAGATGAGCGGTCGAGAAGGGCCAGCGCCGCACGATGAAATGCAGATGCGTCGAGCAATGGGCGAATAGCGCCTGACCGTTCGACATCAGGAAATTGAACACGCCGAATTGCGTGATCTCGCGCGTGAGCGTTTCGAGTGCCTCGAACAGTTCTTCCAGCGGCGGCTGGCAACCCGGAAAGGCCTTGCGCAAACCTTGCAGCAGCGCGCAGAACGCGAGCTCGCTATCAGTCGTGCCGACCGGCTGATACACGCCGTTGAGCGCCGGCGAATAATCCTTCAGGTCGCCGTTGTGCGCGAAGATCCAGTGGCGTCCCCACAGTTCGCGCATGAACGGGTGGCAGTTCTCGAGCAGGATGTGCCCTTGCGTTGCCTTGCGAATATGCGCAATCGTGTTCTTCGATTTAATCGGGTAGCGCTTGACCATCTCGGCGATCGGCGAGGTAGCCGACGACTGATGATCGATGAACAGACGGCACGCCTTGTCTTCGAAGAAGGCGATGCCCCAGCCGTCCGCGTGATGATCGGTGACGCCGCCGCGCGCCGCAAAGCCGGTGAACGAGAACGTGACGTCCGTCGGCGCGGCGCAGTTCATTCCGAGAAGTTGGCACATGTTGCGGGTAAGCCTGGGAACGGGGCGAGCCGTTACAATGATGATTTTCCAAGCATATCACCGAGCCAGAAGCGCCAAATAGCAAAATTGACGTGTGTTCAGGCCGCAACGGTACGAATTGCCGTCGTTTGCTCGCGTCGATCGGACTTTTTCCGCAGAATCTCGTTCCCCTCTCGCCATGACCGCTTCCAACGCCTCTCCCGATTCCATCGACACTGTTACGCTCGCCCGCCCCGACGACTGGCACCTGCACGTTCGCGACGGCGAGATGCTCGCGGCCGTGCTGCCGGACACCGCGCGCCAGTTCGGCCGCGCGATCATCATGCCGAACCTGAAGCCGCCGGTCACCACGACCGCGATGGCTGAGGCGTATCGCGAGCGCATCGTTGCCGCGATCCCGGCCGGCGCGAAGTTCGAACCGCTGATGACGCTATACCTGACCGACAATACGCCGCCGGACGAAATCCGCCGCGCGCGCGAAAGCGGTTTCGTGCATGGTGTGAAGTTGTACCCCGCGGGCGCAACGACCAACTCGGACGCAGGCGTCACCGACATCATGAAATGCGCCAAAACGCTTGAAGTGATGCAGGAAACCGGTATGCCGCTGTTGGTACACGGCGAAGTGACGGATTCGTCGATCGACCTGTTCGATCGCGAGAAAGTGTTCATCGACCGCGTGATGACGCCGCTGCGCCGCGCGTTTCCGGCGTTGAAGGTGGTGTTCGAGCACATCACCACGAAAGACGCCGTCGACTACATCCGCGAAGCCGGCGTGGCGCCGGGGCTGCTGGGTGCGACGATTACCGCGCACCATCTGCTGTACAACCGCAACGCGATCTTCCAGGGCGGCATTCGCCCGCATTACTACTGCCTGCCGGTGTTGAAGCGCGAGACGCATCGCGTGGCGCTGGTCGAGGCGGCGACCTCGGGCAATCCGCGCTTCTTTCTCGGTACCGATAGCGCGCCGCATCCGAAGGGTTTGAAGGAACACGCGTGCGGTTGCGCGGGTTGCTACACGGCGCTGCATGCGCTCGAACTCTATACGGAAGCATTCGACAAAGCCGGCGCGCTGGACAAGCTCGAGGGCTTTGCCAGCTTCTTCGGTGCGGATTTCTATGGTCTGCCGCGCAGTGCGGAGAAGGTCACGCTGCGTCGCGAAGAATGGATGCTGCCGGCTGAATTGCCGGTCGGTGACACGCCTGTTGTGCCGCTGCGTGGTGGTGAGTCGATTGGATGGCGCCTCGTCTGAGGCTGCTTTAGATGCCTGGGCAAGAGGCGGCGCGCGTGGACTTCGGTTTCGCCGGGATTGACTGGTCGAAGCCGTGGTTTGCGCAGTTCGCGGCGCGCGGCGAGCGCTGGCAGCAGCGCGCGCTGACGAGCTACGCCGCGCTGCTTGCGGAAATGAATGCCGATGCCGGCGAGATGCGGCAGGTCACGGGACGTGGTCAGCGCCTCGCTTTCATTGCACAAGACGATCTACCGCCGGGCGCGGCTTATGAGGCGCACATCGCGTCGACAGGCTGCGTGCCGACGCGCCACAACCTGCATGACTTCTTCAACGGGTCGATGTGGTTTGCGTTTCCCCGTATCAAGGTGGCGCTGAACGCGCGGCAGTCGGCGGCGATCGAGGCGTTAGGCGTCGGCCCGACTCGCGGTGGCATGCGCGATACGCTGACCTTGTTCGACGAAAACGCGCTGCTGTTCGCCTGCGCCGATCCAGCGTTGAGCGCCGCGTTGCGCGGATTCGACTGGCAGACGTTGCTGGTTGCTCATCGTGACGCCTGGGGGACGCGCTGCGAAGTCCGTTGCTTTGGCCATGCGCTGCTGGAAAAACTGGTCGCGCCGTTCAAGGCGTGCACAGGCCACGCGTGGATTGTCGACGTGCCGTCCGAGTATTTCGACTGGGACACCGCGGCGCGCGACGCCTGGCTCGACGAGGCGGTGAGCGCCACGCTGCTGGACTCGGAGACCTTGACGAGCCGTATGTTCGCGCCGCTACCCGTGCTGGGCATTCCAGGGTGGTGGCCGGAGAACGAAGTGCCGGCGTTTTACGAGGATGTCTCGGTGTTTCGAGCAGGGCGCCGCACACACTTGCGCTAGCCGCCATCCGCTATTTCTCTCGCCGACGCGGCTCCCCGTTCCTGCGGATGTTAAAATGCGCCCCAGCAAAGCAGGACAGGCAGTCGCGGCCTCCGCGGTTTCGGCCGAAGAGGGCGAGGAAAGTCCGGACTCCATAGGGCAGGGTGATGGCTAACGGCCATCCGTGGTGACACGCGGAATAGGGCAACAGAAAGCAAACCGCCGATGGCCCGGCGCAAGTCGGGATCAGGTAAGGGTGAAACGGTGCGGTAAGAGCGCACCGCGGCTGCTGCAAGGCAGACCGGCACGGTAACCTCCACCCGGAGCAATTCCAAGTAGGCAGGCTAGCATCTTCGAGGTGCAGGACGGGGCCCCCGTCACGTCTGCGGGTAGGAAGCTTGAGCGCGTCAGTAATGGCGCGCCTAGAGGAATGACTGCTACGCGCGCGCGTTTTCGGACGTGGTGCGTGCACAGAATCCGGCTTATCGGCCTGCTTTGCCACCCAACAAAAAATGCCGGCGTCCTTGTGGACGCCGGCATTTTTATTTTGCCGCTCTGCTTTGCCTAAATGCCTGGCGACCTGCGCCGAAGCATCGAACTCGAGGCGTACTCAAGCCGCGACGATATCGAACGAGTGCGTGAGCTCAGCGGTCTTCGCGATCATGATCGACGCCGAGCAGTATTTGTCGTGCGACAGATTGATCGCGCGTTCCACGGTAGCCGGGTTCAGGTTCTTGCCCGTCACCGTGAAATGGAAGTGGATTTTGGTAAAGACTTTCGGATCTTCGCTGGCGCGCTCGGCCTTCAACGTGACTGAGCAGCCGGCGATTTCCTGGCGGCTTTTCTTCAGGATCATCACGACGTCGTAGGCGGTGCAGCCACCCGTGCCGAGCAGAACCATTTCCATTGGACGCGGTGAAAGATTGCGGCCGCCGCCTTCCGGCGCGCCGTCCATCGTGACCAGATGGCCGCTGCCGGTCTCGGCTGCAAATGCCATTCCGTCTTGCCCCATCCAGCTAACTTTGCATTCCATGCTGTGCTCCACCGCGCTGCGCTGATATCGAAACGGCATTGTAGCCCGGCGTTTGCGTGTTCGCCCGGAGTGCCTTTTCGGCGGAACTTATGCCTGATGACTGCTTGCGTGTTGCAGTGCGGCATGTTTCGCCGATTCGGGAATGCCCTGACGGGTTTAGGGGTTTTACTCTAGCTAATGTCTGCTTTGGCACAGACTTTAAACAGAATAAACGATTGATTTAAAAGAACATTTATGGGTTTTTGCTGTGCGCGTCCAATTGCCGCATTATGAAATCGAATTTCGCAATGCAAATGTTCTTGCGTCGCACAAGGCCACCTCATATAATCGATCCAATCGGTTGCAGCAGTTCTGCAACCTCCGCTGTCTCCTCCACCTCCTCCTTTGGTGGATTAAACCCGAACCACTAGTTCGGGTTTTTTTTCGCCTGCGATTCGGCCCCTCTTCGATGTCGTGTTCAGGACTAACCAGACGGAAACGACCCTTGTCGCTCGCGAAATCGAATGATTTCTCGCCGCACGCGTCGCAAGTTTTGACTCGGCGTGACAAATTCCTTTATAATTCAGGGCTTTTCCGCATCCGCGCCCGCGGAGGAAGAACCAGGGAGAGCCTGCACGCGCCTCGATGCGCACACTACAAGCAGGAAAAAATACATTGGGCGCAGCAATTTTTTTGGATCGATCATGAAGACGTTTTCCGCAAAAGCCCATGAGGTGACGCGCGAATGGTACGTGATTGACGCGACGGATAAGGTTCTCGGGCGTGTCGCCAGCGAAGTGGCACACCGTCTTCGCGGCAAGCACAAGCCTGAATTCACTCCGCACGTCGACACCGGTGATTTCATCATCGTTATCAACGCCGGCAAGCTGCGCGTCACGGGCAACAAGGCTACTGACAAGAAGTATTACCGCCACTCGGGTTACCCGGGCGGTATCTATGAAACGACGTTCGGCAAGATGCAAGAACGCTTCCCGGGCCGTGCGCTCGAGAAAGCGGTCAAGGGCATGCTGCCGAAGGGCCCGCTCGGCTACGCGATGATCAAGAAGCTGAAGGTCTACGCTGAAGCAACGCATCCGCATTCGGCACAACAGCCGAAAGCGCTCGAGATCTAAGGGGAGCCCACATGATCGGTAACTGGAATTACGGCACGGGCCGCCGCAAGAGCGCCGTCGCACGCGTCTTCATCAAGGCTGGCAAGGGTGAGATCATTGTAAACGGCAAGCCTATCGCCGATTACTTCTCGCGCGAAACGTCGCTGATGATCGTGCGTCAGCCGCTGGAACTCACGAACCACGGCGTCACGTTCGACATCAAAGTCAACGTGAACGGTGGCGGTGAAACGGGTCAAGCCGGTGCGGTTCGCCACGGCATCACCCGCGCGCTGATGGACTACGACGCAACGCTGAAGCCGGAACTGTCGAAGGCTGGCTTCGTTACGCGTGACGCTCGTGAAGTCGAACGTAAGAAGGTCGGCTTCCACAAGGCACGTCGCAGGAAGCAATTCTCGAAGCGTTAATCGCTTCGTGTGCGATCCGGCTTTCGGGCTGGAGCGCTGCAAAAGCCGCCAACGCTTTCGCGAAGGCGGCTTTTTTTATGGGTTTGCGGTTTGGCGTCGCCGTAATGATTTTGCCGCCGAAGGGCAATTTGATCAGTTCAGGCAGGCTGGCTGCGGCCTCGGGCGCCGTCCGTTGAATTTTCAACAAGAACCCATTGATTTTGTGGGCTTCGGCACGATATCGAGATCAGCCCTACAATAGCGGTTAGAAGCTTTTTGGAGAGTTCGAATGAACGCAGTCACCGATACACCCGTGACCGAGATGCCCGCCCCCTTCGTTTTTACCGACGCAGCGGCTGACAAGGTCAAGCAACTGATCGAAGAAGAAGGCAATGCGGACCTCAAACTGCGCGTTTTCGTGCAGGGCGGCGGCTGCTCGGGCTTTCAATACGGTTTTACGTTCGACGAAGCCGTCAACGAAGACGACACCGTCATGAACAAGAGCGGCGTCCAGCTGTTGATCGATTCTATGAGCTACCAGTATCTGGTCGGCGCTGAGATCGACTACAAGGACGACATCAACGGCGCGCAGTTTGTTATCAAGAATCCGAACGCTACCACCACGTGTGGTTGCGGCTCGTCGTTCTCGGTTTGATGGTAAGCCGTTCTGGTCATAGGTATTAAGGAAACGGGGCTTCGGCCCCGTTTTTTAATGCGTGCGCCAAACCCATACGCTTCGATCAGCGCGGGTAGATTGCCCCCAGCACGCGTTCGGCAGCGGCGCCGGTGACCGCCGGCAAATTGCCCGGCAGCCGCGCCATGCAGCGCATGGCCAGCCATGCGAACGCCAGCGGCTCAACCTGACTAGGCGGTACGCCGAGCGCGTCGGTTGTCATCACGGGCACGCCACTGACGCCGCTGTCCTCCAATGCCTGTTGTAGCGCTTTGAGAATCTCCGGATTGCGCGCCCCGCCGCCGCACACATAAACGGCCTTGGCATCCGATGCATGCCGTTCGATCTCACGGGCAACCGTCACTGCGGTCAGCGCAACTAGCGTCGCTTGAACGTCCGCGGGGGCAAGCGCGGCGAACGGCTGAAGTTTCGCGTCGAGCCATTCGGCGTTGAACAGGTCGCGGCCCGTGCTTTTCGGTGGCTGTTGCGAAAAGAATGGCTCGTCGAGCAACGCGTTCAGAAGCGGACGATCCACCTGGCCGCTGGCCGCGAAATGGCCGTTTTCGTCAAAAGGCTTGCCGAGATGACGCTGCGCCCACTCGTCGAGCAGCGCATTCGCGGGACCGCAGTCGAAGCCGCGCACGCTGCCGGTCGCGTTCAGGACCGTGATATTGCTGATGCCGCCAAGATTGCAGACCACCCGCGTTTCATCTTTCGCGCCGAATACGGTGGCGTGAAACGCCGGCACAAGCGGCGCGCCTTGGCCGCCCGCCGCGACATCGCGGCTACGAAAATCCGCGACGACGTCGATGCGCATCATTTCGGCGAGCAGCGCCGGGTTGTTGATCTGCCGCGTGTAACCCTTTTCCGGCCGATGCCGCACCGTCTGACCGTGGACGCCGATTGCACGGACTTCCGCGGCCGACACGCGGCTGCCCTGAAGCAATTCGTGGCAGCACACCGTGTAGCGCGTGGCGAGCGCATTGGCGGCTAGCGCTTCGCGTTCGATCTCGTTGTCGCCCGGCTGTTGCAGCGCGAACAACGCCTCGCGCAAGCCTGCCGCAAAGCCGACGAACGCCTCGGCCAGCACCTGCGGCGGTTTCCCTTCGGCGAATCTGACGGCCACACCGTCCACGCCGTCCATGCTCGTGCCGGACATCAGTCCAAAGTAGACGCCATTTGCGGGGTCTTGCGCCACGTTGCTGCTCCTCTCGAGGGTTCGTTGCGATCCGTTGTAGCAGATTATCGACGCAAGCGCCCGAATATAAAGCGCCACAATGCCAGCGGCGCGGCCCGGTGCGCGGAGTTCCCACCCCGGAGGGGCAGCATGTGGCCTCTGGAGGCCGTTCGTGACCGCTGAAGGTCACTGATGAACGCCACTTGAGCTCGCGTGAGTCTGCGTCGATGGGCGCGGCGGCGCGCATCTATGGGACAATCTCTTTTTTTCGCGACTTCAAGTTTCCAGCATGAGCACCGAGTCCACCAAGCCTAGCCCCGCCTTCCCGATCACCGACGAAGTCCGTCACGCGCTCGCCGTCACCAAACGCGGTGTCGACGAACTCCTGATCGAAGACGAATTCGCGCAAAAGCTCGCGAAGAGCCAGGCTACGGGCAAGCCGCTGCGCATCAAGCTCGGCCTCGATCCGACCGCGCCCGACATCCACATCGGCCATACGGTCGTGCTGAACAAGATGCGCCAGTTGCAGGACCTCGGTCACACGGTGATTTTCCTGATCGGCGACTTCACGTCGCTGATCGGCGATCCGTCTGGCCGTAACGCCACGCGCCCGCCGCTTACGCGCGAGCAGATTGAATCGAATGCAAAGACGTATTTCGAGCAGGCCGCGCTCGTGCTCGACCGCGACAAGACCGAAATCCGCTACAACAGCGAATGGTCGATGCCGCTCGGCGCCGACGGCATGATCAAGCTCGCATCGCGCTACACGGTGGCGCGTATTCTCGAGCGCGAAGATTTCACCAAGCGGTTCCAGGGCGGCGTGCCGATCTCTATCCACGAATTCCTGTATCCGCTGATGCAGGGCTACGACTCGGTCGCGCTGAATGCCGACCTCGAACTCGGCGGCACGGACCAGAAATTCAACCTGCTGGTGGGTCGCGAACTGCAGAAGCAATACGGCCAGGAACAGCAGTGCATCCTGACCATGCCGCTGCTCGAAGGCCTGGATGGCGTCGAGAAGATGTCGAAGTCGAAGAACAACTACATCGGCATCAACGAAAAGCCGACGGACATGTTCGGCAAGCTGATGAGCATCTCCGACGTGATGATGTGGCGTTATTTCGAATTGCTGTCGTTCCGCCCGATGGACGAGATCGCCGGTTTCCGGAAAGAGATCGAAGCGGGCCGCAACCCGCGCGATTTCAAGGTGATGCTTGGCCAGGAAATCGTCGCGCGCTTCCACTCGCAAGCCGACGCCGAGCGCGCGCTCGAAGACTTCAATCATCGCGCGAAGGGCGGCGTGCCGGAGGATATCCCGTCCGTGACGCTCGCCGGCGCGCCGCTCGCAATCGGCCAGTTGCTCAAGCAGGCCAACCTCGTGCCGTCCACCAGCGAGGCGCTGCGCAACATCGAGCAGGGCGGCGTGAAGATCGACGGCACGACGGTGTCAGACAAGGGCCTGAAGGTCGAAGCCGGCGAGTACGTCGTGCAGGTCGGCAAGCGCCGGTTTGCGCGTGTCACGCTGACGGCCTGATGCTCAGCGCGAGCGGAATGTCGACTCAGGCGTTGCATTCGGAGTCGCGCCGATGATCGCGCTGATCCAGCGCGTGCGGCGCGCGGAAGTGCGCGTGGGCGACCGCGTGACCGGCGCGATCGAGGCGGGCCTGCTCGCGCTCGTATGCGCCGAACGCGGCGACACCGAAGGCGCAGCTGACCGGCTGCTCGCCAAGGTGCTCGGCTACCGCGTTTTCAGCGATGCGGCCGGCAAGATGAATCTCTCGGTGCAGAATCTCGACGGTGCGGGGCGCGCGGGCGGTTTGCTGCTGGTTTCGCAATTCACCTTGGCCGCCGACACCAACAGCGGCTTGCGTCCCAGCTTCACGCCTGCCGCACCGCCCGATGAGGGCAAGCGGCTGTTCGATTACTTCGTCTCGGCCGCGCGCACGAAGCATCCGATCGTCGAGACAGGCGAGTTCGGCGCCGATATGCAGGTGTCGCTCGTCAACGACGGGCCGGTCACGTTCTGGCTGCAGACCAACGCCTGAATTTCAACTGCCGTTTCAACCGCCGCCGCGTCGCGACTGCGGCGGTACGCATCCACTCATCCAGCCGCTTTTTGCGACAATAGCGGCTCGGCACAACCGGCTACTGGCGCCCATGCTCATTCATGACCACGCAGATTCTGTTCATCCGTCACGGCGAAACCGACTGGAACCGCATCAAGCGCATTCAAGGCCACATCGACATTCCGCTCGCGACGACCGGCTTCGCGCAGGCGCAACGCCTTGCAAGCCGCATCGCGAATGAGGTGAAAGAGGGCGCGCGGCTCGACGCGATCTATTCAAGCGATCTGCTCCGCGCCCAGCAAACCGCGCAGCCGATCGCCGACGCGCTCGGCCTGCCGTTACAACTGAGCGAGGGTTTGCGCGAGCGCTCATACGGCGCATTCCAGGGGCATGACAGCGACGAGATCGCCGTCCGTTTCCCCGATGAATACGCACACTGGCAAACCCGCGATCCGGGTTTTGCGCCGCCTGAAGGCGAATCGCAGCGCGCGTTTTACCACCGCGTGCTGCATGCGGTCGAGCCGATCGTCGCTGCGCATCCGGGCGGACGGGTCGCTGTCGTTGCGCATGGCGGTGTGCTCGATTGTGTGCGCCGTTTTGCAGGCCGTTTGTCGCTCGATGCGCCGCGCGATTACGCGTTGCTGAACACGAGCGTCAACGTGGTGGATTTCGCCCACGACGCCCGTATGGCGACGATCGTCTCGTGGGCGGACGTGTCGCATCTCGATGCGCCGAGCGAAGACGATAGCTTCAAGAAGAGAGAGCCGGAAGCGGGCCGTTAAGCGGCGCGGCCTCCATTTGCATGGGTGGGTTTGTGCCGGGTGCCGAGTGCCGCTTGCCCCGCGCATTTCGCAGTGGCTGTTTCGCGTGGCTCACGTCGATTCGCGCGCGGCGGCAACGCGGCGGCGTGCCCGCTTCGACACACCGTTCACGAGAGCCCAGCGGATCACCGGCGCGACCAGCCTTACGCCTGGCCTCGCGACCGTGCGGCGAACGCCCGCGAAGCGGCCGAAGCCGAGCATTCCTTGCGCCCAGTCGGGCAGCAGATCGACACCCGCGTTCAACATCAGCAGCCGTGCGGGCCGCATCGCCGCCGTGGGCGCCGGCGCGTTCATGAGAATCCTCACAACTTCCTGGGTGCGCTCGCTGGCCACCAGCTCAGACTGCATGGCGAGCAGATAGGCGTCAATCTCGGCGCGTGAGCGCGGAATAGTCGACGCACCAAGCATCTCGGCGATGCGCCCGGTTTCCGCGAAGTACTGATCCTGCGCGGCAACGGGCAGCAACGGGTTCACGTACCGTAGGTGCGCAGTCATGAAACTCGATACCTCGGCCACGTGCACCCACGTCAGCAAGGCAGGGTCGCTTGCGCGATAGGGCTGGCCATCGGGACCAACACCCGTGACGCCGAGGTGAATGCGCTTCACGCGCTCGATCAACGCTAGCGCATCGTGCCGGTTGCCATACGTGGTGCCGGCGATGAACGTTGCGGTTCGGCGCAGGCGCCCAAGAATATCGGTGCGAAATGTCGAATGGTCCCATACGCCGGCGAGCGCCAGCGGGTGCAATGCCTGGAGCAGCAGCGCGCTGATGCCGCCCGTCATCATCGACGTGAAGTCGGCGTGGACTTTCCAGCACATGGAATCGGGACCGAACAGCCCCGGGTCGCCCGGCGGCGACGAGTAGTCGAGTGCGGGCCCGCTGCCGGTGGTGAGGTGCGTGACGCCCGCGGCCAGCTTCGCGCGGATCCTGCCCATGAGTAACTGCGAGAGGCCGCCGCGTGAAGCGGGTTGCTTGACTTGATCGGACATCTCTAGATCGATCTCACGCGAATCGTATCCGGCTCAGGTTCCGGCCGCATCCCAGAGCCCGGATATGGGACTGGAAGCGTCCGGCGCGGCGAGACCGAAGTGCCGGTACGTGAGCAGCGTGGCGACGCGTCCACGCGGCGTGCGTTGCAGGAAGCCTTGCTGGATCAGATACGGTTCGAGCACGTCTTCGATCGTGTCGCGCTCTTCGCCGATGGCCGCCGCCAGATTGTCGACGCCGACCGGGCCGCCGTCGAACTTGTGGAGGATCGCTTCGAGGAGCTTGCGGTCCATCAGGTCGAAGCCCACCGCGTCCACGTCGAGCATTTTGAGCGCGGCGTCAGCGACTTGCGCGGTGATGTTGCCGTCCGCTTTGACCTCGGCGAAATCGCGCACGCGGCGCAGCAGCCGGTTCGCGATCCGCGGCGTGCCGCGCGCGCGCTTGGCGATTTCGAACGCGCCGTCCGGATGAATCTGCGCATTCAGCAGCGAGGCGGAACGCGTGACGATGCGGGCAAGCTCTTCGGCGTTGTAAAACTCGAGCCGTGCGACGATACCGAAGCGGTCCCGCAGCGGATTGGTCAGCATGCCCGCGCGGGTGGTTGCGCCGACCAGCGTGAACGGCTGCAGATCGAGCTTGACGCTGCGCGCGGCCGGCCCCTCGCCGATCATGATGTCGATCTGATAGTCCTCCAGCGCCGGGTACAGAATTTCTTCGACGACCGGCGAGAGCCGGTGGATTTCGTCGATGAACAAGACGTCGTTGGCTTCAAGATTGGTGAGCAGCGCCGCGAGGTCGCCCGCGCGTTCGAGCACCGGACCGGAGGTTTGCCGCAGATTGACGCCCATTTCCCGCGCGATGATGTGCGCGAGAGTGGTCTTGCCCAGCCCCGGCGGCCCGAACAGCAGCACGTGGTCGAGCGATTCGGACCGGCGCTTGGCGGCCTCGATGAAGATTTCCAGCTGACCGCGCACTTTTTCCTGCCCGACATATTCTTCGAGCTGACGCGGGCGCAACGCGCGTTCGAACGCCTCTTCGTTCGGCGAGACGGGCGTGGCCGCGATGATGCGCTCGGCGGCGAGTTTGTCGGTTTCGATCATGCGGTCATTGTACCGCGCGCGCCCGGTTGCGAAACTCGGCCGAACGGCCAAGGGTTGCGGCCCCAGGAGCGCTTAGCCCTTCGACAACGCCTTCAACGCAAGCTTGATGCCTTCGGAAACGCCGGTGCCGGCCGGCACGTTCTTGATGGCCGCCAGCCCTTCTTTTTCGGAGTAACCCAACGCGATCAGTGCGTTCAGGATATCGGAGGCGTGGTCGGATGCCGACGCCGCGCCCGCCAGCGCGCCAAGGTCGGCGCCGATCTTGCCTTTCAATTCGAGAAGCAGCCGCTCAGCCGTCTTCTTGCCGATGCCGGGCACGCGCGTCAGACGCGCTGCGTCCTGCATCGTGACGGTTTGCGCCAGTTCGCCCACACTCATGCCCGACAACACCGCAAGCGCCATGCGTGCGCCGATGCCGGTGATCTTCAGCAGTTCGCGGAAGGTGGAGCGCTCCTCGGCGGTGGCGAAGCCGTACAGCAGATGCGCGTCTTCGCGCACGATCATTTGCGTGAGCAGCACGACGCGTTCGCCGTTCGACGGCAGGTTGTAGAACGTGCTCATCGGCACGTCGACTTCGTAACCGACGCCGTTGCAGTCGACGAGCAGATGCGGCGGGTTTTTTTCCAGCAGAACGCCGGCAATGCGACCGATCATGGCGGATTCAATCTTGAGAGAAAGGGCGAGTGTAGCGCAGCGAGTGCGCGGCCGGCGTGATGTACGAGGACATGGTTGACACGTTCGAGCGATGTCCCCGAACGGCGATTCATGCAAAGCGCGACCTTGGCGCCTCTACCCCACCAACCGTCCACGCCGGACGCGCAGACCCTTCTTCGCCAGCGAAGGCGCGATGGCACCTAGCGTACTGAGTGTCGTGCCGCCGTGCGCATGGCAGATCGCCATGCCGAGGGCGTCCGCGGCGTCGGTGCTGGGCACGCCGGAGAGGTTGAGCAGACGCACCACCATCTGCTGCATCTGCTCCTTGGTCGCGCGGCCGTAGCCGACTACCGCCTGCTTCAACTGCAACGCCGTATATTCGGCGACCGGCACGCCGCCCGCCACCAGTCCGCAGATTGCCGCGCCGCGTGCCTGGCCAAGCAGGAGGGTGGATTGCGGGTTGACGTTGACGAATACCTTTTCGATCGCCGACTGATCCGGCGAATGCTGACGGATCAGCGTCGAAATGCCCTCGAAAATGGTGCCGAGACGCGACGGCAGGTCGGCGTCGGCGGTCTTGATGACGCCGCTTGCGACGTAGCTGAGCGTGTGTCCGGTTTGATCGATTACGCCGAAACCCGTTACACGCAAGCCGGGGTCGATGCCGAGAATTCTCATGAGATGCCGCATGTGCGGTGAAAACCAGGTGCCTGCGATACTACAACGAACGCGCCGTGCGACGGTCGATGTGCGGCGACGCCGGCGGAATAAAAACTGCTGGTGCTTGCGTTAGAAAAGGGAGCGCACATGGAGCACTATCGCAATCTCAGCGGCGATTCAGGCGTCGACGCCTACGAAATCGGCGACGACTTCGTCGCGGTCCGCTTTAAACCGGGCGTCGTGTACTGGTACACGAAGGCAAGTGTCGGCGCCAGGCACGTTGCCGCACTCAAGCGTTTGGCGCAGCGAGGGCAGGGGCTTGGCACGTACATCAGCCAGCATGCTGAAGTGAAGGAAGGCTACGCGAGAAAGGATCCGCGGGACTAAACGGCGCCGCAAACAAAACGTCGTGACGAACAAAACGGCGCGACAGACAAAACGGCGCCACAAAACAAAACGTCGCCACAAAACAAAACGGCCCGGCGGAACGTTTCCACCGAGCCGTTTCGCTCAGCTCAATCTTGCGAGTCCCGCATTACGACGCGCCACAAGCACGCGCCGTTCACCAGGCCCGCATGCGCGCATCAATGCCGGAAGTGACGCACCCCGGTCAACACCATCGCGATGTTGTGCTCATCCGCCGCGCTGACCACTTCGTCGTCGCGCACCGAGCCGCCCGGCTGGATCACGCAGGTCGCGCCTGCCGCGACCACCACATCGAGACCGTCACGGAACGGGAAGAACGCATCCGACGCCACCGCCGAACCGGTTAGCGTGAGACCGGCGTTTTGCGCCTTGATACTCGCAATCCGCGCCGAGTCCACGCGGCTCATCTGACCCGCGCCCACGCCGAGCGTCATGCCGTTGCCGCAGAACACGATCGCGTTCGATTTCACATACTTTGCGACGCGCCATGCGAACAGCAGATCGTTCATTTCCTTCGGCGTCGGATGACGCTTGGTGACCACGCGCAATTCGCGCGGCTGCACGTTCTTCGAGTCGAGCGACTGGACCAGCAAACCGCCGCCGACGCGCTTCAGATCGAACGCGTTATGGCCTTCGCCCAAAGCGATTTCCAGCAAACGCACGTTCTGCTTGGCGGCGAACACCTGGCGGGCTTCAGCACTGAACGACGGCGCGATCAGCACTTCGACAAACTGCTTGGCGACCGCTTGCGCCGCGGTTTCGTCCACTTCGCGGTTGAACGCGATGATGCCGCCGAATGCCGACGTGGGGTCGGTCTGGAACGCCTTCGCATACGCTTCGTTGGCGTCCGCGCCCACTGCCACGCCGCACGGATTCGCGTGCTTGACGATCACGCAAGCCGGTACGTCGAACGTCTTCACGCACTCCCACGCCGCATCGGAATCGGCGATGTTGTTGTACGACAGTTCCTTGCCTTGCAACTGGTTGTAGTTCGCCAGTGCGCCGGCCGGCACGACGAGGTCGCGATAGAACGCGGCGCTCTGATGTGGGTTTTCGCCGTAGCGCAGATCCTGCACCTTGTTGAACGCCAGGTTGAACGTGGCCGGATAAGCATTGCGCGACGCATGTTGCAGTTCGTCGGTGAGGCTCGTCAGGTAGTTCGTGATCGCGCCGTCGTATTGCGCGGTGTGCGCGAACACCTTGGTGGCCAGACGGAAGTTGGTTTTATAGGCGAGCGTGTTGTTGTTCGCGCGCATTTCGTCGAGCACGACCGCGTAATCCGCCGGATCGACCACCACCGTCACGTCGCGATGATTCTTCGCGGCCGAACGCAGCATGGTCGGGCCGCCAATGTCGATGTTCTCGATCGCGTCTTCCAGCGAGCACTCTTCTTTCGATACGGTCTGCACGAACGGATACAGATTCACGACCAGCAGGTCGATCGTCGGGATGTCGTGCTTTTCAAGCGCTGCCATGTGTTCCGGCAGGTCGCGGCGCGCCAGAATGCCGCCGTGCACCTTCGGATGCAGCGTTTTCACGCGCCCGTCCAGCATTTCCGGGAAGCCCGTGTAGTCGGCGACCTCGGTGACGGACAGACCCGCGTCCGCGAGCAGTTTCGCGGTGCCGCCGGTCGACAGGATCTTGACACCGAGGTCCGACAGCGACTTGGCGAAGTCGACGATGCCGGACTTGTCGGAAACGGAGATGAGCGCTTGCTTGATCATGATGAAGACGAAAAGCCGAAGGGAAACGTGGCAGGGCGCCTGAAACTACAACGAATTACAACAAACCGTGCTGTTGCAGCTTCTTGCGCAGCGTATTGCGGTTGATGCCGAGATACTCGGCGGCCAGCGACTGATTGCCGCCGGCCTGCTCGAGCACCACTTCGAGCAGGGGTTTTTCCACGCATGAAATAACCATGTCGTAGACGTCGTGCGGATTGGAGCCGTCTAGATCCTGGAAATACATCCCCAGGCTGTCGCGGACAGATTGTTCGATATGGTTCTTGCTCATGCTGCTAGTCGGTCGGGATGGTCCGGCTCGCCGTCGTTCTTGCAGAGCGTCTCGTCGACGTAGACGAGGCGGTCGGAGATCGCCTTTTGGGCGTCGAAGAATTCGTTGACGGCGAGGAGTTGTTCGCGCGTGGTGTCCAGCGTATTCATGCGGTGCCGGAACACGTTGGCGCCAGAAAGGCCGCGAGTGTACCAGCCGATATGCTTGCGCGCGGTGCGCACACCCGTAAATTCGCCGTAGAACGCGTAGTGATCTTCGAGATGCTCGTTCATGACCTGCTGGATTTCGTCGATGCGCGGCGGCGGCAGCAACTCGCCCGTTTGCAGGAAATGCTCGATCTCGCGGAACAGCCACGGGCGCCCCTGCGCGGCGCGGCCGATCATGATGGCGTCGGCGCCGGTGGCGGCGAGCACCTCGCGGGCTTTTTGCGGCGACGTAATGTCGCCATTGGCGACCACCGGAATGCGCACCGCCGCTTTGACGGCCGCGATGGTCTCGTATTCGGCGTCGCCGTGATACAGGTCGGCGCGGGTGCGGCCGTGCACGGTCAGCATGGCAATGCCGGCGGCCTCGGCCAGCCGCGCGACAGACAACGCATTCTTGTTGTCGCGATTCCAGCCGGTGCGGATCTTCAGCGTGACGGGCACCGCGTCGGGCCCGACGCCCACCGCGCTCACCACCGCCTCGACGATGCGCTGCACCAGCGGCTCGTTCTGCAGCAACGCGGAACCCGCCGCCACGTTGCACACCTTCTTGGCGGGGCAACCCATGTTGATGTCGATGATCTGCGCGCCGTTCGCCACGTTGTAGCGGGCGGCTTCGGCCATCATGGCGGGATCCGCGCCGGCGATCTGCACGGCGATCGGCTCGACCTCGCCCGTGTGGTTGGCGCGGCGCATGGTCTTTTCGCTTTTCCACAACTGCGCGTTCGAGGCGACCATTTCCGACACCGCATAGCCCGCGCCCAGCCGTTTGCACAGTTGCCGGAACGGCCGGTCGGTCACGCCGGCCATGGGCGCGACGAACAGGTTATTACGCAGATTGTGGGAGCCGAGAGTGGGCATGACGTGGACGCGCCTGCGACCGATTGCTTCAGTTTCTTTTCAGATTCTGTCAATCGGAGCATTCGCGAAATGCGAGGGAAAACCGCTATTTTAGCGTTAACAGGTAGCCGACACCCGACTTGCGTCAGTCGTAACCCATTAAATCTTCTATGAAAGTGGCCGGATTCATAAACCCGGCAGCGCTCGCGCGGCTCAGCGTGCGCTGCCAAAAAGCTGTAACGGCTGTGGGACGTGAGCGGGCGGCGCGTTCAGCGGCGCTGGCCGAACATCATTTGGCGCGCCAGCGCGGTTTTCACGGGCGGCACGAATTCGAGCGCGGTGAGGGCGAGACCGCGCAACGCGGCGAGCGGCGGGAAGTCGACGGTGAAGAGGCGCGCGAGGGTGTCGGTGGCGCCGATCGTCAGGCGCCGGTCCAGCGCGCGCCGTTGCGCGAAGGTAGCCAGGGCGAGCGGAGTGGGGCCTTCCGCCGACAAGGCGTCGGCGAGCGCATGCGCGTCGCGCAGACCGAGGTTCAGACCCTGACCGGCCACCGGATGCAGCGTCTGCGCGGCATTCCCGATCGCCACTACATGGCCGTTCACGAGGGTATCGACCGCGGTCAGTCCCAACGGAAAAGACGCGCGTCCTTTGATCTGAGTGAAGCGGCCCATGCGGCTGCCGAATGCGGCGCCGAGTTCACGCAGGAAATCCTCGTCGGAGAGTTGCGAACGGCGCGCGGCTTCGTCGGGCGCGCAGCACCAGACCAGCGCGTAATCGGCGCCGCGCACGCCGCCCATCGGCAGCAGCGCGATCGGCCCTTGCGACGTGAAGCGCTCCCACGCCACATGCGGTTGCGGCGCCGACACGCTGACCGTGCCGACCAACGCGGTTTGCGCGTAATCGCGCGTGTCGCCTTCGCCGGTGAGGCTGCCCGGCTTGCCACCGGCGCGCTTGCCTGACTTCTCGTCGCCGAACAGACCGCCTTCGGCATTCACCAGAATTCGCGTACGCAAAAGGCGCGTGACGCCCGCGG
Source organism: Paraburkholderia sp. (assembly GCF_034668105.1). Classification (GTDB taxonomy): domain Bacteria; phylum Pseudomonadota; class Gammaproteobacteria; order Burkholderiales; family Burkholderiaceae; genus Paraburkholderia. Next base: position 3,322 of record NZ_JAXDPY010000464.1, on the reverse strand, counting down.
TTTCGATCGGCAGCGTCACGCCGTCGAGTTCCTGAGTCGGCGCCGACGCGGATGTCGAGCGGAACCAGTGCACCGAGGTTGCGTGAACCGCTTCGGCGAGACCGTGGACGATCGAACCATAACGCAGCACGTAGCCGAGCGCCGGCAGTCCGTGCTCGCTGTGGTCGATCAGCGTGCGGCCGAAATGGCCGCGCTGCGATACGTGAATGCGCTGGATCGCGGTTGCGTCCGCAGGCCAGCGCAGCGGTTCGAGAATCATCCGGCTGCCCTGCGACACGGCAATCGCGCGCGGATCGGCAATCGAATCTTCCGGCTCGCGCGCGTCGATCAGCGCGATCTTCAGCGCCCGCGTCGCGCTGCGGCGCGCCAGCCAGCCGGCAAGCGCCAGCCCGACCGGCCCGGCGCCGACGATCGTCACGTCGAAATCGAAGGGGTGATCGGACACGGCCGGTTTCAGAATTACCGTCGACTGGGGAACGTCGTTCATTGCGGGTTGCTTCCTTGGGTTACTGCCTGGGTTGCAGCCTGGGTTGCAGCCTGATTTACTGCTTTGTTTCCTGGGCCGAGCGGGCGTGCTGCATCAGCGCCTCGATCTGGTCGGCCGCCACCGGCACGTCGCGCGTGATCAGCTCGCAACCGGCTTGCGTGACGATCGCGTCGTCCTCGATGCGGATGCCGATGTTCCAGTAGCGCTCGGGCACGCCTTCGGTCGGACGGATATACAGACCGGGCTCGATGGTCAGTGTCATCCCCGCCTGCAGCGTGCGCCACGGCAGCGCGCCGGCTTCGTCGCGCGGTGCGCTGCGCTCGCGGTAGTCGCCGACATCGTGCACGTCCATGCCCAGCCAGTGGCCGGTACGGTGCATATAGAACGGCGCATAGGCGCGCTCGGCGATCACGTCGTCGACCGAGGCGAACTTCGTGCGCTCGACGATGCCGGTGTCGAGCAGACCTTGTGACAGCACGCGCACGGCGGCCTGGTGCGGATCGTCGAACGTGGCGCCGGCGCGGGTGGCGTCGACGGCAGCCTGCTGCGCGGCCAGCACGATGTCGTACAGCTCGCGCTGCGCCGGCGTGAAGTGGCCGCTCGCCGGGAAGGTGCGGGTGATGTCGGACGCGTAGCCGTCGAGTTCGCAGGCGGCGTCGATCAGGATCAGGTCGCCGTCCTGGGCAATCGCGTTGCCGGCCGGATAGTGCAGCACGCAGGCATTCGCGCCCGCAGCGACGATCGACGTATAAGCCGGCGCCTGCGCGCCGAATTTGCGGAACGTATAGAGCAGCTCGGCTTCGAGCTCGTACTCGCGCACGCCGGGGTGGCAGGCGGCCATCGCACGCCGGTGCGCCTGCGCCGAAATCTGTCCCGCGCGACGCATGATGGCGAGCTCGTGGTGGTCCTTGATGAGCCGCATGTCGTCGAGCAGCGGGATCAGATCACGCGCGACGGTGGGCGCGGCGACGCCGCTGCGGCCTTGTGCGCGCACGGCGTCGAGCCAGCCGCGCACCCGCTCGTCCAGTTCCACGGAGCTGCCGAGCGCGTAATGCAGCGATGGCTTGTCGGCCAGGATGCGTGGCAGTTGCGTATCGACTTCGCTCACGGCGAAGGCGGCGTCGAAGCCGAACGCCTCGCGTGCGCCCTCTGGCCCGAAACGGAAACCTTCCCACGTCTCGCGCTCGACATTCTTCTCACGGCAGAACAGGATCGAAGCCGGCTCGCCCGTCGCGGCGCTTGCGTCGAGCACCAGCAACGCCTCGGGTTCGGTGAAACCCGTCAGATAGTAGAAGTAGCTATCGTGCCGGTAGGGATAGTCGGCGTCCCGGTTGCGCAGCTTTTCCGGCGCGGTGGGAACGATGGCGACGCCGCCGCCCGCTGCGCGCAGCGCGGCGAGTACGCGCTCGCGGCGCGTGCGATAGACGTCGATGGCGATGGTGGGTTCGGTCGGCTGGTTCATGTTGCGATTGTAGCGCCCAATGCGGCGACTTATTTTGCGTGGATACTGGCAGGAGAAGGGCCGCCGCGCCGATCGGTTTGCGCCCCGCGCCAGGCCGTTTGCCTGCCGTGGGCGTCCGGCGCCGCATGCCGGCCGGCCATTCGAGGCGCGCGTGTAATGAGGCGTGCCGCCCACGCCGGCAGCGTTAGCCGTTCGGCCGGGTAGACGGCGCACGAGTGTTGCGGCAATGTTGCAATCCATCCACAGCGTGGATTCATGCGGCTTGCGAAGCGACTTCGCTGCGCTCGGGAAAGCCCCCGACCACTTATACTTTCGCCGAATTCAAGAAAAGGCAGATGGTCATGATGAAACTCATCGGTTCGCTCGCCAGTCCGTTCGTGCGTAAAGCGCGGATCGTTCTGGCCGACAAGAAGATCGATTATCAACTCGTGCCCGAGAACGTCTGGGCGGCGGACACTACGATTCACACCTTCAATCCGCTCGGCAAGGTGCCTTGCCTCGTGATGGAAGATGGCGAAGCAGTGTTCGACTCACGGGTGATCTGCGAATACGTGGATACGCTTTCGCCGGTCGGCAAGCTGATTCCGCCGTCGGGCCGTGAGCGCGTTGAAGTGCGGTGCTGGGAGGCGCTTGCCGACGGCATGCAGGACGCCGCGGTGCTGATTCGTCTTGAAAGCACCCAGCGCACGCCGGAGCAGCGCGTGGACACGTGGGTCGCGCGGCAGCAACGCAAGATCGACGAAGGCCTGATCGCGATGTCGCACGGCTTGGGCAGCAAGCCGTGGTGCACGGGCAATCACTACACGCTCGCGGACATCGCCGTGGGTTGCGCGTTGGGCTACCTGGATTTTCGTATGGCTGAGTTGAACTGGCGCGACACGTATCCGAATCTGGATAAGCATTTCCAGAAACTTTCGTTGCGTCAGTCGTTTGTTGATACGGTGCCGGCGGATTGAGTAGGTACTCGTGAGTGTCTAGTCGTTCGGTTGTCTGTCTGGAATAAGTTTGCTTGTCATTTTCGCTGGATGAAAATGATGTAATTCTGAATTCCGCAATATTAAATTAAAGATTATGTTTTATAGAAAATGCGCCTGTTTGTCAGGCGTATTTTTTGTCTGTCGTGTCGTAATGGTTTGTGTAATCCACGTATAGGAGTCTTTATCCGGTGATATGTGGCATTGCGAAGCGGCGGTGCGCGCTTCTTCATGGTCTTCTCAGAGGTCGCCAATCAGAAGAAAACTATTCCTACACTGGAAGCTCCGAAGTCCTATGTGAAGTCAAATTTATCTGACTTTTTATTCATTCCGAAATCCTGTATTCTCGCTCAATATTTTTTAATACATAAACGTCTCCGGAGGCAGTGTCGATGATTA
>NZ_JAXDPY010000463.1:0-3389 GCF_034668105.1 Paraburkholderia sp. | reverse complement strand
ATCGTGGCCGCGGTGATGGGCGTGGTGCACACCATGGCCTCCGCCGACAAACCGCCCGCGATCCTGGGCGAGATGATCGCTCAGGCGCTGGTCGGCACCTTCCTCGGGATTCTGCTTACGTACGGGCTGATCGGACCGCTCGCGAGCGTCGCCGAACAGCGCGTGACTGAATCGACCAAGATGTTCCAGTGCATCAAGGTAACGATTCTCGCCAGCCTCAACGGTTATGCCCCGGCGATTGCCGTGGAATTCGGCCGCAAGGTGCTCTTCTCGACCGAACGCCCGTCGTTCGCCGAGCTGGAAGAGCACGTGCGCCGCGTCAAGGCCAAGTAACGGGCGCCGGGAACCGATCCGATGAGCAAGGACAAAGACCGCGCCATTGTCGTCAAGCGCGCCGCGCCGAGGAAGACCGGCCACCATGGCGGCGCGTGGAAGCTCGCGTATGCGGACTTCATGACCGCGATGATGGCGTTCTTCCTGCTGATGTGGCTGCTGAGTTCGGCCTCCTCCGTGCAATTGAAAGGCATCGCCGATTACTTCAACCAGCCGTTGAAGCTCACGCTGTGGGGCGGCGATCGCAGTGCCGTGGATTCGAGCATTCTGAAGGGCGGCGGCCGCGATATTTCGACCAACACGCCGGGCGTGAACCACTCAACCGACGGGACCAGCAGCCGCGCCGAGCTCGCCGCGATGCATCGCGACGAAGATTCGGTCGCCCAGACGCAAGGCGAGATGGAACGCCGTGAGCAGGTCCGTCTGCACGATCTGCAGGTCAAGCTGATGGCCGCGATCGAAGCGAACCCGGTGCTGCGCCAGTTCAAGCAGCAGATCCGCATCGACTCGACGCTGACCGGCCTGCGCATCGAAATCGTCGACTCGCAGAAGCGGCCGATGTTCGCGACGGCGAAAGACGTGGTTGAACCGTATATGCGCGACATCCTGCGCGAAATCGGCCACACGTTGAACGACGTGCCGAACCGCATCATCGTGCAAGGGCATACGGATGCCGCGCAATATGCCGGCGGCGAGAAAGGCTATAGCAACTGGGAACTGTCCGCGGACCGCGCCAATGCATCGCGCCGCGAGCTGATCAGCGGCGGCATGGACGAGGCGAAGGTGATGCGCGTGCTCGGACTCGCGTCCACGCAGAACCTGAACAAGGCCAACCCGATGGACCCGGAAAATCGCCGCATCAGCATCATCGTGCTGAACAGGAAGTCGGAGGAGGCGCTTGACCATGACGACTCCACCACGACCACCTTGTCGGACGATGCAGCCGGCTCCAAGCCGCTGCTGCAAAGACTTGCGCAACCGGCGACGGTTGCACCGAAGCTGCCGGCGGGAGTGCCGGCAGCCCAGTAACAGACAGCGGTCGGCTAACCGGAGCCTGCGCTCAGAGGGCGCGGCCGGCCAACCGATCCATGGCATAAGTGCAGCGAGGTTTTCATGATCAGGCACATCCTGGCAATCGACGATTCGGCATCGATGCGGCAGATTCTCGCTGCAACGCTGACGACGGCCGGCTATGAAGTGACGCTCGCGGCGGACGGCAACGAAGGGCTCGAAAACGCGCTCGCCATGTCGTTCGACCTCGTGCTGACGGACCAGTACATGCCCGGCAAGACCGGCCTCGATCTGATCACGGCGCTGCGCGGCAACCCGGCCTATCAGGCGACGCCCATCCTCGTCCTCACGACGGAATCCGGCGAGCCGTTCAAGGCGGCGGCGCGGGCCGCGGGGGCGACCGGCTGGATCGAAAAGCCGCTCGACCCCGACATGCTGACGGAGCTGGTGGCGGCACTGGCCGAAACGGACCCGGCATGAGCGCCACCTGAACGCCACCTGAGCGCTTATATCAGCGCCACCTTTAGACAAGTTATAGAAGCTCTCGACGCGGCGGCACGGCAGCCTAAGCCTAGACAGGAACTCTCGCGGTGACCCAGGCATGACACTCGATATCACTCAGTTCTATCAGACGTTCTTCGACGAAGCGGACGAACTGCTCGCGCAGATGGAGCAGTTGCTGCTCAATCTGGACATCGCGGACCCGGACCCCGAAGACCTCGCGGCGATTTTCCGCGCGGCGCACTCGATCAAGGGCGGCGCGGCGACGTTCGGTTTTACCGCGCTGACGGAAACGACCCACATTCTCGAATCGCTGCTCGACCGCGCGCGCAACAACGAACTCACCTTGCGCAAGGACATGATCGACACGTTCCTCGAAACCAAGGACGTGTTGTCGGGCCAGCTCGCCGACTATCGCGCGAGCGCCGAGCCTGACGCCGCGGTCGCCAAGGCGATCTGCGCGAAGCTTGAACAGTTGCACCAGGAAAGCCGCCTGGGCGACGCGCCGGCGGCGGCGCCTCAGGCAGCACCCGCGGCCGCAGCGAGCGCGGCAGCAGTAGAAGCACAAACCGCCGTACACACAGCGGCACAAGGTGGCAACCCGCCCGAGCACGTCGTCGAACAGGCGGTGCAGGTGGTGCAGGGGGCGGGTGAATGGACTGACGGCGACCCGGCACAGACCGGGCAAGCCGCGGGCGCCGGTGAAGAGGCCGGGCCCTATCTGAAAATTACGCTACGGGGCGTAGGTGAGAAGGACCAGGAACTGCTGGCCGAAGAGCTCGGCAACCTGGGCAACATCGTCGCGCAGGTCAAGAGCAGCGGCGAACTGACGCTGTGGCTCCAGACCGATGTAACCGCCGACGACATCATCGCCGTGTGCTGTTTCGTGATCGACGAAAGTCAGATCTCGATCGGCCGCGGCACCGCACCGGCGGACGAGACGCAGCAAGGCGAACCTGGAACGCCCGACGCTGCCGATTCGTCCCCGGCGCAAGCAGCACAGGCGGAGCAGGCAGCATCGTCGGCACAGGCGGCCCACACCGCTGCGCCCGCTCAAGCCGCTGCCACGCATGGATTGTTCGACACCTCGGCGTCGCAAGCGACGACCCCGGCGCCCGCCGAAGCTGCACCCGCAGCGGCGAGCGGCGCACCGGCGGGAGGCCCGGCGACCAGCGCGGCAACAAACGCCGCAACCACCGCAGCGGCCGACCACGACCGCAAGGCGGGCCGTCCGGCCGCGGCGGCAGGCGGCGCGGAAGGCAGTTCGATTCGCGTCGGCGTCGAGAAGGTCGATCAGCTGATCAACCTGGTCGGTGAACTGGTGATCACGCAGGCGATGCTGGCCGAGACCACCAGCACGTTCGATCCGGCATTGCATGACCGGCTCTTCAACGGCATGGCGCAGCTCGAGCGCAATGCGCGCGATCTGCAGGAAGCGGTGATGTCGATCCGCATGATGCCGATGGATTACGTGTTCAGCCGCTTCCCGCGTCTGGTGCGCGATCTGGCGGCGAAACTCGGCAAGGAAGTGGAACTCGTCACCT
>NZ_JAXDPY010000462.1:0-30356 GCF_034668105.1 Paraburkholderia sp. | reverse complement strand
AAACGGTTAAACCTCGAACGCCCTTGGTGTCATAGGCGGAGCGATGACGCTGCCCAACCCTATCTGGCCAGGAGAGGAACATGAGCAAGCTGACCACCACGATCAAGCACGAATTTATGGAGATGTTGCCGCCGACGATCTTCTTCTTCGTCATCCTCCACATTGTCGCGATCATTCGGGCCCTGACGACGAAGGGCACCGACATTACGCTGCCCACTTCCGCCTCGGTAACCGTCGCCGCTCTGTGACCGACGGCAACGCTGTTGTGCGGCTTCGCCCCCTCCCGAATGAGGGGTCCGCATGTGCATGGCAAGATCGCGCGACGCAACCTTTTCCAGGCGCCAGTCGGAGTACATGCGCCACGCCTTCAGCACAGGTGATGCCGCGGGTTACCTCGACCGCCCCCCTTCAAGGGCGAAGTCCGTCCCAATGGCGAGAAGCCGCGCACGCGATACGTCGAGGATAGGGAAATCGTTGAATGTCTTTCATCGAGTCGCGTCGCAAAGCCGGCACCGTGCTCGCCATCCGGGCGTACATGCGATTGAAATTGCTCACCAGGCCGCGGCGCGGCGACTTGCTGCGCCTGACCTTGGGGGAAAGATGAAGCAAAAGAAACCAACGGTCACGATGAGGCCGCTGTCCCTCGATTTGCGCGGCGTTGCCGAGGCGCTATCGTTGCGTACTCGGCGAGCGTATGCGGTTCGTTGACCCAACATGCGTTGTGGGAAAAAGCACGACAGATGACGCGATTTCTCGAACGCCCCAAGATCCCGGCATGTTCTTCGTCGCACTTCGCGAACGGCTGCGGTCTGTCGCTCGCGATACCGAGAACTGCGCCGAGATTCTCGACGTCAATCAAACACAGCCGGGATTTTTCCAGTCCGGATACGGGACCATCTGAAGTCGCGGGATAAAGGTCAGGTAAAAGGAGCGCCCATGCAAAACGGCCCTCGAGTGGGGCCGTTTGCTTTTACGCGCCCAGAGGACGCCGCGCTTGTTTGGTTGCGGCGCAACTTAAGTGCGCCGATGCAGACTTGTGGGAATCGTTGTGGGAGGATTCAAGACGATGACCGTCTGACAAGGCTTTGCTAGGAATTCTGGCGGAGAGACGGGGATTCGAACCCCGGATAGGTTATTAACCTATACACGCTTTCCAGGCGTGCGACTTAAACCGCTCATCCATCTCTCCGGCGGGAGTCGAATTATAGCAAACTTCGCGCCCAGCGCCACACCCTTCGCCGAACTCTCAAACAAACCCCCAAACATGCCCCTTCAAGGATGCCGGATGTAGTCCACCAACGCCCTCGTATAAGCGTCCGGTTTGCGGTCCACCAGACTCACTCCGATCGCCACCAGAAACCCCGCCGGCACGCCGAACACACCGGAGCTGATCGGCTCGATCCCGAACCACCGCGCGCCCGCAAAGCCCGTCATTTGAGTGAAGAACGGATACGTCGACACGATGTAGTAAATGCACACCACCAGCCCCGCCACCATGCCCGCCACCGCGCCAAGCCGCGTTGTGCGCTTCCAGAAGACACCCAGCACCAACACGGGAAACAGGCTCGAAGCCGCGAGTGAAAATGCCGCGCCCACCAGAAACAGAATATTCCCCGTATTGAGCGACGCCACATACGAAGCGAACAACGCCACCCCCAGCAACAGAATCTTCGAGATCGTCACACGCCGCTGGCTCGAGGCCGTCGGATCCACCATGTGATAGTAGACGTCGTGCGATAAGGCGTTGGCGATGGTCAGCAGCAAGCCATCGGCAGTAGAAAGCGCGGCGGCCAGCGCGCCCGCCGCGATCAGCCCGGACATCACATACGGCAGCCCCGCGATCTCGGGCGCGGCGAGCACGACCATGTCCGGCTGCATCTGAATCTCGCTCCAGCGCACGATTCCGTCGCCATTCGTATCGGCGAGGCTGATCAGACTCGGCTCGACCTTGCGCCACTGGGTCAGCCATTGCGGCAAATCAGCGAAGTGATGACCGACGAGATTGGTCAACATCTCATACTTGATCAGCACGGCCAGCACGGGCACGGTCAGATAGAACAGCGCGACGAAGAACAACGTCCAGCCAACCGAGCGACGCGCGGACGCCACCGAGGTCGTGGTGTTGTAACGCGTCAGGATGTGCGGCAGGCTCGCGGTGCCCAGTGAAAGGCACAGCAGCAGCGACAGGAAATTGCGCTCATGCGTGCGCCGGTCCTCGTCGCTCGTGGCGGGAAACGGCTCGTGCATCGGCACCGGTGCCGCCGCGCGCATCAGCATCTCGTCGCGGCGCTGAGTCCAGACGATCTGCGCGGCGGCGGCATCGCGTGGAAACTGTTCCAGCGCCCTCTCCCGCTCCTTGATCTCGCGCAGCGGACCGTTATGACGCCGCAAGTCCGCCACCTCCTGGGTGAGGCGCAGCTTCTCGTCGACGAACGATTGCGGCAACGTATCGAGCCGCACCTGCATCGACGCGGCGCGCCGGCGGTAATCGTCGCGCACGGTCTGCTCGAGCGGCGCGTCGCGCACCTGCTTTTCCAGCACCTCCACGCGTTCCATCAAACGGCCGTAGTTGAACTGCGGCACCCAGCCGAGGCCATCCTTATGCGCAATCATCGAAACGGGAATCAGAATCGCCGCGATCAGGATGATGTATTGCGCGACCTGGGTCCACGTCACGGCACGCATGCCGCCCAGAAACGAGCACACGAGAATACCGGCCAGTCCGCAGAAAATGCCGACCGCGAAATCCACCCCGATAAAACGCGTCGCAATCAGGCCGACGCCCTGGATCTGCGCGACCAGATAGACGAACGAGCATAGGATCGCGGCTAACGCGGCAAGCCCACGCACGGCATTGCTCGAAAAACGCGTGCCGAGAAAGTCGGGAATCGTGTAGCGCGCTAGCTTGCGCACATACGGCGCGAGCAGGAAGGCGACGAGGCAGTAGCCGCCGGTCCAACCCATCAGGTAAGCGAGACCGTCATATCCCGTCGCATAGATCGACCCGGCGAGACCGATGAACGATGCCGCGGACAACCAGTCGGCCGCGGTCGCCATGCCGTTGAAGGCGGACGGCACGCGCCGCCCCGCTACGTAGTACTCGACGAGGTCGGACGTGCGCGACAGCAAGCCGATCACCGCATACACCGCAATCGGCACGAACAGGAACACATAGCCGATCCACACGCCAGGGCCGGTATTCCGCTCGATGCGCCACATCACATAGATGAATAGCAGGAAGCCGAGCGTATAAAGCGCGTATGAGCGGATCAGCCGGTTCGTGAGCGTCATCGGCTCAGTTTCCACGCGCGGTGGGCGCGCTGGCACGGGCACTGGCACTCGTACCGGCAACGGCACTGGCGCGGCTAGCGTCGGCGTCCGCATCGAACGCGCGTTGCAGACGCCGGTCGGCGCGCTGCATCAACACGATATAAACGAGGATCAACGCGACATAGATCAGAATCGCCCCTTGCGCACCGAAATAGAACGGCAATCTGAAGCCGCCAAAGCGCACCTTATCCAACGCCGGCGCCACCAGCGGCAGAACGAACGAGACGACAAAGCCCCCCGTCATCAACGTCGCGATCAACGCGAGATTGAAGCGCCAATACTTTTGATGCGCGCGCGCCATCGCTGCCGAGACCGCAGGGGGTTCGGGCGCGGGGTTGAGCGTAGCGTGAGAGGAGTGGTGCGGCGCGGCCATGCGCCTATGTATCAAAAAGCCACCGCACAGGCAATCGGGATTGTCCGCGCGGTGGCTCGCAGTGGCTTCAACTGCTGCCCGACCTAAGTGGCCGATACCTATGCCTGGGTCCGGTCAAGGGCGCATCGTGCTATACGCCCCTGCCGCCTACCCGGGCAAACCCAGGTACGCCCAATAAGCCCAAATCAGCCCGGACTCAGAGCGACTCGCCGAGCTGGTCCAGAATCGCCGGATTTTCCAGCGTGGACACGTCCTGGGTAATTTCCTCGCCCTTCGCGAGCGAGCGCAACAGGCGGCGCATGATCTTGCCCGAACGCGTCTTCGGCAGGTTCTCACCGAAGCGGATGTCCTTCGGCTTGGCGATCGGACCGATCTCCCTGGCGACCCAGTTGCGCAGTTCGTTGGCGAGCTTCACCGCTTCCTCGCCTTCAGGACGCGCGCGCTTGAGCACCACGAATGCGCACACGGCCTCGCCGGTGGTCGCATCGGGACGGCCCACCACGGCCGCTTCCGCCACGATCGGATTCGACACCAGCGCCGACTCGATCTCCATCGTGCCGAGGCGGTGGCCGGACACATTGAGCACGTCGTCGATGCGGCCCATGATCGTGAAGTAGCCCGTGTCCTTGTCGCGCACCGCCCCATCGCCGGCGAGGTACAGCTTGCCGCCGAGTTCTTCGGGGAAGTAGCTCTTCTTGTAACGGTCGGGATCGCCCCACACATTGCGCAGCATTGACGGCCACGGACGCTTCACCACCAGAATCCCGCCCTGTCCATTCGGCACGTCCTGCCCGGTTTCATCGACCACGGCCGCCATGATGCCTGGCAACGGCAACGTGCATGACCCCGGCACCAGCGGCGTGGCGCCAGGCAGCGGCGTGATCATGTGGCCGCCGGTTTCGGTTTGCCACCACGTATCCACGATCGGACAACGGCCGCCGCCGACATTCTCGTGATACCAGACCCACGCTTCCGGATTGATCGGTTCGCCGACCGTGCCGATGATGCGCAGCGTCGACAGATCGTAGCTCTTCGGATGCACTTTCCCGTCCGCCTCGGCGGCCTTGATCAGCGAGCGGATCGCAGTAGGCGCCGTATAGAACAGCGAGACCCTGTGCCTCGCGATCATGTCCCAGAAGCGGCCGGCGTTCGGATAAGTGGGCACGCCTTCGAACACGACCTGGGTGCCGCCGAGCGTCAACGGACCGTACGTGATGTAGCTATGGCCGGTGATCCAGCCGATGTCGGCGGTGCACCAGAACACGTCCGTGGGCTTCCAGTCGAAAGTCCACTTCATGGTCTGCGCGGCCCACAGAAGATAGCCGCCAGTGCTGTGCTGGACGCCCTTCGGCTTACCGGTCGAACCCGACGTATAGAGGATGAAAAGCGGATGCTCGGCCCCCACCCACTCGGGCGCGCATTGATCCGATTCAGCCTGCGTGAGTTCGTGCATCCACAGATCGCGGCTGTCGTTCCATGCGATCTTGCCACCCGTGCGTTGATAGACGATCACGCTCTTCACCGCGTCGCAGCCGCCCATGGCAATGGCTTCGTCGGCGATATTCTTGAGCGGCAGCGCCTTGCCGCCGCGCATCTGTTCGTCCGAGGTCACGAGCGCGACCGCGCCCACGTCCACCAGGCGCTCATTCAGCGACTTCGACGAGAAGCCGCCGAACACCACCGAATGCGTCGCGCCAATCCGCGCGCACGCCTGCATCGCGACGATGCCCTCGATCGACATGGGCATATAGATCACCACGCGATCACCCTTCTTCACGCCGCGTTTTTTCAGCGCGTTCGCAAAGCGCGACACGCGTTGCAGCAGATCGTTATAGGTGACGTTGGTGACGGTGCCGTCGTCGGCTTCGAAAATGATCGCGACGCGCTCGCCGTTACCGGCTTCGACATGCCGATCGATGCTGTTATACGACGCGTTGATCTGGCCGTCTTCGAACCATGTGTAGAAAGGCGCCTTCGATTCGTCGAGCACCTTGGTGAAGGGTGTGTTCCAGCTTAGCGTCTCGCGAGCGAGGCGCCCCCAGAAACCTTCGTAGTCGCGTTCCGCTTCGGCGGCCAGCACCCGGTACGCATCCATGCCGGAGATCGTCGCACCGGCCACTGCTGCAGCGGAGGGTGGGAAAACACGGCGTTCCTGAAGTACAGATTCAATCGCAGACATCGACAACCCCTTGGTGAAGATGAAACTTAAAACCTGTGCCGGCGCGCCGGGGGCGGGCCTTCGTGCCGCGAGCAAATGACGCGGCACGTGTCTCCTGATCCACGGACAACGGGGGCGAGTGTGCGGCACTGCATCACCTGAGCAACCCGTTGTCGGATTGCAGTCAAAGATAACCGCAGCAACTTACCCGTCACTTACGCCGCCTGGCTGCACCCCTGCATCGGCTCGCGTGCGCAGGTTTCCCATGTTAACTGATGCGCTCGCACCGTGTCATGAACTTCGCCTGCGTATGGGGTGCCAGTTGCAGTCATACAGGAATGACACCCAGGGTTGCACCTGGGGTGGTCTCCCGAGCACGCATCACGTTCGATGCCCATTCGCGAGCCCGGATCGCGCGGGCTCTTCATCTTGCATGGAACCGGAGCATTCATATGAAGACCTCCACAGGCAGCTCCGCCAGCGCCGCTTTGACCGGGCAACATCTCGATGCGCCCGGCGATGGTGTCTTCAACCGGCCGGTCGGTGCGGGTTACCTGACCGGCTTGGGCGACCGGCAGCAACTCAGCGCACTGGGCCGCCTGCGCACGGGTTTCGTCACGGCCGCGACGCCGGCCGCACGTGAGCGCGGGCGAGCAGGAACTGGTCTATCCGCCGGGAATGACACCGACTTATACAACGCTACAACCGACCCGGGTGCCGCCTGCCCCATCGAGACCATGACATAAGCGCGACCGGAATCAGTGCGGCAATGACGAGACGGCCGATCACCGCCGTCTAACGAATCAATCGCGTATCTCTATAGATAAGTATGCCGAATGAAAATCTGCTCTCGCTACTATTTCATCAGCGGAGCCAATCCCATACCGTCGGCGACGCGGCTCCGGCTGTCCCGTTCAAGCCGACTCATTTCGTTCAGGAATCACTACATGCAAGCAGCCATGCAATTGAACACTCCGTTGCTTTCGCTCCAGGGCAACCTCAACACTTTCTTTGGTGGCGCGCAACCGCAGCGCTCGCCTGCCGCAGGCTTCAATGGCGGGTCCACCGGCGGTTTCAACAGCGGTTTCAACCAGTCCAGCCAGATGTCGAATATGCTGAGCGGCTTCTCGAAGACGTCGTTCTCCGTCTTTAGCCAGACCTCGGGCAATGGTCAGAGCAGCACGTACTTCGCGCAAGGGTCGACCAGCAATCGCGGTCAGGCCGCGAACCCGCAACCGATCGACTGGCGTGGCAATGGAAATGGCAATCGCGGCAACTATCCCGCTGCGCCGCTCCCCAACCGCAATGACTACCGCTGCGACAACCGGACCAGCAACTACACCCAGACCAACATCAACGTCTCGTCGCGCAACAACTGCTGCTGCAACGACTCCGGCAAGACCAACGAGACGCAATGGAGCAACACCGCGGTCAGCAACAACAAGGCGAGCATCGATCTCGGCGACTACAAGCTCGACTTCAACAAGTCGGACTCGTCGATGACCATGACCAACGCGAAAACCGGCGATAAGACGAAGGTCTGGGGCGACCCGCACCTGACCCAGCACGAGAACGGCGCCAACAAGTCGACGGCGATGTTCAACGGCCCAATGACCTTCATGCTGCCTGACAACACCAAAGTCACGGTCGGCACGCAGCCGGGCGCGAACAACAAGTCGGTGTCGTACGCGGATCAGGTGACGATTACCCGCGGCAATCAGGCGTATCAGGTCACGGGGCTGAGCCAGGAAGACAAGGCAGGTCTCAGTGTGCAAAAGAGCCGCGATGGCCGTGCACTCGACGCCGCCGCGCCGGACGGCTACACCGTCCTGGCCAACCGCAACGGCAGCGGCTGGATCGATCCGGCCACCGGCAAGGAGCCGACAGCGGCCGACATCACCAAGGCCAACAAGTAAGCTCACCGCACGCCACTGGGGACAACGGCGCCAGCCGTTGTCCCCCATGGATGCCGCACTCGCGCTCGACGCAGGCGTGCGGCATCCGACCTTCCGCCCACGCACCGTCCCGGTCGCGCGCGCGACCTGCCTGTCAGCGCCCGGCCGTCCGCGGGCCGCGCATGAAATCCGCCGATACGCGCACCGACTGCGCGGACACCCCCCACGCACACCACACCACGGCGCCGACGCACCTGTCTCTATTCATCGCATGATGCGACGAAAAGACACACGAGAATGCAGAGACAAATTAGACCGTTGCACGGATTCCATGCGTTTCAATAGACGCACACCTCTCCTCCGGAGACGTGTTCGGCAAAGCCGATTTCAATCGTCGATTTAATTCAGGATCACGTAATGAAAGTCGAATCATCCAGCAATCAACACAACCCCTTTGAGCAGTTAACGAGTGCGCAACGCGGCGGGCAGACTGCCCTACCCCCGGTGCAGCCCGCGGTATTCGATACCTCCGGTTCCACGGGTATGCAGCGGGCGATTTCGTCCAATGACAGTTCCACTCAGGACCCGATGCAGATTCACAATGTCGGGACCCGCTGGAAGTTGGGCCCTGACGGCGAACCTATCTATCTGGGAAGCTTCCCGGTGCAGCAACCGCACCGCGACCCCAACCAGGCCGAGACCAAATGGGATGTTTTCAAGCGCGGCTTCAAGGATGGCGCAACGCATCCGGCACAAACCATGGGTAGGGTCCGCGATATGGCGACGGGGGATAAGTCGCATAGCGGCGAGGAAACTGGCAAGAAGGTCGATAACGTGCTGCAGCAGCTGCCCGTTATCGGCGATGCACTGACTATCACGCGCGGGAGCGCGGGCGAAAAAGATCAGAACGGCAACCCACTACTGCCGCAGCCGAACGTTCAGCCGGAGGTGCCGGGCGACTCTGTCAGTAGCGGCCAGCCGGGTCGACCAGCGCAGACATCCTTATCCGAACTCTCGTCGAACACGAAGTCCGGCACGCGACCCGCACGTTCGGCGCATCCGCCTGCCGATCGTGGCGGTGCGCCTGGTGCGCCCGTTCACTCGAAGCCTGCCCAATCCGCTGCACCTCAATCCAGCACAGGCGAACCGCAGGCCCATGCAGCGCACACAGACGACCCCGGGGCGAACGCGCCCTCTGCGATCGGCTCGCACTTCGATGTGCCCACGCAATACGCAGGCAAGCCGAAGGGCAACCTTGGCGCTGACCCGAACAGTCCGGGCGTTCTAAGGGACGAAAAAGGCCAATCCTATATCCAGGCGGGCGAGCAGAACTGGCCGGTCAGATATGACAAAGACAACGGCTCGTGGCGCGTGTATCAACCCGGCGACCCCGCGAAACTTCAATATCCCGTCGAACTCGACGAGCAGGGCAACTGGCAGGTGCATCACGACGTCGGCCTCAAGGGCGGGAGTCCCGGCACAGCGGGCAACAGCAGCAACAATATGGCTAACCGCGATCGAGTCCACGAGATGACGACGAGCTCGCCAACGGGCGACGTGCCGGGCTCGTATCCCAGCTCCGTGAAAATAGTCAACGATTTGCTGAAACGCCTCGACATCAATCTATCGGACCATTCCGCCGACACGATCGTCAGCAATCTGCATAAGGTCAATGCGGGCGAAATCGCTCACGCCAGTGCGTCGGCGCGCGAAGCCTGGACCTTCGCCCGCGACGTTTCGGATTCGAATCTGCCGATGAAAGATCGCGCTGCCGCCGCATTTGGCATGGTCTTGAACGGCGCGCTTGCGCCGGCTTACATGACCGGGTTCGATCTTGGCAACTACCACTTCGGTCGCGATCAATCGGGCGATCTGCGCCGGGCGATGCAGATGTTCGTGCAGTTTGATCCGCATGCCTGACGGCCGTTGAGCGCACGGGCTAGCGCCGCGTTTTCGGCGGCGCTAGCCCGTGCCTCCGTCCGACGCGCATGCCACACGCGCGAGCGCTACCCGCCAACGGTGCTTTGCGTCGTCATGCCGAACCCGCTCGACGCTCCAGTTCCGCAGCGCCTCGGCCGCTTCGCGGCGCGCCGCCGCATGCGCTTGCTGCGCGTCGCTCAGTTGCCGCTGCAAGCCGGGAAGGCGTACGTCGTGCGCACGCAGCGTCGCATGCCATTGTCCACCGGCGCGCTGGTCGCGCCGGCAGAATCCAAGCACGTGCAACCGTGCTTCGGCGTGCCGTTCCAGCGCGGCAAGCTGTTCGGCCACCGCGGCCGCCGCCTGGCGCTCGCGCCGGCGCGCATCGGCCAGTGCACGCAGCCGGCGGCGCACCCGCAAACCGCGCACTCGCGCGAGCAGTTGCCAAAGCTCCGCCTCCTGCGCGGCGCCGCCCATCATGCCAGGTTGTCGCCGGCGCACAGGCCATGTAGCTGCGCGCGCGTCTCGGGCCATGAGCTGCACTGGTCGTACGGTTGACGTAGAAAGCGCTGGATCGCCGGGCGCTGATCGATCGCCCGGTCCGTCTCGGGATCGTGACCCCGCTCGTATTCGCCGATCTGCAACAGCATCTCGACCTCCTCGTAACGCGCCAGCCAGTCGCGCACACGATTCGCGTCGGCGCGTTGCGTGGTGTCCGCGACGCGATTCATCAAGCGGCTGCGGCTGCGCAAGATGTCGATCGCCGGATAGTGGCCTGACGCGCCGAGTTTCGACGATAACTGGATATGCCCGTCGAGCAACGAGCGCGCTTCTTCCGCCACCGGATCCGACAAATCGGCCTCATCCGCGAGCACGGTATAAAACGCGGTGATGCTGCCCTGCGCGGTCACACCGGCGGATTCGATCAGGCGCGGCAGCTGCGCAAACACACTCGGCGGAAAGCCACCGCGCAGCGGCGGCTCGCCAACGGCGAGGCCCAGCTCGCGCAGCGCCCGTGCATAGCGCGTCAGCGAGTCGAACAACAGCAGCACATTGCGCCCGGTTGCGCGCAATCCCACCGCCACCTGCGACGCCAGTTGCGCGGCCTTGATCCGCTCCGCTGCGGGACGGTCGGAGGTCGCCGCGATCACGATGGTCGACGCGCGCCGCCGATCCAGATGATCGTGAATGAATTCGGCCACCTCGCGGCCGCGCTCGCCGATCAGTGCCACCACGATCGCATCGGTCGACGCGCCGTTCGCGATCATGCCCATGATCGTGCTCTTGCCGCCGCCCGCCGGCGCGAAGACACCCGTGCGCTGACCGACGCCGCAGGTCAGCAAGCCGTCGATCGCCCGCACCCCCGTGGCGAACGGCACGCTGATGACGGGCCGCTCGAGCGGATTGAGCGTCGCCGCGGCGTCGCCCGGCATGGTTTGCGTGGGCGTGGGTGCGGCCGGCGGCGGCAGCGGACCGCCGTCGAGTGGATTACCGAGACCGTCCACCACGCGTCCTAGCAATCCCGCCGCGGCGACGCTGCCCCATGCCGAGCCGCAGCCCTGCACCTCGGTGATATCCGACAGGCCGGCCAGACCCGCCAGCGGCATCACCAGCGCACCGTCGTGGGCAAAGCCCACCACTTCGCCGTACTGGGCTTCGAGGGTGTCCGGCCGCACGAGGCGCACTTTCTCGCCGACGCGCAACGACACACCCACCACGCGCACGATCACACCGCGCGCTTCGACCACCCGCCCGCGCAAACTTGGCGCGGACATGAACAGGGGCGCACTGTTTTGCGTCGCTCGCATGATCTCCTCCTTATGGCGCGCCAAGCGTCGCGATGGTCTGGATACGGAAGACGTCGAGTGGAATCTCTTCGATCGCCAGCACGTCAATGCGCAATCCGAAGTCGCGCAGTAACCGCACCAGATGCGGACGCAGCACCGCATTGGTGACGATCAGCCGGATCTCGGACAGATCCGCGGCCAGCAACTGTTGGGCGCGAGTCAGCTCGTCCGCCGACAGCACGCACTGCGGCTCGCCGTCCACGCCGCTGCGAATTTGCGCCTCGAGGCTGGCTTCCCATGCCGGGTCGAGCACGGCCGCCGAAATCGTCCAGCTTTGCAGGTCGGCGTAACCACGTGCGATCTGCCGCCCGAGTTGGATACGCGCCTCGCGCACCATCCGGTCGAGCGTGCGCTCACCCGCCGGCACGCGCACCACGGCTTCGAGAATCGCGCGCAGATTGCGAATCGGCACCTGCTGCTGGAGCAATTGCCGCAACACGCCCGCGAGCTGCACCGTGCTCGCGGCCTGCCCCGCCTGCGCGACCAGCTCGCGAAATTCGATCGACAACTGATCGAGCAGGAAGCGGGTCTCCTGGGTGCCGAGAAAATCGGCTGCCGAACGCTCGCAGATCTCCGCCAGGTGATCGCATAACGCCTCGTCGACGCTTGCCTTGTGGATCTCCGGATCGTCGATCGCGGCCGCCTTCGCATTCGGCACCCAGACCGATTTCGGCGCACGCGGCCGGTAGCCCTCGACCCCGTCGAACACGATGCGGTTCTCGTCGCCGCTCATCAGCGTATGAGCGGCCACCAGCGTGCCGCTCGCAAACGGCACATCCTCGATATCCACGATGTAGCGCTCGGGCGCGAGCCGCGTATCGCGCAGCAACGCGAGACCGGGAAACGGCACGCCAAGATCGATCATCAGATTGCGGCGCAGTTGACCGAGCCGCCGGTTCAGCGCTTCGGGCCGCAAGGCATCGAAGGCATCGAGGCCGAGCCGCAGCCGCAAGGCCGCACTGGTGCCGAGCTCGACGTCGTCAAGAATGCGCGGCACGTAATTGCCGCCGTCGCGCGTCATCTCCGGCATCAGCGCGCGCTGCGAGTTCGTCGCGAGCGCAGCGTTGCGCATTAGCGTGACCGCGAGCACAAGCAGCAGCCCCCCGGCCACCAGAAACTGGAGGTGCGGAAAACCGGGAATCGCCGCCAGCGACAGGCACGCAATCCCGGCCATGCCGATCGCCTTGGGATGCATCGCCAGTTGCCGGTAAATGTCGCCGCCGAGATGCGCGTCGGCAGCGTCGGCCGACGCCACGCGGGTGACGAGAAGACCGGCCGCCACCGAAACGATCAGCGACGGGATCTGCGAGACGAGACCATCACCCACCGTGAGAATCGTGTAGGCATGCAACGCGTCGGCGAACGACATGCCGCGCTGCGCGATGCCCACCGCGAGGCCGCCGATGATATTCACCAGCGCGACCACAATGCCGGCCACCGCATCGCCCTTGACGAACTTCATCGCGCCGTCGAGCGAGCCGTAGAAGTACGTCTCGCGCTCGAGCGCGGCGCGCAGCCGGCTCGCCTGGGCCGCGCTGATCACGCCGTTGCGCATGTCGGCGTCGATGCTCATCTGGCGGCCCGGAATGCCGTCGAGCGTGAAGCGCGCGGCCACTTCGGCGACCCGGTCCGCACCTTTCGCGACGACGATGAACTGGATCGCCGCGAGCACGATGAACACCACCAGCCCGACCGCCACGTTGCCGCCCACCACCATTTCGCCGAATGCGCCGATGATCTGGCCGGCGTGCGCATGCAGCAGGATCATCTTGGTCGACGCGATCGCGAGAGCGAGACGCAGCAGCGTGGTGATCAGCAGCAACGACGGAAAACTCGCCAGATCCGCGGCCCTCGACACATACAGCGTGGTGGTCAGCATCGTCAGGCTGGATGCGAAACTCACGCAGATGAACAGGTCGAGCACGAACGGCGGCACCGGCACGATCAGCAGCGCGAGCACAGTCAGAATGCCGATGCCGACCGCGACATCGGCGTGACGCGCGAAGATGGCCGAGAGATCGTAGCGGCTCAGAATGGAACGATTCAACATGTTATTGCCCAAGCTCCCGATGAAGCGCGCGGCGACGGTTTTTGACGTAGGGGTCGCCTTCGTCGTCGCGGAACTCCCGTTTGATTTCGCTCTTGTCCATGCGCAGGCTGCGCAGCAACAAGAAGCGCTGAATGAAATAGTCGGCGGCGGCGGGCGCGATCTGCGACGCCGCCATCGCAATCAGCAGATGCGAGTGCGAGCCGACCGTATAGCCGAGCTGAACCGGTAACGAGAACGCCCACATCGGCGCGAGCTGGCGCAACCACGTGGTAAGCGCCTGCACGAACAGAAACAGCAGCACCGCGAATTGCAGCAAGGTCAGCACCGTGTCCCATAGCAGGCGCAAGCTGAACATCTGCTTGAGACCGTTGACCGGATTCAGACGCTTCACATCGGGTGTGACGCGCTTCCACGCGATCAGGCCACGCGTTTGCATCAACTCCGGCACGAGTACCGCGAGCGCGCCGACACCGAGCGCGATCAACACGACCGGCAGGAACGCGCTCAGCGCGGCAAGCATCGAGACGAGCCGCTCACCGAACGGCAGCGCCTGGTCCTGAAGCGTCACATGCAGGATCAGACGCGTGCCTAGCGCATACAGGTGCGGCGCTTCGATAAACAGATACAGCCACCAGACGAGGCCGCTGAACGCCACCGTCAGATGGGTGCTCCTGGTGATCTCGCCGTCTTCTCGGGCACGGCGGATCCGCTTGGGGGTCGGGGCTTCGCTCTTATCGCTCATGGCAAATGGATCACGTGATCGAAGGCGAGACGCAATTGCGCGAACAGCGCGGGCACGCTCAGCATCGCCGCAAACGAGAGGATCATTGCCTTGACGGTCCGTGCGGTGGCGAACGGGTTGAGCCGTTTCGCGTGCCGCGACATCAGCCCGAACGCGACGTCGATCAGCAGCATCAGACCGAGCAGCGGACTGGCGAGCCGCACGCCTTCGGCGAGCGTTGCGGCCAGCTCGGTCAGCGCGATGTGCCGGAACACGTCGGTCAGGTCGACGCGCCAGCGGCCCGGCGGCCACAGCACCCACGCATCGGTGAAGAAACCGAACAGCAGCGGCAGGCCCGGCCCCGTGAACAGGGTCAGCGCGGCAAACTGGAGAAACAGCGTTTCGAACAGCGCCGCTTCCTGCTGGAAGTGCGGATCGTAGACCGCCGCGCTCGCATAACCGCCCTGCTGGTCGAGCACCGCACCCGCCGCTGCCGCCGCATGAAAGATCGTGCCGAGCAGCAGGCCGAGCGCTACGCCGGTCGCCGCTTCCACGCCGATTGCCGGCAGCAGGTGCGGCGGCCAGCCGGTATGTTGCGGCAGCATGGCCAGCGCCAGCACCATCGGCAGCCGCAACAGAATGCCGAGCGAGCCGCTCTGGCCGAACGGAATCAGGTAGAGCGCCACGGCGGGCCGGATCGCGCAAAACGCAAAGCCCTTGAGATAGTCGAGGTAGTCCACGCTCAATGCAACCGCCCCGCCGCGATGAAGGTGAACACATGGGCGAGAAAGCGCGCGAGTTCGCGGCTCGCCCACGGCGCCGTCACGATCAGCACCGCGCCGACGCAGATGATCTTGGCCCCGTACGGCAGACTCTGATCCTGGATCTGCGTCACCGATTGCAACAAGCCCACCAGCAAACCGACCACGGTCGCGACAGCCAGCGCGGGTAACGACAACCAGAACACCAGCATGAGCGCGTCGCTGGACAAGGTGGCAAGAGACGGAACACTGTTCATTTGACATAGCCGACGATCAGGCCGTGCATCAGCTTCGAAACGCCTGATACCGACACGAAAATAAATAACTTCAACGGAATCGACACCGTGCTCGGTGACAGCATCACCATGCCCATGGCGGTCAACACGTTGGCCACGACCAGATCCACCACCAGAAACGCGATATAGAGCAGAAAGCCCGCTTCGAATCCACTCGATATCTCGCCGATCAGAAACGCCGGAATCAGCAGTTGAAGATCGGTTTCGTGGGCCTCGCGCTGTGGATCGATCCGCTTCGCGGCACCGACGAGAAACTTGCGTTCATCGGGCCGCGAATGCGCCAGCATGAAGTCGCCGAGCGGACCACGCACGGCCTGCAGGAGTTCGGCGGGACGCGGCAATGAGAGTTCGCCGTTGTCGCCGACCGGCAAAGCGCTTTCGATCTTTGCCAGCGTCGGCGACATCACGACCAGCGTCGCCGCGAGCGCGAGCCCCGAGATCACCAGGTTGCTCGGCGCCTGCTGCACGCCGAGCGCCGAGCGCAGCAGCGTGAGCACGATGCTGAACTTCGTAAACGAGGTCGTCATCACGACCGCGAGCGGTAGCAGGCCGAGCATGAAGAACACGCCGACAACCTGCAGCTGGTCGAGTTGGGCGATCATGCCGGTACGTCTGCGTGAGTCAGCCGGGTCACGCGCACGCCGAGCGAACCGTCGATATCGATCAGCTCGCCGCGGGCAAACGGAATGCCCTGGCAGAGCAGCGTGACGCTGCGCTCACGCGAAGGCAGCCGGAACGCGACGATCGATCCCTGGCGCAGATGAGCCAGTTCGGCGACCGACAACGACAGCGTGCCGAGCACCGCTTCGAACGCGAAGGTCAGGGCGTCGATCGGCAGCAATTCGCTGGTCACTTCGACGGGCGGGGTTTCATCGTTCAGGACATGGTCTATCAAGGTGTGCTCCTCAGTGAACTTCAACAAGATCCGGCACGCGCCCAATCGCAAAGGCACGCGCAGGTAATACGACTGACTGTCGAACAGCAGCGCGTCGCCCACCGTGACCTTGCGCAAGCGCGGCAACGGCATCGACGGGCCCGCGAGGCAGATCGGCATGCGGACGTACAGGCGGCGCAGCAGCGCGTCGCTGGTCGGCCTGACCGGTGGATGGCGCCGCAGCCAGGCATCGACCGCGGGGCTGCAGAACGAGAAGTGGGCCGCGCGGCCGCTCGTCGCGTGAGTGACGGCAATGCCATAGGCGCCCGTCGGCGCGACGGCGTCGAACGCCACGCCGGTGAGTTCTAGCGTGAAACCGAACAGGCCTTCGAGCGCGCACAACCAGTCGCTCAACGCGTCGGCGACATGCGTCACGGCGGTGTCGCCGCGCGCGCCGATCACCGCGGGCGAGAGTTCCGGCCATAGCGCGCCGGCATCGCAGGTGGCGCTGAACGGTACTTGTGCCGCCATGCCGGACAGGCGCAGTGGATAGCGCGCGTGGCACGCTTCGAACTCCAGCGTGAAACGGCCGGTGCCGACACGCACCACCCGCGGCCGGCCGAAGTGGCCGATCGCCAGGTTGTGACGCTCGGCGTCCGCCGGCGCGAGGGTTTCCAGGTCCGGCCAGAGCGTCATGCGACCTCCCGCACGAACGGCCGTTGAAAGACGCGCGCCCGCTCAGACGCCGGGGCTCGCTGGGGCGGCAGCACGAGCGGCGCGGCCAGCGCGGCCAACGTGTGCCGCACGCCCTGCTCGACCATGTCGAACGTCGTGCGGCCCACACCGTCGGCGAGGTCGTAAGTGCGCAACAGCGCGGCGACGCCGTCGCGGATGTCGCGTTCGAGAGCGCGCAACTGCACTTTCAGACCGCCATCGATCACGCCGGCCTCCGTCTCAATGACGCACGAATGCGCGGGTAAGCCGGCATCGGCCAGCACCGTGCAGAACGGCGCGGCGAGCTCATGTTCGACGACGGCGATCAACTGCGTCGCTTCCTCGAACGCCGCCGGTGCAACCCGCACGGAAACCAGCCGTTGCGATTGCGACACCGCGACCGCGCGGCGCAACTGATTGGTCAACGCGGCCGAAGGCGGCAACTCGCCGACGATGGCGCTCACCGCCCCCAGCACGATCTGCGTCAGCCGGTCCTCGAGCCGTTGCGCGGCAAAGGCCGCCGCGGCCGCGCGTCCCACCTGCTGACGCAACGCCGCCGCCTTGCCGGCCGCGTGCCCGTGACGCCAGGCCCGGCGTTTGAGTTCACGCGCCTGCTGTGCGAGGCGCACGCGCTCACCGGCCGCTTCGCTCGCGCGTTGCGCCTCGACCGCGCGCAAGCCCTCGAACGACGCCAGTTCGAGCGCACTCAGATGACCGTCGGATTCAATTCGCCATGCACCCATTCGACAGATCAGCATGCCGGCCCCTCCATCACACGCCGCGCGTCGGCGATCAGCTGCTGAGCGTCGAGCACGGACAGACCGTGCACGCGATAGCGCGCCGCAGCCTCCACGACTTCTCGCGGCAAGCGCAGGCTCCACCAGAACGCATAGGGAGAGTCGGCGGCGACGTGGGTCGCCAGCGTCA
This sequence comes from Paraburkholderia sp., assembly GCF_034668105.1. Taxonomy (GTDB): domain Bacteria; phylum Pseudomonadota; class Gammaproteobacteria; order Burkholderiales; family Burkholderiaceae; genus Paraburkholderia. The sequence continues at coordinate 12,493 of NZ_JAXDPY010000462.1, read as the reverse complement.
GGCCGAGCGCCGTCATGTCGCGCCGGTTGAACAGCGACGGCATCGGCTCGACGCTCAGATCCGCCGCGCCGCTACGCGGGTGCCGTTGCAGCGTGCCGAGCAGATGCGGCGCGACGCCGGCCGCGAACGCCATGCGCGCCGGTGCGGCCACGATCCGGCGCAACGAGCCGGCGAAGGCAAGCGCGGCAACGATCCGGCACAGACGCGCGCACGCCGGCCGTGGCCACAGCGGCAGCGCCGGCGGCAAGCCGGCGCGGCTCACGTGATTCAGTTGTGGGTAACGGTCGAACAGAAAAGCATGCGCGGCTCGCGCGTGCCGCTCGTCACGTACGTGACGAATGGGACGCCCCGATTCGAGCCAGCTGTCATGCACCCAATCAGCGGGTGCGCTGGTGTACGCGTGTTTCATGCGTCATCTCCCGTACGGTTCGCGGACTTCGAGGCCTTGGCTACGGTCTCAGCGGTGTGCGCCTCGGGCCCGTCGCGCGGCGCTTGCGGAGCCGCCTTCGCAGGTTGTCCTCGGCCAGCCTTCGCCGCATCGCCGCGTGTCTTCCGTCCGAACCACGTGCGGGTTTGCGAACGCCACAACCACATGAAGCCGGCGGCCAGCAGCACGAGCAGCGCCAGCACACACAGCATCGCGGTGGTGCGCGACGGGTTGCCGTCTCGCACGCAATCCGTGGCGACCACCGCGCCCGCGGCACTGGCGACATCGCCGCCGTCCGCGCATCGGCCTGGGAAGGTCAGCACCGGCGTGACCGCCAGCAGCGTCAGCGACACCCGCGCGGGCGTCAGGCCTTCGACACTCCCCGCCACCAGCGCGCGAATCCTGTCGCGCATCAGCTCGAGGTTGTAGTCGCTGCGATAGCGCATCATCACGGAGGCCGACGGCAGCGCGTCCTGCGCCGGATCCATCGGATCTTTTTCGGGGAGCACGATATGCACGCGGGCCAGCAGCACGCCGTCCATCTTTTCGAGTGTTTCGGACAACTCCTGCGAGAGCCCGTACACGTAGCGGACACGGTCTTCTTCAGGGCTCGAAATCAGGCCCTGGCGGCTGAACAGCTCGCCGAGATTCGCATGGCCGCCGCGCGGCAGCGCATAGGCGCTGGCCAGTTCGGTGGCCACGACCGCGTCCGCGTCGTCGACCGAAATGTTCCAGGTGCGGTCCGCGTTGCGCTCCTTGTAACCGTTCACGCCGTGATGGCTGAGCGCGGCAATGATGCGGTTCGCCTGGTCCTCGTCCAGGCCTTCGAACAGCGAGGTTCTACAGCCGACGAGGAGCAGCAGCACCGGCAGCAGGATCAGGGCGCGCCGCATCAGCTTCGCTGCGACAACGTCTGGATGGCGCGGCCGGTCTCGTCGGCAACGCGCACCGTCATTTGCACGCGCACCGAGAAAGCGCCCATGTCGGCCTGCAGGCGCAGCATGTCGGAGGTCGAGATGCGGCCGGCGTCAAGCTGGTCGAGGTGCTGCGATAGCTGTTGCGCCGACGTGTCCTGCACGTCTTGCGCGTGCGCCAGAAGACGCTCGATCAGCGAGCCCTGGTCGGCCGTGCCATCGGCGACCCGTAGGGTCGGGCCAGACATGGCCGATACGGAAGATGGCGGGGACACTGCGCCGGACTGCGCCGGCAAGGTTGTGACAGGGACGTGCAACATATCAATGGCTGCCTCGAATAGTCAGTCGTTCAATGGTTGAAATGGGACCCACGGCGCGCTCAGCCTGGGGGGGACGAGCCGCGTGGCGATAAGGCGCGCATTCAGGCAGATTCAGGAAGGCCGCGGCCATCGAAGCCGCGCCGGCTTCGTCGCCGTCGGCCACCGCGATCAGCGTTCGTGCACCGAGCGCGTAGTGGCCTTCGAACACCTGGCACACGCCGAGCCATGCACGCGCCAGCGCACTGTCGGGTGCGACTTCCACGGCGCGCACGAACAGCAGGGACGCGGCACGGTAATTCGCCCGGTCGATCTCGACCAACCCCAGTCCGAGATACGGAAATGCCCGCTGCGGATACAGCACGGCAAGCCGCTCGAACAGATAGCGCGCTTCATCGAAGCGCGCATGCACGCGTGCGTAGTGACCGATCGAAATCAGCAGCTCCAAGGTGTCGCTCTGCATCGGCGATGGCTCCCCGAAGACGCCGCAAGGCGTCTCCGTCCTGGTTAAAGTGAAACGGGAAATGTGTTAATGAGAGGCGCGCGCCGTTTCCTTCTGCGCGTCGGTGAGACCCTGCACGCAGGCCGTCGCAACGCTCTGGGTCGTGTTCACCGCGCCCATTGCCTGCTGCACTTTCATCATCGCGGCGTTCTGCTGCTTGTCGTCGGTGCCTTCGGCCTGCTGTAATTTGCTGTCGAAGTCCTGGTTCTGTTTCTCGAGGATCTTCGCCAGCACCTCGGCCACCTTCTGGGCCGACAGGCCGCCGCTCGCGCCGACCGTCGAACCGCTCGCGCCGCCGGCGAAGTTGCCGCCCAGATTCGGGGACATCGTCGTATTGACCTGATTCATGATTTCTATTCCTTATCTTTTATCGCGCGCGTTTGTGAAGCTGACGCTTCGTTCCACCACTTGCCGAGCCGCGCGCAAACACTCGACAAGCAGAATCAGTTCCTTTCGCACAGTCGGCGACGCACCCGGCAGCGCGCTGTTCATCGCGTCTATTTCCGTGGTCAGGCGTGCCACGATCGACTCGCGCCCCGCCCCGCCGGTTTCGGCAAGTTGCGCTTCGAGCGGGAGATCGGCACACGCGCCAAGCGTGCTTTTACCGGCAGTTTTTTCCAGCATGGGCGGCATCCAGAAAGAATTCGTAGACCGAACCGTCGTCGTCGCGCGTGAGCTCCGCGGTGCAAGCCGAGATGCGTGTCACCCGACCGATCGGCAGTCGCGCGCCGGCGAAATAGCGCACGCCTTGCGCATCCGTGAGCCAGAATGCGTGACGGCTCGCGAGCAGATTCAGGCCAAGTGCTTCGAGCGGTACCCGCACCCGCTCGCCCTGCTGGGCATGCCCCGGAAAAGTGAGGCCGCGCAGTCCGTTGATTTCGGCGCCGGCGAGACGCGCGACACGTGCGTAGTCCCACGATTCGGGCGACAGAAACCCCTGCGGGTCGGGTAGCGTCGCGGCGAATGCGCCGGGTTGCGTGGCATGCACGGTGGCGCCGCGGTAGTAGTGCGCGAGAAATTCGTCGACTTGCTCCCGCAGTAGCGCGAGCACGAACACATGCATCACGGGCGCGCGTTGCCGCGACCAGGCACTGGCGGTCAGCGCCGCCAGATCGGCGGCCGACTCGACGTAGCCCTCGTAAATGAGTGCGCCGGTCTTCGGGTCGAGGTGCGTCTTCACCAGCCGGAACGCGTCGTTCCCATGAACTGCGCGCGGTGTGTCGCTGGGCCACTGGTGGGCAGCGGTCCACGTGAGCAATGCGAAGACAACCGGCACCGCAACGGCCACGGCCCGCGTCACCGGCGAGGCATCGGTCCAGTGCCGCGCGATGTACGCCAGCGGCGCATGACGGCGCAGGTAGGCACGCTCCGCGTCGCGCGCCAGCGTCGGACCCGGCGCATCGCGGCCGCAGAACTGGAACGTGATGGCCCCCGCCGAAAACCACGCGCCGCGCTCAAGGAGCACGCGGCGCCCCGGCGGCACAGGCCGGCCAAACACAGCGACGCGCGCAGCGTCGGCGACCAGCGCGAGCGCTGCGCCGTGCAACTCGACGGTGGCGTGCAGCGGTTCGACGCCTTCGTCGATCACCATCAGGTCGGCTTCGCCGCCGCTGCCTATGCGCAACGGCTTGCCGGGCGACAGCACCACGCTTGCGCCGGTGTGCACGCCGTCCATCACGACAATCCGTGCGTCAGCGGTCATGGCGGTTCTCCCATGGCATCTTGCTGACCAGCGGCAAGCCGGGCGGTGACAGGGACGGGGACGCAGACGGCTGAGGAGCGGCGGGCGCGGTGGGCTGGGCCAGCGCCCGCAATGCCGCGTCGACCGCTGACGGGACATTGGGGGCAGGCGGTTGCGGGGCTTGTTGGGCTTGTTGGGCTTGTTGGGCTTGTTGGCCTTGTTGGCCTTGTTGCGCTTGCTGTGCCGGTTGCGCTTGCTGTGCCGGTTGCGCTTGCTGTGCCGGTTGCGCTGGCTGTGCCTGTTGCGCTTGTGACCGTGGACGCGCGGCAAGAGGCGCATTGCTCGCCAATGACATCGTCGCTACGGGCAACGCGCTCGCGGTCACTGCCGTCCCAACGGAACTCGCATCCGGACTTGAAGTAGCAGTACCAATCGTCATCCCATCCGCGCCCTGCGCCGTGTCCGACACCCCATCACCCGTGAGGCGCTTCAGGCGCGGCGTGATCAGGACCAGCCGTTCGAGGCGCTCTCGCGTGGTCTCGGTATCGCGGAACAACGCGCCGAGATAGGGCACGTCGCCGAGCAGCGGCACCTTGGATGTGGTGCTTTCGCTACGTTCATACTGATAGCCGCCGATCAGCAGACTCTCGCCGTCGCGCACGATCGCCTGAGTGACGACCGAGTGGTTATCGACCTTCGGGATACCGTCCACCGACGCCGACGTATTGAACGTCCCGTCTTCGATCTGGATATTGAGCCGGATATTGCGGCGCGGCTCGCCGGTCGATTCGACGCTCGGCGTCACCTTCAGCGTCATCCCCGTATCGATGTTGAAGAGGTCGACGGCCTGGTTGCCCGCGACCCGCACATACACCGTGCTGCGCGAGGTCAGCGCCGCCTCCGTGTTGTTCAGCGTCAAGACCTGCGGGCGCGACAGCACACGCGCCTGACCGGCTTCCTCCAGCGCATGAATCTGGGCGAACAGGTATTGCGCCGAGTTGCCGATCAGCGTTGCAAGATTGAGCCCGGCCGCCGCGCTTGCCGGCGTGACCAGGTCCACCGCGCGGAAGCCCGTCGGCGCGCTCGCGGTCCCCGAGGCGACGTTGATACGTCCGTTCGCGCCGCCCCAACGCACGCCGAGCGAGCGCGCGGCATTCGACGACACGTCGATCACCACCGCGTCGATCTCAACGAGCTCCTGCGGCTGGTCGAGCATCGCGATCGCGCGCTCGTAGTTCGGCATCATCGACACGAGGTCGCTGATGACCACCGAGTTACTGCGCTGATCGGCGACGATGTTGCGCCGCGCAGGGGTCGCGACAGGCTGGGCAGTGTCGGAACCGGAATCGGGCAGCGGCGGAGCCGGCTCGGCGGCATTGTCAGGCGGCGTGCCGGCGAGGCCGAGGCCGAGCAGGCTCGGCAACGGCGGCGGCCCGCCGCGCGCATTGCGAGCATCGGCACGCGCGTCGGCGCGAGCGTCGGCGTGCGAGCGCGCGGCACGCTGGGCCGTGGCCTGCCAGGTATCCGTCATCAAGCGGCGCAGCAGCGAAGCGACGCCCGGCACCACCTGCTCCTGCGCGCCGACCGCATAGCGGACGTCCTGCGCCTGCGCATAACGCAGCGGAAAAACGCGGATGACAGTCTCGTCGAACGATGGCGCCACGGTGGTCTGCCGCTGCGCCTTGTCGATCGCCTCGGCCACCGCGTCGACGAATTTCGACGGGCCCGCTACCTTGACGGTGGTCGCGGAGTATTTGACCGGCAGCCGGGCGTCGTCGAGATCGAGGTTGCGCAGCAGGGACGCGACGGCCTCGCGGGTCATCGGCGCGAACGGGATCACCCGGCTGCGCACGTCCGACGCGCTCGCGACATGCATCGCCTTGCCGTCGAAATACCAGACAAGTCCGTAGGCCTCGATCAGCTGGATGAAAACATTGCCCGGCGTGTCGTCGAAACGGCCATTGACCAGTCCCTTCACATCGCGGCCGATGTCGGCGCTCAAGCCTTCGACGGCGAGCACGTCGCGTAATACGTCGGGCAACGGGGCGCCGCTCACTGCGTAGTGGATCGGCGCACCTTGCCATGCGGGTGTCGCGGCTTGCGCCGCCGGTAGAAGCAACACGGCCGAGGCGAGGCCGAGCGGTCCCGCGACGTGACGCAAGGCGGCCCGGCAGGCGCACGACGGCAAATCCGGGCGTTCGTCGCCGCCCTTCTCCTTCTCAATAGTCGAATCGTTGCGCCGCATCATAAGCATTAAAAATCCCTGGCTACGTTTATTGACTCCGTTAGCCACAAATTTAATGATGTTTTCCATGCCCAAGGTCATACACATATAAGACATGAGCAGTGGTTAAAACACCGATGCATCGGCGCGATTCCGCCCAACTGACCGAATGCCAATACGCGGCATTTGTCTGAAGTGGCATTTACTCTGCGGAAATTCACTTATCCAAAAATACAGATGAAGTGCAGGCGACGATAAGTCATACATCTGTATGACCTGTTCTTTTCCTGTAGAGCGAGGATTGCGGAACTGACAACTCGATTAATCCGATCATGACAGCCAACTCGTGCAATTCAGTTCGTACCGGACAGTCTCTCCCGCAATTAAGCGCACCGCTCCGCTTCAACCTCTTAATGGAAGCAGGTCATTCCTCAATTCCTACATGCGCACCCACATGCGGATGACACGGTATTGCAACTTCACCCCTCAACTCGCAAGACCGAGACTACGCTCCGTCAGAATTAACGGATTCGCAACCTGTCTGCGACTCGAGGAAATCTATTGGCGAATCATCGAGGAAATTGCCCGTCAGGAATCTCTGACAGTAGGAAAACTGATTTCAAAATGGGCTCTCGAAATCGACATGACACAAGAAACCATCTGCAACTTCACCGGGTTCATCAGAATCATCTGCGTCACGCAAATACTCGAACAGAAATATCCAATCGGCATACATGCAATCGATCCAGACGCAGCACGCAAATTTCACCAACCAACGCAAGGGGGTTTATCGAAATAATCAGACCAATTTCTCTCACAGTCGGGAATCGAACAACGTGGAGCACCCACTGTGATTGTTCGCGCTAAAACGGCAACCGAACGGTTTAACTCTTAATCACCAGGATTTCACAATGAGCAATGCAATCAACATGGTCGGCGGCAGCATGCCGTTCGATATGGGCAATTTGCCGGACGCGGCGCAAAACGGCATCCAGACCAACGCGAGCTTCAGCTCCGTGCGGATGTTTTCCCCCGACGAGATCGGCGCTGCCGGCAATATGCCGCCCGCCGCCATGCTGCACCAGCCGCTCGCAGCGGCGAACGACGGCGAGTTCGGCACCCAGGGCGCAGGGACACAGGGCGGCGGCGGTGGCGCCGACATGGCGGGCGCGTTGAGTCAGATCATGGGCCTCATCGGGACGGCCATTTCAGCCGCGATGCCGTTGCTCGGCATGGTCACTTCGATGATGGGCAAAGCGGGAGCGGCTGGAGGCGGCGCCGCTTAACCGAGCCCTGAGCTCACGGCCGGCCGTCGCATCGACGCCGGCCGGAAGCGGGGCAGCGCAACAGCGAGCCGCGTTGCTTCATGGCGTGCTTCATGGCGTGCTTCATGGCCTGCTTCATGGCCTGGTCCCGCTTCATCCCCCTTCATGCCCTTGCCTCATGGCCTGCTTCATAGCTCGCTTCATAGTCCGCTTCATAGGCCGTTTCATAGTCCGCTTCATAGCCCGCTTCATAGCCCGCTTCATAGCCCGCTTCATAGTCCGCTTCATAGCCCGACCACTGCCCGAACTTCCCTCCTGAAAACACCATGAACTCTTCTCCAAGGCTCGGCCCCGTCGATCGCCATCGGCTCGACGACCTCGTGCGGCGCTCCAATGCAGGGCTCTACAGCGCCATGAGCCATTTCGTCGACGGCGGTCATCGCCCTATCGGTGAATTGCTGCGCGGAGGTTCGTTGCCCGATGCGCTCGTGCAACGCTTCCTCGATGAACTGCAATCGATGCAGGACTACGTCGGCACCTCGTACCGCGTGTCGCAAATCACTCGCGACGGGCTTGCCGCGCTGCAAGGCGACGGGGACCGGTGCTTTGTGGACCTCGGCGCTCAGTGCGCTTTCGTGCTGCCCTCCAACGCGGCCGCCTTGGCAAGGCGCCGGGCCGCGGCGCAACGGCGCGACGGGGCGCACCTGTTGTTCTCGATCTTCGACGAGTCGGTCCCGCAGAAGAATCTGTCGACCGCGCGCTTCGTGGATTGCGTCGCCGTCTTGCCAGGAACACCGCTGCGCCTGACGAACTTGCGCATCTTCGCAGCGCAAGGCGACAGAAGTTCCGCACGCGCGCGTATCGTCGCGCATTTTGCCGCGGCGGATCAGTCATGCGATGCGCCCTACGATCTCTACAGCGGCGCGCGGCGCAAGTGATGCGTGTGATATTCAAGCGGGTGCCGCCGGTAGCCCCGTGAACGGCGCCGCCTGTTAACCGTCGCTTCCTGCTGAGACGCCCGACCGCCTGTGAACGGCCGTTGCCTGCTACAGACGCTCGCCGAAGCTGGCGCTCACCAAAGACTGTTGCCCACCTGGAGCCACGGCAATGCCGGGGAGCCACGCCAACGCCTGCCCGCTCAAACTGCCCGCCGCGCCGCGGCAAATTCAACAGACGCTGTACAATAGCGCGCCCGACGTAAGCTTTTTCTGGCCTAGCCTGGCCGTGCCCCGCGCCGTCTGCGCCAAGGTTTGCATGCTTGACCCGCGCGCTTGATCTGGGCGCCGGGCCGGCACGTTGAGTCCCTGTTCCGTCACCTGCGTTTCATCCAACTCTTTGCCTATGTCCGCTCCGCGACCCGACTCCGCCCGTCCGCGCCGCCCGATGCGCCCGATGCGCCCGATTCCCGCCCTCATCTTCATGAGCCGCTGGCTGCAGCTGCCGCTCTACCTGGGCCTGATCGTCGCCCAGGCGGTGTACGTCGTACTGTTCCTCAAAGAAGTCTGGCATCTGGTCACGGCCTCCATGACGCTCGACGAAACCAACATCATGCTGGTCGTGCTCGGCCTGATCGACGTGGTGATGATCTCGAACCTGCTGATCATGGTGATCATCGGCGGGTATGAAACCTTCGTGTCGCGCCTCGGCGTAGAGGGTCATCCGGACGAACCGGAATGGCTCGACCATGTGAACGCCGGCGTGCTCAAGGTCAAATTGTCGATGGCGCTGATCAGCATCTCGTCGATCCATCTGCTGAAGACCTTCATCAGCCCCGACCAGAATTCGACGCACACCATCATGTGGCAGGTGATCATTCACGTCGCCTTCCTCGTCTCGGCGCTGGTGATGGCGTTTGTCGACCGTCTCACCACCCATACGCATCCGAACCATTTTCAGGAACCCGCGGGTTTGCACGCGCTGGGTTCGAACGCTTCCCCTCCCCTGCAGGCGCACGACTGACCGCACTGTCCTGCGAGTCTGAAAACACGCGTCTCTTGTCCCCACTGAGCTAGCCATGACCGTCATCAAACAGGAAGACCTGATTCAGAGCATTGCTGATTCGCTTCAGTACATCAGCTACTACCACCCGCTCGATTACATCCAGGCCTTGGGCCGCGCTTACGAGCTCGAAGAGAGTCCGGCCGCGAAAGATGCGATCGCGCAGATCCTCACCAACAGTCGCATGTGCGCCGAAGGCAAGCGCCCGATCTGCCAGGACACCGGCATCGTCACGGTGTTCGTCAAGGTCGGCATGGACGTGCGCTGGGATGGCGCGACCATGGGCGTCACCGAGATGATCAACGAAGGCGTGCGCCGCGGTTATCTGAACCCGGACAACGTGCTGCGCGCGTCGATCGTGAGCCCGCCGGAAGGCGCGCGCAAGAACACAACGGACAACACGCCGGCCGTGATCCACTACGAGATCGTGCCGGGCGACAAGGTCGACGTGCAGGTCGCGGCCAAGGGCGGCGGCTCGGAGAACAAGTCGAAGTTCGCGATGCTGAATCCGTCGGACTCGATCGTCGACTGGATTCTGAAGACCGTGCCGACCATGGGCGCGGGCTGGTGCCCGCCGGGCATGCTCGGCATCGGCATCGGCGGCACGGCTGAGAAAGCCATGGTGATGGCGAAAGAATCGCTGATGGATCCGATCGACATTCAGGACGTGATCGCACGCGGCCCGAAAGACTGGATCGAAGAACTGCGCGTGGAACTGCACGAGAAGGTCAACGCGCTCGGCATCGGCGCGCAAGGTCTCGGCGGTCTCGCTACCGTGCTCGACGTGAAGATCATGACGGCGCCCACGCACGCGGCGAGCAAGCCGATCGCGATCATCCCGAACTGCGCGGCAACCCGTCACGCGCACTTCACGCTGGATGGCTCGGGTGTGGCGAAGCTCGAGGCACCCTCGCTCGACGCATGGCCGAAGGTTCAGTGGGAACCGGACACGGAAAAGAGCAAGCGCGTCGATCTGAATACGCTGACGCCGGAAGAAGTCGCGAGCTGGAAGCCGGGCCAGACGCTGCTGCTGTCGGGCAAGATGTTGACGGGCCGCGACGCGGCGCACAAACGCATCGCCGATATGCTGGCGAAGGGCGAAAAGCTGCCGGTCGACTTCACCAACCGCGTGATCTATTACGTCGGCCCGGTCGATCCGGTGCGTGACGAGGCAGTCGGCCCGGCAGGCCCGACCACGGCAACGCGCATGGACAAGTTCACTGAGACCATGCTGTCGCAAACCGGTCTCATCTCGATGATCGGCAAGGCCGAGCGCGGCCCGGTGGCGATCGAGGCAATCAAGAAGCACAAGGCCGCGTATCTGATGGCGGTGGGCGGTGCCGCTTATCTCGTGTCGAAAGCCATTCGCAGCGCGAAGGTTCTCGCGTTCGACGACCTCGGCATGGAAGCGATCTACGAGTTCGACGTGCAGGACATGCCGGTCACGGTCGCCGTCGATTCGAACGGCACCTCGGTGCACCAGACTGGCCCGAAAGAATGGCAAGCCAGGATCGGCAAGATTCCGGTCGCGACAGTTTGATCGGTAGGAACATTCGCCGAAAAAGCGCAAGCCGGGGCCTCAAACCCCGGCTTTTTTATCGTGAAATGAGAACGGTACGCATCACGCAAAAACCTTGCAAATCAAGGCTAAAAACTGTGTCCATTTCCTTGGCTTTTTCAGGTCCGGCGTTTATTGTTGTTGAAAATTCAAATCCCCTATAAGGAATCCCCATGCAAGGCGACAAGAAAGTTATCGAGTATCTGAACTCCCAGCTGAAGAACGAGCTCACCGCCATCAACCAGTACTTCCTGCATGCGCGGATGTACAAGCACTGGGGCCTCGAGAAACTCGGCAAGCATGAATACGATGAGTCGATCGGCGAAATGAAGCACGCCGACTGGTTGATCGAACGTATTTTCATGCTCGACGGCCTGCCGAATCTGCAAGACCTGCACAAGCTGCTGATCGGCGAGGAAACCAAAGAGATCCTCGAATGCGATCTGAAGCTCGAACAGATTTCGCAGAGCACCTGCAAGGAAGCAATCGTGTATTGCGAATCCGTTCGCGATTTCATCTCGCGTGAAATCTTCGTGAAGATTCTCGACGACACCGAAGAACACATCGACTGGCTCGAAACGCAGATCGACCTGATCGACAAGGTCGGCATCCAGAATTATCAGCAAACCGCGATGGGTTCGATCGAGTCCTGATCGGACAGCTTGGAAAACCCCGCGCGCCGGCGCGTCAGTGTTCTCATACACCGTCTCGCACGGGAGCTTTTTTGCCGGCCGGTTTGCTGCTCGGGTTGTTCTATTCATCAGCTTATTTGGCAAATAAGCGCCGCGTGGGCGATATACTTGAGCACTTCTCCGTTTTCGTGAGTTTGCCGTGACCGCTGCGCCGCGCGCGTCCTTATCGCCTATGCCTGCAGAATCGCCGTCTTCGAATGCCCCGATTGCCGCCTCAGGCGGTGATTCGTGGGCGCCGGTCGGCATCTTCGACTCGGGTCTGGGCGGTTTGTCGGTGCTACGGGCGGTCCGGGCGCAACTGCCTCACGAAGCGCTCATCTATGTCGCCGATTCGCGCTACGCGCCCTACGGCGAGCGCGACGACGACTTCATCGCCGACCGCACCCTGGCAATCGGGGAATGGCTCGTGAGACAAGGCGCGAAGGCGCTGGTGGTCGCGTGCAATACGGCGACCGCGCAGTCAATCGCATTGGTCCGCGAAAAGCTGACGATTCCGCTGGTGGGCGTCGAGCCGGGCGTCAAACCGGCCGCGCTGCAGTCGAAAACGCGTGTCGCCGGCGTGCTCGCCACCCAGGTGACCTTGCGCAGCGCCCGCTTTCAGGGGCTATTGGAGCGCTACGCCGCCGATTGCCGTTTTCTTTGTCAGCCCGGCCATGGGCTGGTGCAGGCGGTGGAACGCTGCGACATAGGCTCCGCCGAATTGCGCGCGCTGCTGCGCAATTACCTGCAGCCCATGCTCGATGCCGGCGCCGATACCTTGGTGCTCGGCTGCACCCACTACCCTTTCCTCGATGCGGCGATCCGGGACATCGTCGGCGACCGGCTCATGCTGATCGATACGAGCGTGGCCATTGCGCGTCAACTGGAACGGGTACTCGACCAGCATCGCCTACGCGCCGCCCCGGACAACCCGGA
>NZ_JAXDPY010000461.1:0-3100 GCF_034668105.1 Paraburkholderia sp. | reverse complement strand
GTCGTCTTTCGTCACTGGTAATAGCAGGATTCCTACACATTGAAGAGCCAAGTGTGATCAACGTATTGAGTTGGCTCAACTGCCGGTCACAAAGGCTGAATGCCGAAAGTGCAAGCTTTTCGTATTGAAGTGCGTCGACAGGCGGGCGTGAATCGGGTTGAGATTGTTTTGTGGATTTGCTCATGATGCGATCTCCCTGATACATCTCGGATCGCCCGACACTCGTTTTTTAAGCGGGTGAGCGGGCACGAAGCGGGTTTGGAAGACCGGGTCAGAAACAAACCGGCGAGCCTTGCGGCTCCCCCACCACGGCCCGCCCATTGGAATATAGACGTGCAGCGGTAGACGCACGCCCCGCGTGAGCGGGTGTGCGGTTTCTGACTCAGGCTTCCATTCCTGACCGCCGGGTGTTTCCCGAAGGCTTGATGATTATAAATGAGGGAGGCTCGGCGATGGTCGCCTGTTCAAGCTCAAGCGCCAGTTTTGGCCGTTCGGACAAAGCCAGGCTAGGGGACAGTCGCATGCTGGCGATGTCGATCGGACAATTCGTTCTAATCTGCGGAGGCGGTCCCGCTCTTGCAGATCGTTGCGATATGTTGCATTCGTCGTCCTGTCCTCGAAGTCCCTTTCCCTTTCGTTTCACCAAACACGCGGAGTATGTCCACGCTTTGCGAAAACCGGCATCGCAACGACTACGCGAATGCCGGTCAGTGTCCCGTTGTATTCGACGACAGAATGGACATTGGGACTACCGTGTCCTACGCACGGCGATCGCGTGCGATCCCAGCACTACTGATAAGACATGGTGAACGTGGCAAGCGCTTTGACCGTTCCGGCAGAGACCGGGGCAGTGCTCACATATCGAGCAGTCAAAGGCAATTGCAGCGTCCCATTTGGCGAGTCACCGATCAACCACTGGTTTGTATTTCCGGCAGCGGCTGAATCCGCCCCGAACAACACCGGCGAGCCGTTTCTCAGCACCTGAATGCCAATGCCTTTCGCCGTCGAGTCGGCAGTGAGCTGCAGTGTGTCGCTTCGATTGGCCGGGTAGACGTTATCGGTGAGTGTGATCGACACCTTGGCACCGGCTGAACAATTGAACGATAGCGAGAATGGTTGCGACCCCGCGATCGAGCCGACCCTGGATGAGAACGCTCCGGTGCTGACAGTCGGAAGCGTAACGGCCACACTCGCTTGAGTCACTGGCGTGACGGGCGAAGGAGCTTCTCGACGCGGGTCTGGCGGCAGATATAGTTGGAGTCGGGTTCGCTCCGGAAAAGCTCGGACTTAATCATGTGTATTCACCTCAGTGACTCGCAAACGGCCGGCGGGAGGCCACGAGCGCCGGACGTTCCGTCAGGCTGCATTTGCAACACTTCACATGATCGCGGGACGACATCTCAGCAAACATCGGAAAATTCTTAATATCCAAGGAAAAGTCCTACAGACGGCGCGTGAAATCCGATGCGGCGATGCCGTGAGGGGGAAGGGAGGGCAGAAATAGAGAACGCGGAAAAGTGAGAGATTCACGTACGGACCGTCCCCACTTGTTAAATATCACTGGCACTACAACGCGGAGCGAGGCCATGCGATTGCCGCCTGGAAATTCCCCTCACTCCATTTTCAAAACTTCTTCCCGCATCCAATCAGCAAACGCTTGCACATGTTCAAGCGCCGCGTGGCGTTGCGCCACGTCGAGCCAGTACCCATAAGGCCCGGCCGCCTCAACATCCGAAAACCGCGTGAGACTCCCATCCGCCAGTTCTTCGACGATCATGTTCCGATCGACCACCGCCAGCCCCGCGCCTTTCCGCGCCGCGCGAATCGCCTGCTCCAGCGTCGAAAACTCAATCCCGTTCTCCGCATAACGCGCCGGCAAACGCGCCTTCGCCAGCCAGTTCGGCCATAGATCCAGCCGCGCATCGTTATGCAACACGTGCAGCGCGGGCAAATGCTCAAGCAGCATATCGAGCGATTCGCTGAGCAGACGCGGTGCGCCAACCAACACATGTCGCTCGGTCATCAGCAATTCGGAATGCGCACCCCCTAGCGCATCGCGGCCGAAGCGGATGTTGCAGTGACAGTCTTCCGTGGGCGACGTACGTACCGACAGTTCGACGTCGGGCATTTCGTCCCCGAGCGAACCGAGTCGCGGCGAAAACCACTGCGTCGCAAAAGTAGGCGGCACGGCGACGACGAGACGCCGCCGTCCTTTGGTCGTGGTGAGCTGACGAAAGCCGCGCTCGATCGTGTCGAAGGCATCGGAAAGGCAAGGCAGGAATTGCAGCCCGGCCGGCGTCAACCGGATGCCCTTGTGATCGCGCTCGAACAGCTTCGCGCCAAGCGATTCCTCGAGCAACGCGTCGATATTTTGCCTAAGCACGCAAAAAATATTCTGGCGCACGTTGGCACTTCGTCAAAGCGATCTCATGTCCCCCAAGCTGCAAATTCACAACCGCCGCGCGAGCCCTCGACATCGCCTATCCTGACGAGACGCGCGCCCGCCTCCAGGCGCGTTTCCTCACCATGCGGAGCGCCCGTGACCGTTCGCAATCTCGATGCCTTGTTCCGACCCAAGTCCGTCGCCGTGATCGGCGCTTCCGAGCGGCCCGGCAGCACGGGCGCGATGGTGTGGGCGCGCGTGCTCGAAGGCGGTTTCGACGGCCCTGTCTGGCCGGTCAATCCCAAATACAACACGCTTGCCGGCCACCCGGTGATCAACGATGCCGGCGACCTGCCGCAGGCGCCAAGCGTCGCGGTGATCTGTACGCCGCCGGATACGTGGCCTGGCATCATCCATAAACTCGGCGGCCTGGGCACGCGCGCGGCGATTATCGTCGGCGAGGTGCGCAGCGATGACGATCGCCGGCATCTGCGGCACGCGCTCTCGGCGGCGCGGCCGAATCTGTTGCGCATCGTCGGGCCGGGCAGTCTCGGGGTGGTGTCGCCGGCGTTTCATGCGCACTTCGGCGCGCCGTCGTGCACGGTGAAGCCGGGCGGCGTGGCGTGGGTGTCGCAGTCGAATGCGCTGACCAACGCGGTGCTCGGTTGGGCGCATGCGCGTGGGCTCGGTTTTTCGCACGCCGTGGCGCTGGGCGGC
>NZ_JAXDPY010000460.1:0-4457 GCF_034668105.1 Paraburkholderia sp. | reverse complement strand
TCGCGGCGTCGAGATTGTCGACGACCTTGACCGCCAGCACCGGCGCAAGATATTCGGTGCGCCAGTCTTCTTCGGTTGCATCGACGAGCGGGCCGACGCCCGCGTCGGCGAACACCGCGCGTGCCGCTGCGTCGACGCGCAATTCGACTTCCTTGTCGCGATACAGCTTGCCCAAAGGCGGCAGCACTTCAGCGGCGATACCGCGCGCCACCAGCAGCGTTTCCATCGTGTTGCAGGTGCCGTAGCGGTGCGTCTTCGCGTTGTCGCAGACGGTCAGCGCCTTGGTCAGATCGGCGCGGTCGTCGACATACACGTGGCAAATGCCGTCGAGGTGCTTGATCATCGGCACGCGCGCTTCGTTCATCAGGCGCTCGATCAGGCTCTTGCCGCCGCGCGGCACGATCACGTCGACGTATTCGGTCATCGTAATCAGCTTGCCGACCGCGGCGCGGTCCGAGGTAGCGACCACTTGCACGGCGTCCTGCGGCAAACCCGCTGCCTCCAGTCCTTCGCCGATCAGCTTCGCCAGTGCCGTGTTGCATTCGAGCGCTTCCGAGCCGCCGCGCAGAATCGTGGCGTTGCCGGACTTCAGGCACAACGCCGCGGCGTCGATCGTGACGTTCGGACGCGATTCGTAGATGATGCCGATCACGCCGAGCGGCACACGCATCTGCCCGACCTGAATGCCACTCGGGCGATACTTCAGATTGCTGATCTCGCCGATCGGATCGGCCAGCGCGGCAACTTGCCGCAAGCCTTCGACCATTGTTTTCAGCGTTTTGTCCGACAGCGTCAAACGGTCGACAAACGCAGCGTCGAGACCTTTGTCGCGGGCCCGGGCGACGTCACGCGCGTTGGCCTCTTTCAGCGACGCGGCGTCGCGCTCGATCGCCGCGGCCACCGCTGCGAGCGCGGCGTTCTTCGCCGCCGTCGACGCCCGCGCCATCGCCCGCGAAGCGTGGCGGGCGCGGCGGCCGAGGTCGGTCATGTACTGGTCGATATCCATGTGATTCTCGTGGTGCCGCGCACATCGAGGTGCGGCGGACAGGCAAAGTTAGCGAAGGATCGAAAGATTGTAAGTCGGGTGGCGAAGCTTTGCTTTAGCCACACCGATCGCCCAGATCAGCCCGGTCTGCGTGTCGGCGCAACCGCCCCGGCCCGAGGTCGCGGCGGCGGCACAGGCGCAGCTTTTGGCGAAGCCACCGTCATCGCCAGTTCGAACAAACCGTCCCAAGGATCAGGCGGCGGATCGTTGCGATGATTGCCCGGCGTGCCGCCCGACAAGCCCTTAACCTGCCGATCCAGCCGCGCGGCCAGAGCCAGCGCCTTCTCCAGCGCGCTTTCAGTGACGCGCGACAACGCCGGCCCGATCAGCCGCTCACGCGGCCCCCACACGCGGTTCTCGCGCACCAGCATCGCGAGCGGCTTGCCCGCCGCGACACCGCGCTTGATCCGCAACAGCGTACGCACTTCTTCGACCACCGCCCACAGCACCAGTACCGCGGCCTCGCCCTCGCCCCGCAAGCCGTCAAGCATGCGCGCGAGGCGACCGACATCACCCGCCAGCATCGCTTCGTTCAGCTTGAAAACGTCATAGCGGGCGACGTTCAGCACCGCGTCCTGGATCTGTTCAAAGCTCAACGACCCAGCCGGATACAGCAGCCCGAGCTTCTGGATTTCCTGATGCGCAGCGAGCAGGTTGCCTTCCACGCGCTCGGCGATGAACGCCAGCGCGCGCCGCCCTTCTTCCCCGGCAACGACCCGCTGGCCCTGGGCGGCAAGCCGTTGACCCACCCAATTCGGCAATTGCGCACGCTCCACCGGATCGATCTTCAACGCGACGCCGGCATCGGCCAGCGCAGTGAACCACGCCGACTTTTGCGTCGCGGCGTCGAGCCGCGGCAGCGTGATCATCGTCAGCACGTCGTCATTCACGGCGGCGGCGAGCGCTTTCAGCGCGTCCGCGCCCTCCTTGCCGGGCTTACCCGATGGAATGCGCAATTCGACCAGTTGACGGTCGCCGAACAGCGACATCGATTGACTCGCGCCAAGCAGCGAACTCCAGTCGAAGCCGCGCTCAACCGTGAACACGGAACGATCGGTAAAGCCGGCCGCACGCGCCGTCGCACGAATCCGGTCGCTCGCTTCCTGCGCGAGCAGGTGCTCGTCGCCGTACACGACGTACAGTCCGGCGAGTCCCTTCGCGAGATGCGCTTCGAGCGCGTCAAGTCGCAGTTGCATGGCTACCGATCGACGAGGTTAACAGGCTGCATGAGAGGCCGCATGAGAGGCCGCATGACAGGCCGCATGAGGGACTGCATGAGCGAGTCCATAGGCGCGGCACATGCGGCAAGCGAAACAAAGACACAGCGCGACGCTCACAGCGGCGGCGGCGGCAATGGCGCGCGCGGCGCCACCGACGGCACCTGCTGGCCTGGCGCCGGGTGCATCGAGCGCACCAGCGACAGGCGGCGCGTAAGCTGGTCGATCGCGTCGTTTTCCATGTCCGCGAAGAGGATGTCGGATTCAGAGGCCTTGGCCTGCGAAAACTGGTCGCTATAGGTCATCGCGCGGTTCAGCGCGATCACGCTCGACGGAATCAGCACCGTGCCGTCCTTGCCGACCAGCGTGTAGGTCATCGACAGATTCAATGCATACTCTTCGACAACACCCAGCGAGTTCAGCGTGAGCGTATTGACGCCACGACCCTCGGTGATCTGCAGCGTTGCATCGGCATTCGCAACGGAAGTGACCACCACCGTGTCGCTGCCGCCCTGCACAAGGCGTGCGAGCCGTGCGCCGGCCGCAGCCGAACCGCCGGAGATATAGAGTCGTTTGAATGCGTAGTCCTGCTGGCCGCGCAACTGGAAGCCGCAGGCGGACAACATCAACACGCTGCACGCCAGCGTCAATAACATTCTGCGAGTCACATTGGCTCCTGGTTCGCAGTGGATTCCGCAGCGGGAGACCAGCGCCGCCACACGCGGCGGCGCTGGTCTGCTGTCATGTATTGGTGGGCTGTCAAACCACCACGTTCACGAGGCGGCCCGGCACCACGACGATCTTCTTCGGTGTCTTGCCTTCGCTGAACTTCTCGACCGCCTCATGCGCGGCGGCGAGCTTTTCGATCGCTTCACGTGTCGCATCTTTCGCCACCGTGAGCGCGCCGCGCACCTTGCCGTTCACCTGCAGCACGAGTTCGATTTCGGCCTGTTCCAGCGCCTGTTCATCGACCTTCGGCCACGCGGCGTCGAGCAGCGAGCCGAATTCGTCGGCGTAACCGAGTTCCTGCCACAACTGGAACGTCTGATGCGGCACGACCGGATACAGCACACGCAGCATCACGCTATACGTCTCGCGCAGGACCCCCGGTTGCGCGCCCTTCGCGCTGTCGAGCGCGTTGAGCATCTTCATCGCCGCCGACACCACCGTGTTGTACTGCAAACGCTGGTAGTCGAAGTCGGCCTGCTTCAGCACGCTGTAGATCTCGCGGCGCAGCACCTTGTCGGCCTCGCTGAAATTCGCGGCGTCGAGCTTGCCACCGGCGCGCAACGCGGCTTCGTTGGCGTGAGCGAAGTTCCACACACGGCGCAGGAAGCGGCTCGCGCCTTCCACGCCCGAACCGGACCATTCGAGCTGCTGCTCGGGCGGTGCGGCGAACATCACGAACAGACGCGCGGTGTCCGCGCCGTGCTGATCGATCAGCAGTTGCGGATCGACGCCGTTGTTCTTCGACTTCGACATCTTTTCGACGCCGCCGAGTACCACCGGCTGGCCGTCCGAATTCAGCACGGCGCCGACCGGGCGCCCCTTGTCGTCGAACGAGACGGTGACGTCGGCCGGGTTATACCAGGTCTTCTTGCCCGCTTCGCTTTCGCGGTAGTACGTTTCGTTGAGCACCATGCCCTGCGTGAGCAGGTTCCTGGCCGGCTCGCCGAACTTGACCAGCCCGAGGTCGCGCATGACCTTGGCCCAGAAGCGCGAATACAGCAGGTGAAGAATCGCATGCTCGATACCGCCGATGTACTGGTCCATCGGCGCCCAGTAATCGGTGCGCTCGTCGACCATGGTCTTCGCATCCGGCGACGCATAGCGATAGAAGTACCAGGACGAATCGACGAAGGTGTCCATCGTGTCGGTTTCGCGCCTGGCCGCGCCGCCGCAGGTCGGGCACGTGCAATTCACGAACGCCTCGGATTTGGCGAGCGGGTTGCCCGTGCCGTCCGGCACGAGGTCTTCCGGCAGCACGACGGGAAGATCTTTTTCCGGCACTGGCACGTCGCCGCATGTCGGGCAATGGATGATCGGAATCGGCGTGCCCCAGTAACGTTGGCGCGACACGCCCCAGTCACGCAGACGCCACGTGATCTGCTTGTCGCCGAGGCCGAGTTCCTTCAGATCGGCGGCGATCCGGTCGACCGCCTGCTCGTACGTGAGACCGTCGTACTTGCCGCTGT
>NZ_JAXDPY010000459.1:0-5099 GCF_034668105.1 Paraburkholderia sp. | reverse complement strand
TCACCACGTCGCCCTTCTTCACGCTGCGAATCTGTTCGCGGTACATGCCGCCGAAACCGGACACCAGATGCACGCGCTTTGGCGTGTGCTGCAACGCGTAGACAATATAGCTCGCCACCGGAAACGAGCGCCGCACGCCGATCACGTAGATGTTGTCCGCCTGCTGAAGCATCTTCACGGCGGCGTCGAACTGCTTGTCGTCAAGACCGGCTTCCAGTTCTTCAAGTCCCCCACGTGAGGCCGCAATGAATTCACGCGCGACCGAACCGCCGGATAACGCGCCGGGCTTCTCGTCGATCAGCTTGCGAATCCTCTGCTGATAACTTGGCGAGGACGTGCCCTGCCCTGTATACGCCTGACGAAACACCGCCTGCAGATCGGAGAATCCGGAAAACCCGAAGCGCTGCGCAAAGCGCACCACCGCGGACGGATGCACGCCGCAGCTCGCGGCGATATCGCTGGTGCGATCCACCATCACGCTCGAGCGATGCTGCTCCAGATAGGTCGCGACATTCTTCAATTGACGCGGCAGCGCCTCGTAATTCTCCGCGATGCGTTGCATCAATTCCTCGACGCTCGGCAAGTCTTCGGTGCTCTCTTCCGCCATGGCTCTCTCTTCTTTGCTTTATTGCAGTGCGCAATACGCTTTCAACGCGCGACGCAGCGCTTCCTGACGCTGCGGATTATAGGCAGCCACCCCATCAAATGGAATGTATTTTCCATTTTTATTTTTCATGAAATTTCCATTGCAACGCTTCGGAAGTTGGCCTAATCTTGGTCGTGAGCGATGGTGCATCGGCTGATCCATGCCGCAGCGCGCGCATCCGTAAGGCCGCCTGCCAGACGCTCCCTTCAATAACGACAGACCGAGAAAGGTGGAGACAATGAGACTTTGCAAGGGCAAGGCTACGCTCAGGATTCTGGTGACGGCATTGACGTTGGCGACGGGATTCGGTGCGGCGTCGGCCGCCCGAGCGGCTGACGCTCACTTCGTGCTGATCAGCCACGCGCCGGATTCGGATTCGTGGTGGAACACCATCAAGAACGCCATCAAACAGGCCGACGAAGATTTCAACGTCGAGACCGATTACCGTAATCCGCCGAACGGCGACATTGCCGACATGGCGCGTCTGATCGAACAGGCGGCCGCACGCAACTACGACGGCGTGATCGTCTCGATCGCCGACTTCGACGTACTCAAGAGTGCGATCTCCAAGGTCACCGAGAAACACATCCCGCTCGTCACGATCAATTCCGGCACCGAGGCGCAAAGCGCGCAGC
Source organism: Paraburkholderia sp. (assembly GCF_034668105.1). GTDB lineage: Bacteria > Pseudomonadota > Gammaproteobacteria > Burkholderiales > Burkholderiaceae > Paraburkholderia. The sequence continues at coordinate 3,818 of NZ_JAXDPY010000459.1, read as the reverse complement.
TTGGCGCAATCATGCACGTCGGTCAGCCTGAATACACCGCGGGCAAAGCGGCGGGAGAGAAAGCAAAAGCAGCGGGCATCAAGTCGTTCCTGTGCGTCAACCATTACGCCACCAACCCAGCTTCGTTCGAACGCTGCCGAGGCTTTGCCGAAGCAATCGGCGTCGACTTCAAGTCTTCCACGCTCGACGCAGGCCAGGACCCCACCGGTGTGCAATCGAAAGTAAGCGCGTATCTGCGCAACCATCCGAACACCCAGGCGGTGCTCACGCTCGGTCCGCTGTCGGCCGCGCCGACGATCAAGGCGCTGCAGCAGATGGGCCTTGCCGGCAAGGTCTGGTTCGCAACCTTCGACTTCGACAATGACATCGCGAAGGGCATCCAGGACGGCACGATCCAGTTCGCAATCGACCAGCAACCCTACCTGCAAGGCTATATCCCGGTCGCCGTTCTGGCCATCGTGAAGAAGGAACACACCACCGATCCGGCGAAGATCCGCCAGATCCTCGAAGCGAATCCGAAGTTCAAGCAACGCCTCGCGACTTACGGCCTGGCACCCGCCTATGGGCCGCGCAATATCGGTTCCGGCCCGGGCTTCATCACCAAGGCCAATATCGACAAGGTGGTCAAGTACGCCGGGCAGTATCGCTAACGCATTTCGCTGGATTTCGCTGGAGTTACGGAGACGGGACAACCGTTCCGGCAGGTATGAAGAAAAAGTGGATGCGGCCGGCCCCAGCCGGCCGGGCCGCCCCACGCCTGGATTCACCACGTTTTACGAGCATCACGCGCCATGCGGTCAGATTGCAATCCGCTCTCGACTGCCACCCCGGGCGCATCAAGGAGAGCTTCAATGGGCGTAGCCAACCCCTTCCATTTCCATCCCCGCAAGCAGCCCCCTTCCGCTACCGGAACGGCGTCGACGCCCAACGGGGCGCCGGCATCGGCGACCGGCGCCGCGGGGTCCGCAGGGTCCGATGAACGTGTGCGCCAGGAATCGTGGTTCAGGCATCTGCTGAACCGTCCGGAATTCGCCGCCCTTGCCGGCACCGCGATGGTGTTCCTCGTGTTCGGGATTGCGGCCGGCAACTCCGGCATGTTCAACCTCGACGGCGTGATGAACTGGTCGCAAGTGGCCGCGTATCTCGGCCTGATCGCTGTCGGTGCGTGCCTCCTGATGATTGCCGGCGAATTCGATCTGTCGATCGGCTCGATGATCGGCTTCTCGGGCATGATGGTCGCGCTGCCCACCATGTACTTCCATTGGCCGATTGCGTTGTCGATCCTGTTTGCTTTCGCCGGCTCGATGCTGCTCGGCGCACTCAACGGTTATCTGGTGATGCGCACGCGGCTGCCGTCGTTTATCGTGACGCTGGCGTTCCTCTTCATCTTGCGTGGGCTCACCCTGGCCCTGTCGGTCATGTTCGCCGACCGCACGATCATCTCCGGCGTGGGCGACGTTGCCGCTCACGACTGGCTCGCCCACACCCTGTTCCAGGGTGTCGCGTTCAAGGGCCTGTTCATCTGGCTCGGCCAGATCGGTGTCGTGAAACTGCTCGACAACGGCAATCCGCTCGTGCCGGGCATTCCGAAAGTCCTGCTCTGGTGGTTCGCGCTTGCCGCAGTCTGTGCGTTCACGCTGGCCAAGACCCGCTTCGGCAACTGGATTTTCGCGGTCGGCGGTGACGCCAACGCGGCCAAAAACGTCGGCGTGCCGGTGCGGCGCGTGAAGATCTCACTGTTCGTGCTGACCGCGTTCTGCGCCTGCCTGTTCGCGGTGCTGCAAGTGTGCGACATCGGGTCGGCAGCGGCCGACCGTGGGCTGCAGGCGGAATTCGAAGCCATCATTGCGGCGGTGATCGGCGGCACGCTGCTGACCGGCGGCTACGGCTCGGTGATCGGCGCCTGCTTCGGCGCGCTGATCTTCGGCGTGGTGCAGATCGGCATCACCTATACGAATGTCGACTCCGACTGGTTCCGCGTGTTCCTCGGCGTGATGCTGCTGATCGCCGTGCTGTTCAATCACTATGTGCGCCGCCGCGTCGCGCAGTCGTAAGGAGGAGACGACCATGTCCGATACGAATACCGTGAACACTGCGGGTACCGCGAGCAAGAGCGCACCGCAGGACGACATGATCCTCGCGCTCGAAGACGTCAGCAAATACTTCGGCCAGGTCATCGCGCTGAGCGGCGTGACCTTGCGCCTGAAACGCGGTGAAGTACATTGCCTGCTCGGCGACAACGGCGCGGGCAAATCGACGCTGATCAAAACGTTGGCCGGTGTGCATCAACCCTCTTCCGGCCAGTATCTGGTCGACGGCAAACCCGTGCTATTCGGGTCGCCGAAAGACGCGCTCGATCTCGGGATCGCCACCGTCTACCAGGATCTGGCGCTGGTGCCGTTGCTCTCGGTCGCGCGCAACTTCTTCATGGGCCGTGAGCCGCAAAAGAAACTGTTCGGCTTTCTGAAGGTGATGGACCTCGAAACCAGCGCGACCACCGCGCGCGACAAGCTTGCGGAGATGGGCATCAACGTGCGTGACCCGCATCAGCCGATCGGCACCATGTCCGGCGGCGAGAAGCAATGCCTGGCGATCGCGCGGGCGATTCACTTCGGCGCGCGCGTGCTGATTCTCGACGAACCGACCGCCGCGCTCGGCGTCAAGCAGAGCTTCAACGTGCTGAAGCTGATTCACACGGCGCGCGCAAAAGGCATCTCGGTGATCTTCATCACGCACAACGTGCATCACGCGTACCCGATCGGCGATTCGTTCACGCTGCTCAATCGCGGCAAGTCGCTGGGCACCTTCACCAAAGACACCATCAGCAAGGATGAAGTGCTCGACATGATGGCCGGCGGCGCCGAAATGCAGAAGATGATCGGCGAACTCGAAGGCGCGACGATCTGATTCATTCGCGCAGGTTGCCGGCGCTTGCCGCGCCTCGCGACCGCGCTCAGCTATTCAGGAATATTCATGGATCATTCCAACACATCCAGCGGCACCGGGATCGTGAACGGGAACGCAAGCGGCATTGAACCCGCGTCCGCATCAGCGGCCACAGCCAGCCGTTTCGCGCCGGATCGCAGCCGCGACATCCTCTGTCTTGGCCGCCTCGCCGTCGATCTGTACGCGCAGCAGGTCGGCGCGCGGCTCGAAGACGTGTCGAGCTTCGCGAAGTATCTCGGCGGGTCGTCGGCGAATATCGCGTTCGGTTGCGCGCGGCTCGGATTGCAATCGGCGATGCTGGCGCGCGTCGGCAACGACCACATGGGCCGCTTTCTCACCGAGACCTTGGCGAAGGAAGGCTGCGACGTCAGTCATGTGCGTATCGATCACGAGCGCCTCACCGCGCTCGTTCTGCTCGGCCTGAAAGATCGCGATACGTTTCCGCTGATCTTCTATCGTGAGAACTGCGCGGATATGGCGGTGGATGAGGCGGATTTCGACGAGGCGTACATCGCTTCGTCGAAAGCGCTGCTGATTACGGGCACGCATTTTTCGACCGAGCAGGTGAACCGCACCAGCCGCCGCGCCCTGGATTACGCGCGGCGCAACAACGTGCGCACCGTGCTCGATATCGATTATCGCCCCGTGTTGTGGGGCCTCACAGGCAAAGCGGACGGCGAAACCCGCTTCGTCGCGAGCGAAGGCGTGAGCGTGCACTTGCAGCGCATTCTGCCTTTGTTCGACCTGGTGATCGGCACCGAGGAAGAATTCCGCATCGCCGGCGGCAAGAGCGAACTCGTCGACGCACTCGCGACGGTGCGCGCCGTGACACCGGCCACATTGGTCCTGAAGCGCGGGCCGATGGGCTGCCA
>NZ_JAXDPY010000458.1:0-5583 GCF_034668105.1 Paraburkholderia sp. | reverse complement strand
TGACCGACGGCAGCATCGAGATTGCCGGCGAAGACATGACCTGGGCCGATCCGAAAGACCGCCGCATTGCGCTGGTGTTTCAGTCGTACGCGTTGTATCCGACCATGAGCGTCGAGCGTAATCTGTCGTTTGCGTTGCGCATCAACGGCAGGCCGAAGGCGGAAATCGAGCGGCGCGTCACGCGGGCCTCCGAGATGTTGCAACTCGGCCCGCTGCTCAAGCGCAAGCCGGCGCAACTATCGGGCGGCCAGCGGCAGCGCGTGGCGATTGGCCGCGCGATCGTGCGCGAAGCCGACGTGTTTCTATTCGATGAGCCGCTGTCGAATCTCGACGCGAAATTGCGCACCGAATTGCGCCGCGAACTCAAGCAGCTGCACCAGCGTTTGGGCGCGACGATGATCTACGTGACCCACGATCAGGTCGAAGCGATGACGCTCGCCACGCGCATGGCCGTGATGCGCGGCGGCGTGATCCAGCAGTTCGGCACGCCCGCCGAAGTCTATGCGCGGCCGAACAATCTGTTTGTCGCGACTTTTCTGGGCTCGCCCGCGATGAATGTACTCAAGGGCACGCTGGAAGCACGCGGCGGCTCGCTATACTTTTGTACGGCGCATTTGCAGCTCGACGTATCGCCATACCCTTTTAAAAGCGCACCCGCGGATCGCACGCCTTGCCTGCTCGGCGTACGGGCCGAAGACGTGCACGTGGGTGAAGCCTCGAGTACGACCGTGATCGAGCGCGCGACCATTTCACTGGTCGAGCCGATGGGCAACCACCGCGTTATCTGGCTCGACTATCATGGTGTGCAAATTGCGTCGATCGATCAGACGAAAACGCCGGTGGCGATAGGGGATGCCGCGACGTTCCGGTTCGACGGCGCACATATTTCGCTGTTCGATGAAGAAGGCGGCGCGCGTTTATAGTGACCGTGACCGCATGAAGCGTCGTTGAATACAACAAAAGGCTTGACGGAGAACCGCGTGGCAACACTCAAAGATGTCGCGGCACTGGCCGGCGTCGGCATGTCGACCGCGTCGCGAGCTATTTCCGGCAAGGGGCCCATTTCAGCCGATGCGGCCGCGCGCGTAAAAGCGGCGATCGAGGCGCTGAATTTCCGGCCGTCGTCCATCGGCCGGGCCATGGCGACGCAATCGCTCGGCATGATCGGCATATTCGTGCCGACCTTCTTCGGCTCCTACTACGGCACGATTCTCAAGCAGACCGACACCGAACTGCGCGCAGTGCACCGCCACGTGGTGGTGGCAACGGGCTGCGGGGAAGCGTCGCCGCGCGAGCAGGCCATCGAGGCGGTGCGGTTTCTGATCGGCCGCGATTGCGATGGCGTGGTGGTGATCAGCCACGATCTGCACGACGACGATCTGGACATGCTACATCGCATGCATCCAAAGATGGTATTTCTGAATCGCGCGTTCGATCAGTTGCCCGACGCGTCGTTCTGCGCGGATCACCGGCGCGGCGGAGAACTGGCGGCACGCACGCTGCTCGATCATGGGCATCGGGATATCGCGGTGATTTCCGGGCCGTCCAGCGCCTCGGACAATCAGATCCGGCTCGACGGCTTCTTTGCCGAACTGGCGCGTGAGGGTATCGCCCGTGAGGACGTCACACTGATCGAATCGGACTTCTCGCCGGAAGGCGGCTACGCGGCTGCGCAGAAGCTGCTCGATTCGAAGCGGCGCTTCACGGGGCTCTTCTGCGCGAACGACACGATGGCGGTGAGCGCTCTCGCACGCTTTCATCAGGCGGGCATTGCCGTACCGGACCAAGTCTCGGTGATCGGCTATGACGATGACTATTCGGCCGCTTATGCCGCGCCTGGGCTGACCTCGGTGCATATCCCGACGGCGGAGTTGACGCAGAACGCGGTGCGCTGGCTGGTCAACCAGTGCTACCGGACCTCGTGGGAGATCTTCCGCGAGTTTCCGGTGAGCGTGACGATGCGGGAATCGGTGGGACCGGCAGCTGGAACTGCCGCTTCATCGAGCAGGACCAAGACGGCCAGTTGCAGTAGCGCTTCGTAGTTTCTGCTCGAAGCGGCGTTCAGGTGCGCGCAAGCTGCGGGGCCGTTCGTGGACCGCTTGCGCGTTGCGCAGGGTCTGCTCAGGGTGATCAGGTTCCGCTGCGCAGCGACTGTTCGTAGCGCAGACGCGCTTCCTCGTCGAGTCGCGTGTCTTCGAGTTCCTGGAGCACGGCTTCGAGGTCGATCGGTGTGGTGTCCAGTTCGACCCGGCCGGTCAACTCGGCATCCACATGCAACGCGCCCGCTTCGTACAGCGACCAGATTTCCTTGCCGTAGCTCGAGTCGAGCAAAGCGGGGGCGAAGCGGCCGAAATACGTGGCGAGATTGTTCACGTCGCGCTCCAGCATGGCCGGTGCTTCCAGATTGCCGGCGGCATCCACTGCCTGGGGCAGGTCGATGATCACCGGGCCGTCCGCGGCGAGCAGGATGTTGTATTCGGACAGGTCGCCGTGAATCATGCCGGCGCACAGCATGCGCACCACCTGGTTGAGCAGCAGCGCGTGCAGTTCGAGCGCGCGCGCTTCGGTCATCTCGACATCGTTCAGACGCGGCGCGACATTGCCGTCAGCATCCGTCACCAATTCCATCAGCAATACGCCGTCGGTGCAGATGAAGGGCTGCGGCACACGCACACCGGCGTTGGCGAGCTGGAACAGCGCATCCACTTCCGCGTTCTGCCACGCCTGTTCCTGCACTTCGCGGCCATAGCGGCTGCCTTTTTCCATCGCGCGCTGCTGGCGGCTGTTCTTGACCTTGCGGCCCTCGCGATAGGACGCGGCCTGACGGAAACTGCGCTGTTTGGCGTCCTTATAGACCTTCGCGCAACGTGTGGATTCGCCGCTGCGGACCACGTACACGGTGGCTTCCTTGCCGCTCATCAACTGCGAGATGACTTCGTCGATCAGGCCTTCTTCGACCAGCGGCAGCAGGCGTTTGGGTGTCTTCATGCGGCCGCCGTGGGGTGGAGGGCGGCGCGGCGGTCATGGATGGCCGCATGGGTGGCCGCGTTCTGGAGCGTGGGGAGGGAAATTCGGATCATGCGGGATTATACGGGGTGCGAGGCCATGTGCCGGAACGCCGGCGCGAAGGTCCCCGTTGTGACCGGCATGTCTCGTACACTCGCTGCGAACCGCGAGCCTCAAACCTGGAAGACATTCTCCATCCGCTGGATTTCGGGCCGGGACAGATCGAGCGCGGCGGCTTCTTCCCGCCATGGTCGGACGGCGTCCCGAACTTCCTCGACGATACGGCGCGCTTGTCCCGCGTCGATTCGATAAAACTCGGCGGTTTCGAGCGCGGTTTCAAGATTCGGCAGCGCGCTGATACCGTCCAGCGTGAGCGCGTGTTCTCGCTTACCCGGGTTGGGATTCATGTCGAAGGCCGGTGAGAGCCGCCAGCCGGAGGCCTCGCGAATGAAGCCATGATTGCGAAGATGATCGTCCCGGTTTCCTACGAGTACGTTGAAGACGACTCTTCTGAAGAGCTGAGCGAGGTCGCTGTCTATATGACCTTGCGCGCCGTTGCCGGCAAGATATTCGGCGATGTCGAGATAGCTCGAATCCGGTTCGCCATCCCGACGTTCGAGCAAGGTCATCGCGGAGGTGTACATGCGCCGGCTGCCTTCACGACGATCGAATCGTTCGACGCAGAACGTGCCGTAACGCGCCCCGACGTAGCGGAGTTCGGACTGCGGCACCCAGATGCCGGCGTTCCTCGCCAACCGATGCACGATGTATTCCCATCCGCCGATGTCGTAGCGGTCGTCTTTCGCGGGGAATTTGGCGATCCAGAGATCTTCGCTGAGGCTAGTGAAGTTGGCTTTCGGGCGAGCGCCGCCGAGCGACGTGCCCGGGGCGATCAGCATGGCGAGCCACTGCTCGTACTCGGGCAGTTTTTCGATATCGGCTTCTTCGATGCGCAGGCTGATATACGCCAGGGTTTCGAGGTCGGTGACCGGCGGCGCGGCGTTGGCGCTGTTGTCGAGAAAGTGACCTTGCGTGTTCTGAAACCGCAGCGCGCCGACCCTCGTCAGATCATGTACGCCGAGCAGGAAGTCGATTTCCTGCAAATTACGCATGGGCCGGTCTTCTCGATCCGCGGCTGCGGCTTCGCGGCGCTCCATCAGGACGCGGCCCCAACGATCCGGCGCGGAATCCATGAAGACGCCGAAGGCGGCGGACTTCGCAGGCGGGTATTGTTCGTCGGTCCACAATTCGAGCCGTGGATCGAGCATGAATGCATGGCGCCCATCTACCCAGCCTTTCGCATAAGCAAACGATGCGGGCAAATCGGTGCGCGCAGTCTGGCGATACAAAGTGCCGACCTGTTGCGGGCTGCTCAATTCGGTTGCGTCGAGAAAAACCTTGAACGCATCGCGCGGTTTATTGCTGACCATCGGTTCTCTTGGCTTTTTTTGCCGGCCGCTCCGCTTTGATAACGGCGACGCCGGACGGATTCGTGCGTGGTTTTCGTTGCCCCGGCAACTTGAGATCCTGCAGCTTGCGGCCGAGTTCGTCGTCGCGGGCGATGGCGTCTACATCCTTGTCCAGTCCCAACACGCGAAGTGCGCGCATATAAGTGCCAAGCGCAATATTCGGATCGCCTTTCTCGAGGCGGCTTAGCGTGTCACGCGAAATGCCTAACCGCTCCGCGAACAGGACGGTGGGGAGTTCGCGCCGCAGGCGGGCGAGTTTTAGCCGTTCGCCAAGAGCACGCATCTGCTTCTCGACCGACGGAAAGGGACGCTGAAAGGTACGGGGCATGTCCGATAGATTAGGCAAACATAGAGGATATGTCAAAAGTATCGGACAAATTGCCGAATCAGTAATTCGGAAAGCCTTGTCGACGTTGTATGGGCGTCCATTTTTTGTACGATATTTCAGTCAAAATCTTTGTTTTTGACTAAAGTATCGTCGTCGGCAAAGAAGTAGCCGATGAAAAAACATGCGCCGGCGATGAGCGCGCCAAGTACGGCTATCGTATAGGCGAGTGCCGTTCCGTGCCATAGGCCGTCGAACCACTGATGAAGCTGCGCCATCACCACCGCCGCGTTGCCGCCGATGCGCTGCAATTCGATCTGATAGCGCGGGTCCGCGATGCTGTACATGGAGACGGCGCTGTCCGGCGGCGGCGCCATCGCATAGATGATCGCCGCGGCGATCAGGCCGGCGACCAGCACGACGGCGCCGGCCACATAAAGCCGTCGTTGTAGTGGCGAGCGCTTTGCTGCCGGATTCAAGTCATTGCTACCGCTCATCGTGTTCGTGTGTCCGCTCGAGTCATCAGGCTGACAGTATCGCAGAGCGGTCGCGTCCCCCAGGCGCGGCTAGCTTCTCGACGTCAGCAGTTTGATCCCGGCGATGCCGAACATGATCGCGAGCGAGCCGTCCAGCCAGCGACGGATCGCGGCGTAGCGTATCGATGCGCGAACAACGATTCTGCTCGCCCGCGTGCGAGTCTCACAGATACAGTTGATGGCTTGTGCGACGGCACAATCGGGTGTTCGCGGCGCCGCGGGCGAGCTGGCAACACCGACAACTCAG
>NZ_JAXDPY010000457.1:0-3351 GCF_034668105.1 Paraburkholderia sp. | reverse complement strand
CACTCATCCGAACGAAACGCAGAGCATCTGACCGAACCGCAGGCGTGGGCACGGCTGGAGGCAGCGCGGTTCGCCGCGATTCAACCGCTGGTGCATGGACCGGATGGTGAAGTAATTCATCCGCGATTGCTGGAGCAATACAGCTATCGCGCGCGCATTACCGAAACCCATCAAGACGAGAGCGCCTTTCCCTGGGACGCTCGCGCGGCACATTACGACGTGATTCTGGCCGCCGTCGCCGCAGGACGCACCGAACTACTCACGGTGCATCGAACGGGTCTGATTCATGATGAACTGCTGACCCTCCTCGAACACGATCTGGATTTACAGGAGATCGCGGCACTCCATGGCAGAGGCTGACGGCCATGTTGCACGGCGGCGGCGCTCTCTTCGATGCAACTGCCGCCATCAAAGTGCCGCATCCTTTTGCCGTAGCGAATCAGGCAACCCGTACAACACGATCAACGCGCAAACCAGGCTCATCGCGCCGATCACGTACAACGCGGGCGTCGTACTACCAGTCAGATCCTTCACTCGGCCGACCATCACCGGGCTGACAATCCCGCCCAGCTGGCCGAGCGTATTGATCAACGCAATCCCGCCGGCTGCGCCCGCGCCCGTGACCAACTTCGGCGGCAGTGCCCAGAATGCCGGAATCGAAGCAACCACCCCAGCGCCCATCACCGCCAACGCGACAACCAGCAACGTAGTCTGCTTGTCGAAGAAGCCGGCAGCAAAGAATCCAACCGCCGCCATTACCAGCAATCCGCAAACAAACTTGCGCCGCTCGCCGCTCGCGTCAGACAGCCGCCCCACCACGACCATGCAGATCGCACCGCACACATAAGGCACCGCCGTCAGCAAACCAATTACCGTCGGATTGTTCGTGCCCGCGACGCGAATCAGATGCGGCGCCCAGAAATTCAAGCCGTACGACGCCACCTGAATCAGGAAGTACACCAGGCCCAAGGTCAGGAATCCGGGCGTCCTGATTGCGCCAAGCAACGAATGCCCCGTGCCGGGATGCCGGCTTTGCTGAGCAATCTGCGTCGACAGAAAAGACTTCTCCTTCGACGTCAACCACCCCGCATCCTCGATCCGATCCTTCAGCAGCTTCAACACGAGATAGCCGAGAAAGACGCACGGCAGGCCACCAAGCAGGAACAACCAGTGCCAGCCCGGCATGCCGAGCACGCCGTTCATATGCCCGATCACCAGCCCCGCGAGCGGTGCACCAACTAAACCGGAGAACGCCGACGCCAGAAACAGCATCGACGTAATGCGTCCGCGATAGCTCGGCGGAAACCACAGCGTCAGGTAATACAGCACGCCCGGCGCAAAGCCCGCTTCCATCGCGCCGATCACAAAGCGCAGTCCATAGAACTGCCATTCGTTGTTGACGAACACCATCGCCGCCGTCGCGAGGCCCCATGAAATCATGATCCGTGCAATCCAGCGACGCGCGCCGACCTTGTACAGAAACAGATTGCTCGGTACCTCGAACAACACATAGCCGATCACAAAGAGACTCGCGCCGAGACCATATGCCGTATCGGAGAGCCCGAGGTCGCTTTGCAACTGGAACTTCGCGAAGCTGATATTGATGCGGTCGAAAAACGCGAACAGGTAGCAGACCATGATCAGCGGCATGAGCCGCCACGCTACTTTGCGGATGATTGCCACGGCGTCGTCCGCGCTGTACTCACGGCCGCCGCTTGCGACTGCGCCTAGGTCACTCATGCTTGTCTCCAATGCCGGGTTCGGCGATGCCGTCCGGTCGTGTAATCAGTTAGGGTAAGTGTCTGATCTGCAGAACGTATTCAGGCACGGGGTGCAGGTCGCAGTTACGGCCGGCCTTCGCGAGTTGCCCGGGCACGTCATGGCCGAGCAGCGCAGGCAAGCCCCGCGACAACGCGAGCAACTTTTCCAGGTCGATCGCCGTCGGAATGCCGATTTCGTCACACATATTCACGAGGTCTTCGGTGCAGATGTTGCCGGAAGCACCTGGCGCGAACGGGCAGCCGCCAAGGCCACCCAACGCGGAGTCGAAGCGGCGCGCGCCAGCTTCGTAGGCGGCCAGCACGTTGGCAAGACCCAGACCGCGCGTGTTGTGGAAGTGCAGCGTGAGCGCGGAAGCCGGCAGTCGCTCAAGCACGCGCGTGACCAGCCGCGACACCTGGCGCGGATTCGCCATACCGGTCGTATCGGCTAACGTGATGCCCTGTATGCCCATCTCACGATACGCATCGACAATGCCGATCACGCGGTCTTCGTCGATCTTGCCTTCGAACGGGCAACCGAACGCGGTCGCCACCGACGCATTCAGCAACACGCCCGAATCCTTGACGTGCCGCACGATATCGCCGAACGCCGCCAGCGACGCCTCGCAACTCATCCGCATATTGGCGCGGTTGTGCGTCTGGCTCGCCGACATCACCAGATTCAGTTCATCGGCACGCGAGGCCAGCGCGCGTTCGGCGCCCTTCAAATTCGGAATCAGCGCGACGTAGATCACGCCCGGATGACGCTCGATCTGCTGGAACACGGCCTCGCCGTCGCGCAACGCCGGAATCGCTTTCGGCGAGACGAACGAGCCCGCCTCGATGCGTGTGAAGCCCGCAGTGGAAAGCGCGTTGATCAACGCGATCTTGTCGGCGGTTTCAACCCAGGTCGGTTCGATCTGCAAGCCGTCGCGCGGCGCGACTTCCTGCACGATCAGCTTGTCGAGATTGGTGTCGCTCGCTTTCATTGCACGGCTCCTTCGCGGCGCAGCCGCGCGATATCTTCGTTGGCGAATCCGAGTGCGCTCAGCACGCTGCCGGTGTGCTCACCCAGCGTGGGACCTTGCCAGTGCACTTCGCCCGGCGTGTCCGACAGCTTCGGCACGATGCCCGGCATCTTCACCGAGGCGCCGCCAGGCAGCTGCGTCGGCAACAACATGTCGCGCGCCTGGTAGTGCGGATCGGCAACGATGTCGGCCACGGAATAGATGCGCCCTGCCGGCACTTCAGCGCGTTCGAGCGCGGCGAGCACGTCGTCGGTGCAATGGTGCGAAGTCCATGCGGCAATCGCCTGATCGAGCAGTGCGCATTGCTTCGCGCGACCGTCGTTGTGGGCCAAGGCGGGATCGTCGGCGAGATCGGCGCGCCCGATCACATGCATCAGCCGCTTGAAGATGGGGTCGCTGTTGCCGGCGATCACGACATAACCGTCGTCTTCCGTCGGATAGGTGTTCGACGGCGCGATGCCGGGCAACGCGCCGCCGCTGCGCTCGCGCACGTGACCGAGCAGGTCGTATTCGGGCACGAGGCTTTCCATCAGATTGAACACGCTTTCGACCAGCGAAACATC
>NZ_JAXDPY010000456.1:0-7222 GCF_034668105.1 Paraburkholderia sp. | reverse complement strand
CGCGAGCTGTGCTCGAGGCGCCGTGTTGAACCGCTGCAGCCGATGCCAGACCGGTCGTGGCTTCGACGGTCCGGCCGATACCGCGATTGCCGTAGTGCTGCCTGAGGCCGCGCGTCGTCGAGCTGGCGCGACCCGCCGTCAGGCAAGCGGATGCGTGTACTTCTCGAGCAGCGACCACGCCTCGTCGCCGTACTGCTTCCGGTATTGCTGGTAGAACCCGGCCTTTTGCAGCACGGCGCGGAACGGCGCGACATCCGGCTTGTTGAAAACCATCCCCTGCGACTTCAGCTTGGTTTGCAGCGTCGCGTCCAGCGCGGCGACGTCGGCGCGCTGGTTCATCGCCGCGGCGTTCACATGTTTTGCGACGATCGCCTGCATTTCCGGCGGCAGCTTGTCCCACGAGCGCTCGTTCGCCAGGAACCAGAAGCCGCTCCATATGTGGTTGGTCAAAGAGCAGTACTTCTGCACTTCATAGAAGCGCGAGGTTTCGATCAGCGTCAGCGCATTTTCTTCAGCATCGACCACCTTCGTCTGCATGGCCGAATAGGCTTCGTTGAAGTTGACGCTGGTCGGCGCCGCGCCGAGCGCCTTGAACAGCGCCGTCCACAGTGGGCTCACCGGAACGCGGATTTTCAGGCCCTTCAGGTCGGCCGGCGTATTGATCGGCCTGAGTGAACTCGTCACCTGCCGAAAGCCGTTATCCCACGTCTTGTCCATCGCGACGAGGCCGACCTTGGAGATCGCGTTGCGGATGTACTTGCCGAGGTCGCCGTCCATCGCGGCCCATACCTCGTTGTAATCGTTGAACGCAAACCCGACACCGTTGATCCCCGCGACCGGCACGAGCGACGACATGATGTCGCCGCCTTCGGTCAGGAAATCGATCGCGCCGGAACGCACCTGCGAGAGCATATCGGTGTCGCTTCCCATCTGGCTGTTCGGGAAGATCTGCAAATCGATGCGGCCGTTACTTTCCTTGCTGATCGCAGCAGCGGCTTCTTTCGCACGCACGTTCATCGGATGCGAGAGCGGCATGTTGTTCGCGTACTTCAGCTTGTATTGCGCGCTCTGCGCAAACGACGAGCGCGGTGTGAGCAATGCGCCGCCGGCACCTGCCACGGCGATCGACACGGCACCGAAACTCTGCAGGAAGGCGCGGCGTGAAAGCTGGTTCATCTTGTCTCCGTTGTGGAAATGAGCGCATTGCTCCGCGAGCCGATGAAGAGCCGCACGATGCAAGGCGAAGGGCTTTGTTTTATTGTCTACACGAACTTTAAAAGTGTTGACACATTGGTGTCAAGGTGTTGTTATTAAAAAAGACAATGTAGACAGTCAAAACAAGAAAAACGGAGACGCAGATGAACTTGCAACGAACGGCCGTGCGAACGTCCAGCCATCGAACTTAGTACCCCGAAGGTCCAACTTTTCCTGCGACAGGGCGCGCCGCGCCTTGCCGCTTGTCCTGTTGCGCGCACCGTTTCCAGGCATGCGCAACATCCACTCCGTCCAACAACAAGTGAAAGGAGACTCAGCAGTGAATCAGCTTCTGAACGCATCACCGAAACACCCTCCCGGGCACGCAGCGTCGGCGCACGCGTCGGCTGGCCGGATGTTCATGCGCACGCTCTGTGCCCTCGCGGCGACGGCCGCCGCCACGGCGGCGGGCAGCACCTATGCGCAAAGCAGCGTCACGCTATACGGGATCATCGATGACGGGGTCAACTACACGAGCAACGTGCAGACGAGCCCGGGCAACGGTCATCAGCAGTACGGGATGTTGAGCGGCGTGCTGAGCGGCAGCCGCTGGGGCCTGCGCGGCAACGAAGATCTCGGCGGAGGCTTCAGCGCGCTGTTCGTGCTGGAGAATGGGTTCGACGTCAACGGCGGCAAGCTGGGCCAGGGCTCGCTCGAGTTCGGCCGCCAGGCGTTCGTCGGCGTCTCGACGCCGTACGGCACGCTTACAGCCGGCCGTCAGTACGATCCGATGATCGATTACGTCCATCCGCTCACCTCAGGTGCGATGTTCGCCGGCAATCTCGGCGCGCATCCGGGCGACCTCGACAACCTGAACAATACGAACCGCGTGAACAACTCGGTCAAGTACCAGACCGCGAACTATGCTGGCTTTTCGGCCGAGGGCATGTATAGCTTCGGCGGCGTACCGGGCAGCATTGGGGCGAACCAGATCTATTCGATCGGCGCCGGTTATACGCACGGCCCGCTAAATCTCGGCGTCGCTTATCTGAACGCGCACAATCCGAACGCGTCGTTCTTCGGCACCGCGGTGGGCGCGACGGCGGCTAGCAACAACCTGGGCAGCTCGCCGGTGATCAACGGCTACGCGTCGGCCCAAAGCGAAGCGGTGCTGACGGCCGGTGCGACCTACACCATCGGCGCGGCGATGCTGAACGCCGTCTATGCGAACACGCGGTACAACAGCCTGAGCGGCATCGTATCGGCATTGAACCCGGCCGGACTGAGCGGCACGGCCACGTTCAACAGCGCGGAACTCGGCCTGCAGTACGCGGTAACGCCCGCGCTGTCGCTCGCCGCCGCTTACACCTATACCGACGGCGGCACGACGAGCCGTGCAACTTATCAGCAAGGCGCGGTGAGCGCCGACTATGTGCTTTCAAAACGCACAGATGTGTATCTGCTCGGTGTGTTGCAGCATGCGTCGGGTGTCGATTCGACGGGACGCGCAGCGCGCGCGGCGATCAACGGACTGTCGCCTTCGTCGAGCAACCAGCAGGCAACCGTGCGGTTTGCAATCCGTCACAAGTTCTGACGCGTTGAACGGCGTGCCGCATCAGTTGCATCGGCTGAGGAAAATTCAGCACGGCGACGTGTGACGGCCGCCGGCCTGATTGCGAAGCGACTCCGCGCCTGTGGCGCGGAGCGGCATGTAAAGAGGCGCGGGTCAGGCCTCTTCGGGGCGGCAGTTCAACTGCGTCGCGTTCAACATCGCGCGTAATGCTGTTCGATCCCTTGCGCGAGTTGCGTGACGAGCCGCGTCATCGCGACCTGAGTCCGCCATGCGACATGAGGCGTCACGATCAGATCGGTGCGGGGGTTGGACAGCAGAGGATGATTGGCTGCGGGCGGTTCCTGTTCGAGCACGTCGAGCGCGGCATTCGCGATCAGCTTGCGGTCGAGCGCCTCGATCAACGCCGCTTCGTCGACGATTCCGCCGCGCGCGGTATTCACGAGCGACGCGTTGGGCTTCATCCGCTCGAACTCGGCGATACCGAACAGATGCCGCGTTTCGTCGGTCAGCGGGCAATGCAGGCTGATCGTATCGGCCTCGCGCAGCACCTGGTCGAATGCGATGTAACCGTCGCGCACTGCGCTCGCACGCTTGCGCTCCGCGAACAGCACGCGCATGCCGAAAGCGCTGGCCAGTTCGGCGAGGCGCTTGCCGCCGTGACCCGCACCGACGATGCCGAGCGTCGACCCGTACAGATCCTCGAGCGGGTGCAATTCGGCATAGAAGGTGGGTGAGCCGCTCCAGCCGCCCGCATGAACGTCGCGCCAGTAGGGCACCAGATTGCGACGCAGCGCGAGCATCAGCGCGAACGCGTGCTCGGGCACGGAAATCGTCGAATAGCCGGGGCATGCGACCACGCCAATGCCGCGCTTGCGGCACGTTTCGAGATCCAGATGATTGACGCCGGCGGCCGGCACGCCGATGAGTTCCAGTTGCGGTAATTGCGCAAGCGCGTCGCCCGGCAATGGCACCTTGTTGGTCACCACGATCTGCGCGTCGCGGCAGCGCTCCACAACCTGTTCCGGTGTGGTGCAAGGATATTCGATCCAACGATGGGGAAACGGAAAATCCGGCAGATCGACGGACAGCGTCGCGCGATCAAGAAAGACGATGGTCCTCAACTACGACTCCAGTGGGTATGAGGGGGCGCGCGCCTTGCGTGCGCCAGTTTGTTATATCTCTGCTCAACGATCCGACTGGCTTGTCGACACGGTATCGAGCATGCGTTTCTTGCCGGTCTGCACGTGATTTTCGAACGCTTGCGCGGCGGCATCCGCGTGACCCGTGCGTAGCGCATTGAACAGATCGTGGTGCTCCTTCGCCGAGCGCTGCATCTGCGTGTACGAGTAGACCCCTTTGTGCAGATACAGCGTCAGTTCTTCCTCGACGGCCTGATTGATCTTGATGAGCCGCGGATTCTTCGTCGCTTTCATCAACTGACTGTGAAACTCGGTGTTCAGCGCCTGATATTCGGGCGTGTCGCGCGCGGCGACCGCCGCGTCCATGCTGTCGATCAGCGCGGACAGCGAGCGTTCCTCTTCGGCGGTCAGGCGCAGCGCGGCAAGCCGGCCAGCCGTGCGCGCCAGACCCGCACGGATTTCGTAAAGATCCATCGCTTCCTCGAGCGACAGCCGCCGCACCTCGGCGCCGCGATTCGGCACGATGCGTACAAGCCCAGCCTGTTCGAGCGCGCGCAGCGCCTCACGAGCGGAATTGCGGCCGACGCCGATATGCTGCGCGAGCGCCTGTTCGTTGACCCGCTCGCCGGGCCGCAATTCACCACGCTGGATCATGCCGCGCACCTGGTCGCGGATTTCGTCGAGTTTCGAAGCGATCACCTCGGGGGCACGCGCATTGGCCTTGCCGTTTACCACGCCGGTCGTGTCGGTTTTCATGTGAATCGCCTTCCTCATTGCCATTGTTGCCTCTATTTTTGCATAGCATTCATCGGAGAAAGCCAACCGACACCCACGGCACCGCGACGATCACGATCAGCGCTGCAGCAAGCGCGCCCAGGTAAGGCCAGACTCGCCGCATCGCCACGCCCGGATCCACCTTGCTGACCGCGCACGCTGCGTAAAAACCGAGCCCGAGCGGCGGCGCGAAGAGTCCGAGGCCCATCGCGAAGACCACGACCATCGCGTAGTGCACCTCCGAAATTCCGATTGCGCGGGCAATTGGAAAGAGCAGCGGTCCGAACAGCACAATAGCCGGAATCCCTTCGAGAAAGCTACCGAGAATCACAAAGGTAACTGCCGAAATCGCCAGAAAGCCGAGTTTGCCGCCTGACCACGCCACCATCAGCGACGCGAGCTGCGCCGAGAAGCCGGACTGCGTAAGCGCCCAGCCCATTGCCGTTGCAGAGCCGATGATGATCAGGATAGCGCCCGACAGCGATGCGGTCTCGACCAGAATCGGGTACAGCCGGCTCCACTCGAAGCGGCGGTACAGCAGCAGCCCGACCACGCACGTGTAAGCGACGCCGATCGTCGCCACTTCGGTCGCGGTCGCGACACCTTCGACGACCGCCGCGCGAATGACGAACGGCAGCGCGAGCGACGGCACCGCGATCAGCAGCGAGCGCCCGATCTCGGCACGCGACGCGCGCTGCACGCCCTGCAGTCGCTCCTTGCGGCTTTTGAGCCAGATCACGCCGGCAAGCGCAACCGCGCCGACCACCGCCGGCATGAAGCCGCCGGTAAAGAGCGCGGCAATCGACACGCCCGTGACGGAACCGATCGTAATCAGCACGAGGCTCGGCGGGATCGTCTCCTACATCGCCGCGGCGGCGCTCAGCATCGCCACCAGATCGCCTTCGTTCGCGCCGCGCTTTTTCATTTCGGGGAAGAGTCCCGGCGCGAGCGCGGCCATGTCCGCCACTTTCGATCCGGAGATCCCCGACACCAGATACATCGCGCCGATCAGCACGTACGCGAGACCGCCGCGCTTGTGGCCGATCATCGACGCGAGAAAACGGATCATCGCTTCCGCGAGACCCATCGCTTCCATCAGCGCGCCCAGCAGAACGAAGAGCGGTACTGCGAGCAGGATCAAGCTCGACATGCCCTGGTTCATGGTGCTGACGACGATGGTGAGCGGGGCGCCGGTGACGGTCGCGAGATACGCGAGCGTGCAGACGCCGAACGCAACCATGATAGGCACGCCAAGACAGATGATCGTGACAAGCCCGACTACAAAAAACAGAATCAGGCTCGCGGCCGTCAGCGGCGCGAGCGTGCTGCTCGCGAAATACAGCACTACCGCGAGGCCACCGACGATCGCAAGCGACGCAGCGCAGTCGCGCAGAGTCGCGCGTCCGAGCAGCCGCGTGACGGCAAGCGCGAGCATCAGCACGGAGCCGACCGGAATCGCCGCTGCTGGGATCGCATTCGGCAGCCCGAGCGCGGGTGTCGTGATGATCCACTCGTTCATCGCCCAGTCGGTTGCAGGGCCGACCAGCAGCAGCACGAACGTCACGACGACGAAGTTGCCGAAGGTTTCCGCGAAGCGGCGCGCCGGCGGAGACATCAGTGCGACAAACATTGACAACCGCATGTGTTCGCCGCGCCGCAGCGCGATCACGGCGCCGAGCATAGATAGCCAGATGAACAGCATCGACGCGAGTTCGTCGCCCCAGACCAGCGGGTTCTCGAGCACGTAGCGGCAAAACACGTTGCTGAGCAGCAGGATCACTTCGGCCAACAGCAGAATCGCCGCCGGCACTTCGGTGCTCCACTTGATGACGCTTTCCAGCCTCCCGCCAAGGCGCGCGAACTTCGACGGGGAAGCGCGGCTGCCGGACGCGGGGCCGCTCATATCGGCGGCGAACGGCTGCTCGGGATGCACTTGGGATGTCATGGCATGTTCTCCTGAATCGCTTTGACGGCTCAACTTCATGCGAGCTTCTGTGTGTACTTCTCGAGCAGCGACCACGCCTCGTCGCCATACGCCTTGCGCCATTGCCCGTAAAAGCCGGACTTTTTCAGCACGGCGCGAAACGACTGCGTATCGGGCTGGTTGAACACCATGCCGTGCGACTTGAGACTGGTTTCGAGCTGTCCGTTCATCGCGGCGATATCGGCGCGTTCGGCCACCGCCGCCGCGTTCAGATGTTTTGCGACGATCGTTTGCAGATCGGGCGGCAGGCTGCCCCACGAGCGCGCGTTGCCGAGGAACCAGAAGCCGTCCCAGATGTGGCGCGTCAGCGAGCAGTATTTCTGCACTTCAAAAAAACGCCCGGTCTCGATCAGCGCGAGCGGATTTTCCTCGGCATCTACCACCTTGGTCTGCAGCGCCGAATACGCTTCGCTGAAGTTCACGCTGGTGGGGGCCGAATCGAACGCCTTGAACATCGAGGTCCACAGTGGACTGACCGGCACGCGGATCTTTAGGCCCTTCAGGTCCGCCGGCGTCTGCACCGGCTTCACCGAGCTTGTGATATGGCGAAAGCCGTTG
>NZ_JAXDPY010000455.1:0-4763 GCF_034668105.1 Paraburkholderia sp. | reverse complement strand
CGTGAGCGCGTCGGCATCGGTCGTGGTGCTCAACAGCCAGTTGCGGAAATCGCCGACCGTGAGATGCGATATCTCAGCGAACGCTTCGGGCGAGTGAACGTCGATCACGAGGCGCGTCACCTCGTCGCTTTCGTACGGGATCAATGCCTCGTTGAGAAAGGTGCGCAGCGGCACCTGCGCCAACGCCATCCTGGCCGCCACGCGCTCCTCTTCGCTCGCCGCGGCGACGCCCGCGAGCTGGTCGCCCGAACGCTGCGGACTTGCTTTGGCCATCAACGTCTTCAGATCGGCGAAGCGATAAGTGCGGCTGCCGATTGTCTCGGTAAAGCTCATCGTTACGACTCCATCGCCGCTGCTTGCAGAGCGGCTCGATCCGTCATTCTTCGAGCAAAGTGTCCGTGGGCGCCACTTCGCGTTGACGGCGCGTCAACAGGAAGTAGACGTAGCCCAGCGCGAGGAAGATCGCGAACACGATCGCCACCAGAAAATTGAAGTACACCATCGTGCCCAGACAAATCACCGCGGCCACCAGCGCGAACGCCGGAAAGAACGGAAACAGCGGCGCGCGGAACGGGCGCTCCATGTTCGGGTCCGAACGGCGCAGCTTGAACAGCGACAACATGCTGATGATATACATCACGATAGCGCCAAATACGGACATCGTCACGATGTTCGCCGTCAGCGTCTGGCCGCCGACCTGAATCAGCTCATCGCTATAGATCGCGGCGATGCCGACCACACCACCGGCGATGATCGCGCGATGCGGCGTCTTGAAGCGCGGATGCACCTTCGACAGCCATTCCGGCAGATAGCCCGCGCGAGCCAGCGCAAAGATTTGCCGCGAGTAGCCGAGGATGATGCCGTGAAACGACGCGACCAATCCGAACAGGCCCAGCCACACAAGCATATGCATCCAGCCGCTGTGTTCGCCGACGATGTACTTCATGGCTTGCGGCAGCGGATCGTTGATGTTCGAGAGCTTGGTCCAGTCGCCGGCGGCACCTGCGAACACCATCACGCCGATCGCGAGCACGACCAAGGTCAGAATACCGGTGATGTAGGCGATCGGAATCGAACGCTTCGGATTTTTGGCTTCTTCGGCGGCCATCGCGACGCCTTCAATTGCGAGGAAAAACCAGATTGCGAACGGAATCGCGGCGAACATGCCGTGGAACGAGCCCATGCTGAACGTATCCGCGCCTGCCCAGCCGCCCTTCGTGAAGTTCGACCACTGGAAGCCTGGCGACACGACGCCCATGAACACCAGTAACTCGAAGATCGCGAGCAGCGTCACGCACAACTCGAAGGCCGCGGCGATTTGCACGCCGACGATATTGAGCGCCATGAAGACGAGATACGCGCCCATCGCCGCGTGTTTCGGCTCGAGACCCGGAAACTGCACGTGCAAATAGGCGCCGATCGCGAGCGCAATGGCGGGCGGCGCAAAGACGAATTCGACCAGAGTCGCCGCGCCCGCCAGATAGCCGCCGGTCGGGCCGAAGGCGTGACGCGCGTAGGCGAACGGGCCGCCCGCATGCGGAATCGATGTAGTCAGTTCGGTGAAACTGAAAATGAAAGTGGTGTACATCGCCGCAATAAAGACCGCCGTGATGACGAAGCCGAGCGTGCCGGCGCTTGCCCAGCCGTAACTCCAGCCGAAATACTCGCCGGAAATAACCAGACCAACCGCGATTCCCCACAGCTGCCAGGTGCCGAGCGTCTGCTTCAACTCATGATGTGTGACTTTACCGACGTGCTGACTTTTGGACTCTGATTTCATCGGGCGCTCCTGATGTGGCCGCTTGCGCGACGCCGCAAGGCTTTGCGGTGCATGGGCGGACAGGCTTCAGCCGATGGTAGTGAGCCAATATTCGAGGCGTTATCGAAATTCGGCAAAGTTCGGAGAGAATTGTGTCAGCGGATGCTTACCGCGGTTCACGCGCATTCCGGCGAAATTCGCAGGATTTGGTAAATGGCGCCGTGGTACTTTTATTCGCATCCCTTCGGCGATTTTCTCCTGATCGATCACTGACTCATGAACCCATCGGACAATCGGGCGCGCTATGAAAACCGGCTCGGTCGCGTGCTTGACCACATTTACGATCATCTAGACGAACCGCTGGATATCGACCGTTTAGCCGAGGTCGCCTGCATGTCGCCGTATCACTGGCATCGCATCTATCAGGCGATGTACGGAGAGACCGTCGCGACCACCGTGCGCCGCTTGCGGCTGCATCGCGCGGCGGGTGATCTGGCGAATGGTTCGATGCCGATCGCCGAGATTGCCGAGCGCTCGGGCTATAGCAGTTTGCAGTCTTTCTCTCGCACCTTTCGACCGGCGTTCGGCATTCCGCCGGCGCAGTATCGCAAGCAAGGCACACATCGCCGGTTTCGTCCGGCGCTTTCAGGAGACGATCAAATGACGATACGTGAAGTGGTGATTCGTCACGTTGAGCCGATGGAGGTTTTGTCGGTGGATCACGTGGGGCCGTATATGCAGATCGGCAAAGCGTTCGATGGATTGTTTGGCTGGCTGGCGAAACATAATCTGCTGGCGGGGCAGATGCGCATGATCGGGATTTACTACGACGATCCTGGGGTGGTGGAAGAGAACGCGTTGCGGTCGAAGGCTGGCGTGCTGTTGCCGCATCCGGTGCAGGCTTCGGTGACGGTGAGTCCGCCGGTTTCGGTTGCCCATGTGAAAGGCGGTGAGTACGCGGTGTTGCGGCACAAGGGACCGTACAGCGATATGCGTGCGGCTTACGAGTGGTTGTATGGGACGTGGCTCGTGCAGTCCGGGCGTGAAGCAGCGGACGCGCCGGTGTTCGAGGAGTATTTGAATAGCCCGAAGGAGACTGCGCCTTCTGATCTTCTGACCGAGATCTGTTTGCCGTTGGTTTGATGGATCTTCGGGACGTGTGCTGCGGTTGTGCATGTTTACGCAGCGTGCTTTCCGGATGCCTCTCTGGTTTTTATAGTCTTTGTATATGTATACGTAGTAATAGTTAACAAGCCTCGCATCGGGCTGTGGATAACGTGGAACTTCGTTTACGGATCAAGGGACTGCGGAATCGATAACCCTGCGGAGCGTACGCGGACAGGAGCAAGGAGCCAGGGAAAACTTTTGGCCGACCTGGCAAGGCAGCGGGTTTATCAAAGTTTCGCCCACAACGTGTCAGGTGGCTTGTACAAAAGTTGTCCAGAGGGGACTGTGGATAAGTCGAGCGACTTATTTAGCGCTCGTCAGCGAGTTCGTACGAGGTGCTGCGGCCACCGGCCGCTGATTTTTTCAACACGCCGAATGCGATGAGTTCGCCGATGTCACGCAGCGCGGTATCGGGTGAACACTTCGCAATGGCTGCCCACTTGCTGCTGGTCAGCTTACCGTCGAAACCATCGAGCAGACGGCTCAGCAGTTTGACTTGCCGCTCGTTGAACGCCGTGCTCGCCCAGCGCTGCCAGAAGCGCGCCTTGGACAGCACGACGTTCAGCGTGAGTTGCGCATGATCGATTGCGCGATGCAAGGCATCGAGGAACCATGCCAGCCACTCGGTGATATCGAGGGAGCCTTTTTGGGTGCGCTCGAGAACGTCGTAATAGTCGTTCCGCTCGCGCTGGATCTGTGCCGACAAACTGTAGAAGCGCTCCGGGCTGCCGTCGGCGCGCGCCAGCAGCAGGTCGCCAATGGCTCGCGCGATGCGGCCGTTGCCGTCGTCAAAGGGATGCAGCGTAACGAACCAGAGATGAGCGAGCCCTGCCTTGAGCAGCGGAGGATCGGCCGAATCGTTGTTCAGCCAGGCGAGAAACCGATCCGCCTCCGTGTCCAGCCGTGTTGCGGGAGGCGCCTCGAAGTGGACCTTCTGACGCCCGATCGGACCGGAAACGACTTGCATCGGCCCTTTGGCGTCGTCGCGCCAGTTGGCGACGCTGATCCGGGACATACCGCTGAAGCCGGTCGGGAACAGCGCAGCGTGCCATCCAAACAGACGCTCTTTTGAGACTTCTGCCGAGCAGTTCAAGGTGGCGTCGAGCACCATCTCCACGACGCCTTCGACGTGACGGTCGACGGGCGCAAGCGCGCCAATATCGACACCCAACTTGCGCGCGATCGACGAACGCACCGAAGCGACATTGAGCTGTTCGCCCTCTATCTCGCTGGTTTTCACGACGTCTTCGGTTAGCGCGACAAGACTGGCCTCGCTGCGTAGCGTCAGGCCCACGTCGGCAAGACGGCCGAGGAGTACGCCTTGAACGCGCGAGACCTCCGCGAGCGGAGCCACAAGGCGCGACAAGTCATAGCGCCATGCGGGCCACTCGGGGGACTGCCAGATGTATAGCGAATCTCCGCGTTTCATGCGGAGATTATGGTCTACTTTCCCCGCAGACGCAAATTATTAACCGCAAATTACGCGGAGAATAAGGCCGCTATTCGCCGCTCGTGGCCCTGGGCTCCTCGCATGTGAGTGATTTTTCGCGCGGATTGGGTAGATGAGGTGACAAAGTCGACGCGGATAACCGCTTCCGCGTGCTGGATGCAAAGAAGGCGCTATTTCATCCCGCCAGAGCAGGACGTTACGCTAGACGCCGCCAGTTTTGCTCGCCTGGACCTCAACGTTAGCCGGATCTTTATCACAGAGAACGAGATTGATTTTCTGGCTTTTCCGCCGATTGGGGACAGCATGGTTGTCTTCGGCGCAGTTGGCGTGAGGGCCCCGCTAACGCAACCGGCAGTCGCGCCGCGCGAGTCGATGATGGATCAGGGC
>NZ_JAXDPY010000454.1:0-3674 GCF_034668105.1 Paraburkholderia sp. | reverse complement strand
CGCTTCCTACCTATCTGCTGCCCGACCAGGTTCAAACGGCCCCGGCGCCCCGATATCCTGGGCGCAAACCGTTAGACTATCGCGCCGTGCTTACCAGCATCCGGTTCGTGCTGCAGTCCGGTATCCCAAGCGCAAGGTATCCCGCTCGCGCCGATCCTGACGGGCGCCAACCGTCATGACGTTACGCAACTGCTGCCGTGGATGGACACCATCCCAATTCGCTGCAATCGTGGTCGACCGCTGTCGAAGCCAGCGACCGTGCGGGGTGATCGTGGCTACGATCAGGGCAAATCCCGTCGGCCACTACACACTGCGGACATCCCGACCCAGATCTCCCGTCGAGGTGAGCCGCAAGTCAGTGGCCTTGGCAAAACCCGAGGGGTCGTCGAGCGCACAATTGCGTGGCTGCATAACTTCAGGCGCCTGCGCATTCGATTCGAACGCCTCACCTTTATTCACGAAGCGTTCATGCAAATCGCTTGCTGCATCATCTGCTGGCGGCAACTTCAACCTTCATTGCATTAGAACTTCTTAGAGAATGAGGCATCTAGAAGGTCGTCCAGTCGCCTGACCCGCCGGTCTCGGCTGACGGCACGCTGGCGGGCACGGCGTTACGGCGGCTGTCGTGGCCAACCTTGGGCGTCGCATCGCGTCTGGGGGCTGAAAGACGGGCCAGATGCTCGCTCGGCGCGGCTTTGGTGGTTTGCATACGAGCGGGCCCGCCACTAACCGTGAATACCAAAACCATTTCGTTCAATTTCGTCGCCTGTTCGTTCAGCGATTGGGCCGCCGCCGCGGCCTCTTCGACCAGCGCCGCGTTTTGCTGCGTCACCTCGTCCATATGGCCGACCGCCTGATTGACCTGTTCGATACCGCGTCCCTGTTCCTCGGACGCTGTCGCGATCTCGCCGATGATATCCGCCACGCGCCGCACCGCCTGCCTGACCGCATCCGTGGTGCGGCCCACTTCGGCCGCCTGGCTCGAACCTTCCTGGATGGTCCCGACCGACGTTTCGATCAAGTCCTTGATTTCCTTGGCCGCCGCGGCAGAGCGCTGCGCCAGATTGCGTACTTCGGAGGCTACCACCGCAAAGCCGCGGCCTTGCTCGCCCGCGCGCGCCGCTTCGACCGCCGCGTTCAAGGCCAGGATGTTGGTCTGAAAGGCGATGCCCTCGATCAGCGCGGTAATCTCGGCGATTTTGGTGGAACTGGCCGTGATCTCGCCCATCGTCTCGACCATGCGCTTGACCACTTGATTGCCTTGGTCAGAAATGTGCGTGGCACTCAAAGCGAATGTGCTGGCCTGGCGTGCATTATCGGTGTTCTGCCTGACCGTGCTGGTCAGCTCCTCCATGCTGGCCGCCGTTTCTTCGAGCGAGGCTGCTTGCTGTTCGGTGCGCGAAGAAAGATCGACGTTGCCGGTGGCGATTTGCCTGGCGGCGACGCTGACCGAACCGGCCGAACCGCGAACTTCGCCGACCACCTCTGCCACGCGCGCCAACAAGGCATTGAAGGCCGTCGCAGTGCGGCCGATTTCGTCCATCCGTTCGACCTTGGCCGTGTGGGTCAGGTCCATCGATTGGCTCACGTGCTGCAACGTCTGTTGGATACTGTTCAGGCCCGAGGTGATCAAGCGATAAAGCTGCAGGCCCAAGCCGCCGCTCATCAACAGCGCCGCGACCATACAGCTCATCAGCAACCACAAGGCCTGCGAGTAAGCGGTGTTGTTCGCATCGCGCAGATCGTGGCCGAGTTTGACGTTGTAAGCGATATGACTATCCATGCCTGCCCTTAATGTCCTGCCCGCAAGGTGCAACGGCCCTACCATCAGCGAGGCCCTGGCACCATCCAGGTCGCCCGCTCGGACACTCGCCTCGAAATTTTTCAGTGCGACCCGGTAGGCCGTGAGACTCGCCTTATCGCTTTCGAGCATCTGGCGGTCGGTGTCGTCCGATATGTGGTCGCGCTGGTACGTCGCGATATGCTGATCCATGACTTTATCAAGCGTGTCGATCTCTTGAGCGTTTTCGGCTCTGCCGGCATCGTCGGTACTCAAAAGGTAGTTGAAACCAGACCGCGCATAGGTGCCAAAATCGTACTTGGCGTCTTCAAGTTCCTTGACGCCGGGAATGATATTGGTCTGGACGTACTCGAAGCGGTGTTGCGCCTGGTTGAGCCGCCAGAGTCCGATGCCGCCCACGAAAATCAAGGCTATCAGGGCGACCGCCAACGTAGAGATTAGGCGCCTGGAAATTGTCATGTTTAGCAAACCGGTTATTAAACCAACGTAAAATTGGGACTGGAGAATTTAATTCGACCGATCTGCCAGGTCGGTGGGGCGCATGACTCCACCTCAGGTCGTCAAATCGTGTCGTTTCAACCAGTCGAGCACCAGGCCGGCGATGTCGTCGCTGTTGTCGTCGCACATCAACGCATGGCTGTTGCCCTTGATTCCCCGGGAAGGCAAGTCGATCCATTCGACATCCGCGCCCGCGGCGACCAATGCGTCGCTCCACGCGCGCACAGCTGGCAACGCATGCAGACGTAAGCTAGGCCGTTGGTCGAGATAGTCGCCCCAGACAAACAGATGCGGCACACCGCGCAGTCTCGCCAGTTCGAATGCTTGCGGGTCGGGCGCGCCGGAGGGTTCAATCGATATGACTGCCTTGACCCGATCCGGAGCGTGAAGCGCAGCCGTCAGCCCGAAATTTCCGCCCTGGCTATGCGTCATCACAATGCTGCTGTCGAGGCGCGCGATCAGTGCGTCGTAGGCTTCCTGCGTCAGGGTATTGTTCGTTGCCCACCTTGGCACGAACTGCTTCATGAACGTGTCCATATGCCGGACAGGAAAACGCGTTCCTTCATGCGCGCGCCGCAGCGCCGGGTCCACGTGCCATGAACCGTGCGGCCCGAATCGGAAGACGTCTTCCCAGGCCTCGCGTCCGGTGCGGAAGTAGGGCTCATCCGCATACACCGCCGGGAACGGCGCCCACGAAGAACGGCCGCGCTCGACCGCATCCGAGACGTACACATCGAACCCGGCCCGCAGGAAGAACATCTGCCATCCTTGCCGTCCGTCCGGCGTCGTTTCCCACGTGGCCCCGGTCATGCCGCCACCGTGCCAACATACAAGAGGATGAGGACTTTCGGGCGAGGCAAGTCGAACATACTGGACATACATCTGACCCGCGACGATTTCGCCGTTCGGGTCGGCAGAATATACCGCGCCGCCTGGCGTGCTCGGCCTCTCGCGATGCACCACGCCGGACAGCGTGTGCAACTTGCCGCCGACGTGAAAGCTCCCAATCTCTCGCACCGCGATGGCGGACGAGTCAAGCTCCACTGCAGAGTCAATAGTTCGATTTTGGCTCATAAGACACATTCTCTTTACAGAATTAGTATAACAAAATATTCCTTATCAGAAACGATGACGAATTCCGAAGTCGAGTTCCCGGCTTCCTGACCCGTACTTCGTCGTCGTATAGCGGATGTTACTCAACATCATTCCCGCGACGTACAGGTTCGTTCGTTTCGACAGGAAATATAGGTAGTTCACGATCAGTCCGCTAACGTTCATCGCATGGCCGTTCAGATCGTTCTTGTACTCATAGGCGACATACAGCTCGTTTGCCATATTCCAGCGCTTGCTGACGCCCACGTGAAAATCACGGAAA
>NZ_JAXDPY010000453.1:0-8431 GCF_034668105.1 Paraburkholderia sp. | reverse complement strand
AGGCATAGCCGGCGCCTTTGCCGCGCCGTCCGCGCTTGCGCTACTGATGCTTTGTTTCCCGGATGGCACAGCGCGGGCGCGCGCCATCAGCCTCTACACGGCGGTATCGGGCGGCGGCAGCGCAGCGGGCCTGGTGCTCGGCGGCATCCTGACGGATTTCGCCTCCTGGCGCTGGGTATTGTTCATTAACGTGCCCATCGGCGCGCTGTTGCTGATGGCGGGACTGAGGTGCCTGCCCGAAGCGCCGCGCAACCGCGGGCATTTCGACTGCATCGGCGCGTTGACTGTCACCCTCGGCACCAGTCTTCTGGTGTATGGACTCGTGCGTGGCGTGCCGACAGGAGTGGGAGACCCACCCGTCGCGGCGGCGCTGAGCGCCGCCGGGTTATTGCTCACGGCCTTCATTCTCATCGAGAAGCGGGCGCGCCAACCGATCACCCCGCTCGCGCTCTTCGCCAACCCACAACGTTCAGGCGCTTACGTCGGCAGGATGCTGCTGATAGGCGGGATGCTGGGGACCTTCTTTTTCCTGATCCAATACGCGCAGGAAGTTCTGGCATTCAGCGCGTTCCGCGCGGGGCTCGCCTTCCTGCCGTTGTCGGTCACGCAGTTTCTGATGGTGGTGGTCGGGGTGCCACGTTTGATGCCGCGGCTGGGCGGCAAAGGTCTGTTGACAGGCGGACTGTTGATCGCGGCGGTCGGCATGCTGTGCCTGAGCCAGGTGGATGCAGGCAGCGAATTTTTCGCCGATCTGGCGTTGCCCATCGTGATGCTGGGGATCGGCTCCGGTGCCGCACTAGTGCCGCTTACAACAGCCGGCATTGACGGCGTGGCGCCGCGTGATGCCGGCGCGGCCTCCGGTCTGATCAACGCGACGCACTATATTGGCGGCGCGATGGGCACGGCGCTTGTCGTCTTCGTTGTCGATCTGACGCTTGGCGGCGCCGCGCCAGCGCCCACGCTCACCGATTCGGCTTCGGCTTCGGCTTCGGAACTGGACGCCAAGGCTGAACTTACCCAGGCGCTATCGATTTCCGCTGCCACATCGGCGGCGCTCTTCATGTTGGCGCTGCTCATCGTACTCGTCACGATGCACCGCCCGCGCCTAACGCCACCGGCATAAGCGTTCAGGCGGCGACCCGTTCCTCTACGGCCTAACCCGCCAAACCGCGCTCCAGATCGCCGCGGATATCGCCGGCGTTTTCCAGACCCACGGCGAGACGGATCAAGCCTTCGCTAATCCCCGCCGCCGCACGCGCCTCAGGCGTCACGCGCCCGTGCGTGGTCGTGGCCGGATGCGTGATGGTGGTGCGCGTGTCGCCGAGGTTGCCGGTGATCGAGCAGATTTTCGTGCTGTCGATCACGCGCCAGGCATTCGCGCGCATCTGCTCAGGCGTATCACCCTTCAGTTCGAACGACAGGATCGCGCCACCCGCCTTCTGCTGACGCATGGCCAGCGCGTGCTGCGGATGCGATTCGAGCCCCGGATAAAACACGCGGTTCACGGCGGAATGCGTTTCGAGCCAGCCCGCGATTTCCAGCGCATTCGCCGACTGCTTTTCGACCCGCAACGACAGCGTTTCCATACCTTTGAGCAGCACCCACGCGTTGAACGCGGACAAGGTCGGCCCGGCGCTACGCACGAACGGGAACACCTTCTCCATGATGAATTGCTTCGAACCGACCAGCGCGCCGCCGAGCACACGACCCTGGCCATCGAGGAACTTGGTGGCCGAATGCATCACAACATCCGCGCCGAGTTTCAGCGGCTGTTGCAACGCCGGGCTACAGAAGCAATTGTCGACCACGAAGATCGCATTCGCTGCCTTCGCGATCTTGCTGATCGCTTCGATATCGGCGACTTCGGTCAGCGGGTTCGACGGCGTCTCGAGGAAGAACATCTTCGTCTCCGGGCGCACGGCGTTTTTCCACGCGTCCAGATCGGTCGGATCGACGAAGGTTGTGACGATGCCGAACTTGCTGAAGATCTGCGAGAACATGCCGAGCGTCGAACCGAACAGTGCTTGCGAGCTGACCAGATGGTCGCCCGCCTGCAGCGTCGACATCACCACCGACATGATCGCGGCCATCCCCGAAGCCGTGGCCATGCACGCTTCGCCGCCTTCGAGCGCGGCCAGACGGTCCTGGAACATCGAGACGGTCGGGTTTGTGAAGCGCGAATAGGTGTAGTTGTCTTCGGAATTCCTGAATTTTTCGGCGGCGTCAGCGGCACTCGCGAAGACGAAGCTCGAGGTCAGGAAAATTGCTTCCGAATGTTCGTTGAAGTCGCTGCGCACTGTGCCCGAGCGGACTGCCAGCGTATCGAAGTTGAGGGAGTCGTCCATGTTGGTTCTGGTTTCCAATGTTCCATGGCTGGGTTCGGTGTCTACGGCGCACCCAAAAAGGAGCGCGTGACACCAAACGGCAGCAACAAAAAAGCCCGCTTTTGCGTCGGCATAAGCGGGCTTCATGTGCGGGGGAAAGCTGGAGCGGAGGCGGATGACTGCGACTTTTCCACCCTTCGCTTTAGCTGTTTCGGGTTGCCCCGCGTCCGCAAGCTGAGATCAAATCGACGCAAGCCGTCATGCTAACACGCTCGCGGCGTGAGGTGGCGTGCAGCCCCACGTCACGCCGCGAGCCGGATTGCTTTTAGCCCACCGACAACTGCAGATGCAATTGCGAACGCGCCGGCGCGCCGCCGTCGATCGCTTCGCTCGCGGCGTCGCGATCCGATTGCGAGGACGGTGCGAGACGCGCGGTCTCGATGCGGTCGAGGTACTCGGTCGTGACATCACCCGTGACGTAGTTGCCGTCGAAACACGAGGCTTCGAATTCCTTCAGCGCCGGGTTGATATCGCGCACCGCCTGCTTCAGCGCGTCGACGTCCTGATAAACGAGATGGTCAGCGCCGATCATGCGCGCGACTTCGTCGTCCGTGCGGCCATGTGCGACGAGTTCGCCGCGTGTCGGCATGTCGATACCGTAGACGTTCGGGTACTTCACCGGCGGCGCCGCTGAAGCGAAGATCACCTTGTTCGCGCCGGCGTCGCGTGCCATCTGCACGATTTCGTGCGAGGTTGTGCCGCGCACGATCGAATCGTCGACGATCAGCACGTTCTTGCCCTTGAACTCGATGCCCATGGCGTTGAGCTTCTGGCGCACCGACTTCTTGCGCACGGCCTGCCCCGGCATGATGAAGGTACGGCCCACGTAACGGTTCTTGAAGAAGCCTTCGCGATACTCCACGCCCAGCTTCTTCGCGACCTGCATGGCGGCCGGACGGGACGAATCCGGGATCGGCATCACGACGTCGATCGCGACATCCGGCAATTCACGCTTGATCTTCTCGGCGAGGTAATCGCCCATGCGCAAACGCACGTTGTAGACCGGCACGCCGTCGAGCACCGAGTCCGGACGCGCGAGATACACGAGTTCGAAAATGCAGGGATTCAGGCTCGGGTTAGTTGCGCATTGCTGCGAATGCAGATTGCCTTCGATATCGATGAAAATCGCCTCGCCCGGCGCAATATCGCGCACGAATTCGAAACCGATACCTTCGATCGCGACCGATTCCGACGCCAGAATCCACTCGACGCCTTCGGCCGTTTCCTGCTTACCGAGGCACAGCGGACGAATGCCGAACGGGTCGCGGAAGCCGAGCAGACCGTAACCGGCGATCAGCGAGACGATCGCGTACGAACCCCGCACCCGGCGATGCACGCCCGACACCGCCTTGAACAGCGCGGCCGGATCCAGTTGCAGACCCGAGCTGGACAGCTGCAATTCGTGCGCGAGCACGTTGAGCATCACTTCGGTGTCGGAATTGGTGTTGATGTGGCGGCGATCGATGCGGAACATCTCATCTTTCAGCTGCTGCCAGTTGGTCAGATTGCCGTTGTGCGCCAGGATGATGCCGAACGGCGCGTTCACATAGAACGGCTGGGCTTCTTCTTCGCTCGATGCGGAACCGGCGGTCGGGTAACGGACCTGGCCGATACCGGTGGTGCCGGGCAGGCTGCGCATGTTGCGCGTGCGGAACACGTCGCGCACCATGCCGTTCGCCTTGTGCATGTGGAAATTGCTGCCGTTCGCTGTCGCGATGCCGGCGGCGTCCTGACCGCGGTGCTGCAGAAGCAGCAGGCTGTCATAGATCAGCTGATTGACCGGAGAATGGGAAACTACGCCTACGATGCCGCACATGGCATGTCCTTCAAAGGTACGAAATTCGTAACGGCGGCCGATGCCTGCGATGCTGCGCGAGGGTACGCGACGGTATAGAGAGGCACCGGATTGCGCCGGAGTCCTGCTGCGTTCCTCTATCCGTTCGCTTGATCGTCACACGCGGACGTAGGCAGCGAGCGTCTCGGGAAGCAGCGGTTTCATTACGTGCACGCCCTCGACCGCATAGGGCCGAAGCAAGGCGTTGCGCCAGAATTCCTGTTGGGGCAGTTCGGTCAAGCCTGCAAGGGCGACCAGAACCAGCACCAGAACGACCCCGCGCACGAGGCCGAACATCAAACCGAGCGAGCGGTCCACGCCGCTCAAGCCGGTTGCCTGCACAAGGCGGCTCAGCAACGCGTTCAGCACGCTTGCCACCAGCACCACGCCGACTACTACCAGCGCAAACGCCAGGAGCCACTGGGTCAGTGCGCCGCCCGGCCACGTGGCAGGGATATACGGCACGACATAACCGACGAAGCGGCAAGCAATGAAAAACGCCGCAATCCAGCCGATCAGCCCGAATATCTCGGACAAAAAACCGCGCCATGTGCCGCGCAAGGCCGACAAACCGATCACCGCCATTACAGCGTAGTCGAAGGCAGTGAACATCGCTCGCTTACTGTGCTGCGCCGCTGTTCGCGCCCGACGTCAAGCCGGCCTCGCGAACCTTCGCAATCGCGGCGCTCGCCGCTGCACGATCGGCGAATGGACCGGCGCGCAATAGCGTGAGCGTCGAGCCGTCGGCCTGCTTCCGATGTTCGGTATATGCGGGCACGCCGGCCGCTTTCAACTTGGCGGCCCAATTGCGCGCGTTGGCGTCGTTCGCAAATGCGCCGAGCTGGACGGCGAAACGGCTACCCGGCGGCGACGCCGGCGTGCCGGAATTCGCGTCCGCGCTAGCGGCGGTGGTATTTGCGCTGTCTTCGTTTTGTGCCGAAACGTTCGCCGCGCTTTGCGTGGCGGGCGCGTTGGCCGGTTTGGCCGACTTGACCGGTTTGGCAGGCGTCTGCGCAATGGGCGCCGCGGGCGCCGTATTGACGGCGACGGCGGCGGGCGCTTGCGGTTTCACAGCCGGTTTGGCTGCGGACGCCGCGCTCGTTGCCGCGCTCTGCTGTCTAGCAGCGCCGGACTGGCCTTGCGTGGTTGCCGTTGTCGGCGCAAGGCCGGAAGCGGCGAGTGCCGCGTCAGGCGCTGGGTTATCCGGTGCTACACCTGCCTGCGTGTCTTCGTCGGTCCTGGCGACCTTCGGCGCGGGACGGCTTGGAATATCGATGGAGATGTCGTCAGTAACGGGCTTGGGATGCGAATCCAGCACCATGGGCAGAATCACCACCGCTGCGATGACCAGCGCAATCGCGCCGACGAGTCTGCGCCGCGCACGCTGCTTTTCCGGCAGCGTAGGGTCGAGCAGCATCGCATCGGCATCCACGGTGCGCTCCGTGCGGCGGGTTCGCCGCTCCACGCGCTCGCCACGGGCGGCCCGCGTGGAACTGGTGTTTGCGCCGCGCCGGGTGGGCGCGTCGTCTTTCTTGCCGAACGAGAAAATTCCCATGAATCGCTTGGTTCGAGCCTGGCGCCCGTTCAGTGTTGCTGCGATTTACGGTAGGCCATTACACCGGCTACCGTATAGAAACTGCCGAAAACCACAATTCTATCATTCTCTGACGCCCGTTTTAGCGCGTCTTGGAAAGCAGCGGCCGGCGTTGCGTAGCGCGTCACACTGCTGTCGCTGCCTTCGCTCACGCCTTGCTCGCGCAAAGCCGCTTCGAGTTCTTCCGCCGAAGCTGCACGCGGAGTCGGCAGACCAGTTACGCACCAGTGGTCGATTTCACCCTTCAGGTGCGACAGTACGCCGCCAATGTCCTTATCGCGCATCGCGCCGAACACCGCGTAGGTGTACGGGAAAAAGCCCATATTGCCGAGGTTTTGCGCCAACACCGCCGCGGCGTGCGGATTATGGCCGACGTCGAGCACGATCGACGGCTTGCCGGGCAGCACCTGAAAGCGCCCCGGCAGTTCGACGTTGGCGAGACCGAGCCGGATATCCTGCGCCGACACCGGCAAACGGTCGCGCAGCGCTTCTAGACCGGCCAGCGCCGCGGATGTGTTGATCAACTGATTCGCGCCGCGCAACGCCGGATAGGCGAGCGAGGAACGGCGCATCGTCGGGCCCACGTAGCTCCATTGCTGGCGCTCGCTGCCTGCCTGTCCTTCGTAGCGGAAATCGCGGCCGAATAGCCACAGTTCGGCGCCGATCTTCTCAGCGTGATCGATCAGCGTTTGCGGCGGCACCGGATCGGCGCAGATCGCCGGCTTGCCCGGGCGGAAAATGCCGGCTTTTTCGAAAGCGATTTTCTCGCGCGTATCGCCGAGATATTCGGTGTGATCGATATCGATGCTGGTGATGATCGCGCAGTCCGTATCGAGGATGTTCACCGCATCCAGACGGCCGCCCAGGCCCACTTCGAAGATCACCGCGTCCAGTCCGCGCGAGGCGAACAGGCTCATGATCGCCAGCGTCGTGAATTCGAAGTAAGTCAGCGTGACCGGTTCGGCGAGACTCAGGCGTGCGGCTTCCACGGCTTCGAAATGCGGCAGCAGCGCTGCGTCGCTCGCCATTTCGCCGTTCACGCGCGCCCGTTCGTTGAACGACAGCAGATGCGGCGACGTATGGCAGCCGACCGTGAAGCCCGCGCGCAGCAAAATCGATTCGAGGATCGCGCAGGTCGAACCCTTGCCGTTCGTGCCGCCGACCGTGATGACCGGGCACGCGAACGACAACTGCATCGCGTCGCGTACCTGCGTGATACGGCCCAAACCCATGTCGATGCCGACCGGATGCGCGGATTCAAGGTGCGTGAGCCACGCGTCGAGGGTGGGGAATGTGGTCATCGAGTGAATCTGTGCTGCGTTGCGAGATCGTGATTATCCCGGAAATGACAGCGCGCCGCTTGATGACTCTCGCGGCGCGCTATTTTTGGAGACTGCTTTGATCATTGCCGGCGTGCTGAATTGCTGCTTTGCCGACGGCGGCCACGCGCAAAGGCGCGGCTCGAGTCATTCAAACGCTTAAGCGACTGCGTCCGCGGGCTGATGGCTCAACAGCGCCATCAATTGCGCGATCTCCTCACGCAGCTTGCGACGGTCGACGATCATGTCGATCGCGCCCTTTGTCAGCAGGAACTCGGCGCGCTGGAAGCCTTCCGGCAGCTTTTCACGCACGGTTTGTTCGATCACGCGCGGGCCGGCGAAGCCGATCAGCGCTTTCGGTTCCGCGATCACCACGTCGCCCAGGAACGCGAAACTCGCCGACACGCCGCCCATGGTCGGATCGGTCAGCACGGAAATGAACGGCAGCTTGGCTTCGGCGAGCTTGGTCAGCATGGCCGTGGTCTTCGCCATTTGCATCAGCGAGAGCAGGCTTTCCTGCATCCGTGCGCCGCCCGAAGCGGTGAAACAGATAAACGGCACTTTCTGTTCGAGCGCGTTCTGCGCACCACGCGCAAAGCGCTCGCCGACCACCGACCCCATCGAGCCGCCCATGAACGAGAACTCGAAGCATGCGACCACCACCGGCAGCGTGTGGATGGCGCCGCCCATCACCACCATCGCGTCGGTTTCGTCGGTGTCGTCCATCGCCTCTTTCAGGCGATCCGGGTATTTGCGGCTGTCTTTGAACTTGAGCGCATCGACCGGCACGATTTCCTGGCCGATTTCGTAGCGGCCTTCCGGATCGAGCAGGCCGTCGAGCCGCTCACGCGCGCCAATGCGCATGTGATGGTCGCACTTCGGGCAAACATGCAGATTGGCCTCGACGTCATTGCGGTACAGCACGGCTTCGCACGACGGGCACTTGATCCACAGGCCTTCCGGAATCCCCTTGCGGTTCTTCGGGTCGGTTTGTTTGATTTTTGGCGGCAGCAGCTTATCGAGCCAGCTCATATTGAATCCCTCTGGGTCAACCGGTTGCGCAAACGGCGGGACAAACCCGCCGCACACGTTACAGGAGACAAAAAATTACTGTTATCGGGCAGTCGCGACGCTATCGAGCGCCTCGCGCACCTCGGCGATGAAACGCGTCAGTGTCTCGGCAGCGGTTTCGGGGGCCGCCTGTTCGAGCAGTTGCACGATGCGGCTGCCGATCACGACGGCATCGGAAACTTCGGCCACCGAACGCGCCGTTTGCGCGTCACGGATGCCGAAACCGACG
>NZ_JAXDPY010000452.1:0-7893 GCF_034668105.1 Paraburkholderia sp. | reverse complement strand
TCCGATGCTCGACGGTGCGGCAATCGGCGTACACGTAGAACGCACCGTCGGGCATCACCGGCACCGCAAAGCCCAGCGATTCGAGCGCCGGCGCAATGAAGTCGCGGCGGCGCTTGAATTCAAGGCGGCGCGCTTCGTAGATTGCGATCGTGTCCGGTTCGAAGCAGGCCAGCGCCGCATGCTGCGCGAGCGCCGACGCACAGATGAACAGATTCTGCGCGAGCTTTTCGAACGCGCCGACCATGCCGGGCGGCACCACCAGCCAGCCCAAACGCCAGCCGGTCATGTTGAAATACTTGGAAAAGCTGTTGACGGTGATCACGTCGTCGCCGAACGAGAGCGCCGAGACCGGCTTCGCGTCGTAGCTCAAGCCCTGGTAAATCTCGTCGACGATCGTAAAGCCGCCGCGCGCCCGCACGGCCTTCACGATGCGCTCAAGTTCCGCCGGTTCGATCGACGTACCGGTCGGGTTCGACGGCGACGCCAGCAGCACGCCACGAGTGCGCTCGTTCCACAGACGCTCCACATCGGCGGCGGTCAGCTGAAAGCGTTCTGCCGGCCCGCTTGGCACCATCACCGGCTTGCCTTCGGCAGCGATCACGAAGTGACGGTTGCACGGGTAGCACGGGTCGGGCATCAACACTTCGTCATCGCGATCGACCAGGGCCGCGCAAGCGAGCAGCAGCGCGGCCGACGCGCCGGCGGTAACGACGATCCGCGCCGGATCGACGTTGACGCCGTAGACCTCCGCATAGTGTGTCGAAATCGCCTCGCGCAGCGCGTGCAGGCCGAGCGCATTGGTGTATTGCGTGACGCCGCGGCGCAGCGCGCTCGCGGCTGCTTCGATGACCGGTTCGGGCGCGGTGAAATCGGGTTCGCCGATGCCCATGTGGATGATGTCGCGCCCATCGCGCTCGAGTAGCGCGGCCTCCTTGGCCAGTTCCATCACGTAGAAAGGCTGAATGGCGTCAACGCGGGCAGCAAGCCGCATTAAGGGTTCGGTCACGGAGTTCATACGATCAATCCAGTTCAGTCAGAAGCAAAAGCGGGACGGCGCCTCGCGCATGGGTTCATGTGCGCAGCGGCGTCTTTGCAAGTGCCCAGCAATATGGGGCTGCATTGTTCAGTTTCGGGTTCAAACGGCCGTCGGACGATCCGGCGGACGGGGACCCCAACAAGCCGGTGATCCGGTGACCCACATGAGGCCACCTGCAAATCCGCGTGAGCGGCAACGCGCATGACCAGGTCACGCCCCTTGCGCTCAATGCTTGCGAGCCGCCTGCGTTTCAGCAGCGCGCAGTTGCGCCGACAGCTTGTCCAGCACACCGTTCACGTACTTGTAGCCGTCTGCGCCGCCAAACGTCTTGGCGAGTTCCACCGCTTCGTTGATGACCACGCGATAGGGGATATCGACGTGATTCTTCAGTTCGAACGCGGCGACCAGCAACACGGCGCGTTCAACCGGCGAAAGCTGGTCGATCGGGCGGTCGAGGCAGGGTGCGATATCCGCGGAAAGCGCTTCCGAATCGCGGATCACGCCGTGCAGGATGGCGTCCAGATGTTCGTGGTCGGCCTTGTCGAAGCCTTGCGCGCCGCGCAGTTGCGCGTCGATTTCACTGCCGGGCGAGCCCGACAGCAGCCACTGATAAAGCCCCTGCGTGGCCAGTTCGCGGGAGCGTCGGCGTGCGCTCTTCATGCCTCTTCCTCTTCTTCGTCTTCTTCTTCGTCGTCACCGCCGAGTTGCTCGAGCGCGACGGCGAGATTGGCCATTTCGACAGCGACGCGCGCGGCGTCACGACCCTTCTCGGTCATGCGCGCGACGGCTTGCTCGTCGTTTTCCGTGGTCAGCACGGCGTTCGCGACCGGAATGCCGAAGTCGAGGCCGATACGCGTGATGCCCGCGCCGCTTTCATTCGACACCAGCTCGAAGTGGTACGTCTCGCCGCGAATCACCGCGCCCAGCGCGATCAGTGCGTCGAATTGCGCGCTTTCGGCGAGCTTTTGCAGTGCCAGCGGGATTTCCAGCGCGCCCGGCACGGTGACCAGCAGCACGTCTTCGCCGGTCACGCCGAGGCGTTCGAGTTCTTCGATGCACGAATCCGCGAGGCCGTTGCAGACGGGTTCGTTAAAACGCGCCTGGACGATGCCGATACGCAGTCCGTCGCCGTCGAGATTCGGTTGATATTGTCCGATTTCCATGAGAATTCCGTAGTGTTTTGAGTTGGCGCTTAAGCGCGTGAATGGTCGGATCAGCCTTGTTGCGGAGCCTGTGCGATGCTGCCCGGCATGGGCACGAAGCCGGTGACTTCGAGGCCGTAGCCCGACATGCTGCCCAGCTTGCGCGGGTTCGACAGCACCTGCATCTTGCCGACACCCAGCTCACGCAGAATCTGCGCGCCGATGCCGTACGTCTTGAAGTCGACCGGCCGGCGTTTGAGCGCCTCGGCCTTTTCTTTCGAGTCGAACGCCTTGAACACGTCGACCAGATGTTCCTTCGAATCGCCGCAATTCAGCAGCACGATCACACCGAGATCGCGTTGGGCGATCTCTTTCAGCGCCGCATCCAGCGTCCACGAATGGGTGGACTTGCCGACTTCGAGCAGATCCAGCATAGATAGCGGCTCGTGCACCCGCACCGGCGTGTCGCGTTCCGCGCTCGGCGTGCCGCGCACCAGCGCGATATGCGGCTGGCTGCTCGGCTGGTCGAGGTACATGACCGCGCGAAACGCGCCGTGCGCGGTTTGCATGGTGCGCTCGCAAATGCGCTCGACGATCGATTCAGTGCGGCTGCGGTAGTGGATCAGATCCGCGATCGTGCCGATCTTCAGATCGTGCTCTTTGGCGAATTCCATCAGGTCCGGCAGGCGCGCCATCGTGCCGTCGTCCTTGATGACTTCGCAGATCACCGCGGCCGGCGTGAGGCCCGCCAGCGCGGTGAAGTCGCAGCCGGCCTCGGTATGGCCGGCGCGCACCAGCACGCCGCCGGGCTGCGCCATGATCGGGAACACGTGGCCCGGCTGCACGATGTGCTCGGCCTTGGCGTCCGGCGCGACCGCCGCGGCGATCGTGCGGGCGCGGTCGGCTGCGGAGATGCCGGTGGTGACGCCTTCCGCCGCCTCGATGCTGACCGTGAACGCCGTGCCGTACTGCGTGCCGTTGCGATAGGTCATCAGCGGCAGGTTCAGCTGCTTGCAGCGTTCCTGCGTGAGCGTGAGGCAAATCAGGCCGCGGCCGTAGCGGGCCATGAAGTTGATCGCTTCCGGCGTAACGAATTCGGCGGCGATCACAAGGTCGCCCTCGTTTTCGCGATCTTCTTCGTCGACGAGGATCACCATCCGGCCTGCTTTCAGTTCGGCGATGATCTCTTGAGTGGAGGCGAGCGTCATGTTGGCAAAATTTTTCGAAGAAAGCGCGTATTTTACGCCACGCGCGCGCCCAAGTCGCCTGCGCCGGACGGCATAGGACGTTTGGCGACGCAGCTGGGCGCTCTGGCGGCGGTTTGACGGGGGCGGCGTTGCTATAATTCGGCGCGCCCGCGAAGGCCGCCTCCAGACAACAATTTCCCCGCTCAACGTTCGAGACAGATCATGCCGCACTATCGCTCACGCACATCGACTCACGGCCGCAACATGGCCGGCGCCCGCGCCTTGTGGCGCGCCACCGGAATGAAAGACGGCGATTTCGGCAAGCCGATCATCGCCGTGGTGAACTCGTTCACCCAGTTCGTGCCGGGCCATGTGCATCTGCGCGACCTGGGCGCGCTGGTCGCGAAAGAGATTGAAGCGGCCGGCGGTGTGGCCAAGGAATTCAACACCATCGCAGTAGATGACGGCATCGCCATGGGTCACGGCGGCATGCTGTATTCGCTGCCCTCGCGCGAGCTGATCGCCGACTCGGTGGAGTACATGGTCAACGCGCACTGCGCTGACGCGATGGTCTGCATCTCCAATTGCGACAAGATCACCCCGGGCATGCTGATGGCCGCGATGCGCCTGAACATCCCCGTCGTGTTCGTGTCCGGCGGTCCGATGGAAGCGGGCAAGGTCAAATCGCCGACCGACGGCCAGGTGATCGCCAAGATCGACCTGATCGACGCCATGATCAAGGCGGCCGACTCCAAAGTCAGCGACGCCGAACTGGCCGAAGTCGAGCGCAGCGCCTGTCCGACGTGCGGTTCCTGCTCGGGCATGTTCACCGCGAACTCGATGAATTGCCTGACGGAAGCGATTGGTCTGGCGCTGCCCGGCAACGGCACGATCGTCGCCACCCACGCCTGGCGCAAAGGCCTGTTCGAACAGGCCGGCCGCCTCGTGGTGGACCTGTGCCGCCGCTACTATCAGGAAGAAGACGCGTCGGTTTTGCCGCGCAGCATCGCCACCAGGCAGGCATTCGAGAACGCCATGGCGCTCGACGTCGCCATGGGCGGTTCGACCAATACCGTGCTGCACTTGCTGGCCGCCGCGCAGGAAGCCGGCGTCGATTTCACGATGTCCGACATCGACCGAATCTCGCGCAAAGTGCCGTGCCTGTGCAAAGCGGCGCCCGCAACGGACAAATACCATATCGAAGACGTGCACCGTGCCGGCGGCATCCTCGGCATCCTCGGTGAACTGGCGCGGGCGGAGCTGCTGGATCTGTCGTGCGGCAACGTGCATAGCGGCACGCTGGGCAATGCGATTGCAAAGTGGGACGTCGCCGGCGGCGCGGGCGAAGAAGCGCAGAAGTTCTTCCGCGCGGCCCCGGGCGGTATCCCGACTACGGTTGCATTCAGTCAGGAAGCCACCTTCGCGTCGCTCGATACCGACCGCAAGACCGGCTGTATCCGCAGCAAGCAGGACGCGTATTCGAAAGACGGTGGCCTCGCCGTGCTGTACGGCAACCTCGCGGAGAAGGGCTGTATCGTCAAGACCGCGGGCGTCGACGAATCACAATGGATCTTCTCCGGGCGCGCACGTGTTTTCGAGAGCCAGGACGACGCGGTCGAAGCCATTCTGGACGACAAGGTGGTGGCGGGCGACGTGGTTGTGATCCGTTACGAGGGGCCCAGGGGCGGCCCCGGCATGCAGGAAATGCTTTATCCCACGTCGTATCTGAAATCGAAGGGCTTGGGCAAGACGTGTGCGCTGTTCACCGACGGCCGTTTCTCCGGCGGCTCGTCAGGGCTGGTGATCGGCCATGCGTCGCCGGAAGCAGCCGAAGGCGGCACGATCGCTCTGGTGGAAGAGGGCGATGTGATCGAGATCGACATTCCGAACCGCAAGATGCATCTGGTGGTGTCGGACGAAGCATTGGCACGCCGCCGCGAAGCGATGGAAGCGCGCGGCGACAAGGCCTGGATGCCGGTGGATCGTGAACGCGTGGTATCGCAGGCGTTGCAGGCTTATGCGGCGCTCGCCACATCCGCCGACCGCGGCGCCGTGCGCGATCTCTCGCAATTGAAGCGCAAGTGAGCATCAATCACTGAAGCGCAAGCTACTGGCTCGTTGAAGCATGAGCCGTGAAGATGGGGCAGCGTTCGCAATGAACGCTGCCCTTTTTCATTCCAATTACTTCAATGGCTGCTGGCTGTTCTGCGAAGCACTGAGCATCCGCTCCACATGCCGCGCAATTATGTTGAGTCTGACCGCAAACGCTTGCCCCTCAAGGAGAGGGCGTCGGAAATGCTTGCGTATACCGTCACAAATACCGTCGCGTTGCTGTGCCTGTAGCGAGACGTCGGTAGACGGCTGCGAACGGACGCAAGTGTGCATCGACAGGCAGAACTCGACCCTGAGCCGACGTTCGCACTCCTACGAAGCGGACATTGATTCAACGAACGTCTTGAAGACGAGGCCATGTTGTCGCCATTCCGCCATGACAATATCGACATGCTCGTAAGCCACCGCTCGTTCGCGAAGCCGGGGCCCCGCCACGCAGTGAAATCCGCCCACTGCTCGACGAAACCGATCGTTAGCGGGCCCGCTACGATTGTCCCGGGCCTTCTTTGCTTAGGTATTGTCTTTTTCGTATAGGATGGCAGGCGTATTCGATCCAGATCGCTAAAAATACGCGCGAGGTTCCGCTGACGAAACATTTTGTTATAGCTAAAAAACTAGGGCTTGCCGAATGAACGTTTTCGATACAGCAATCCAGACTTTCCTGACGCACAATGCTCTGAGCTCCGACACGTTGAACGACGCGATAAGACTCATCGCGGGCCTGAACACATTCAAAGGTTTCGTGCTCGTACCCGTATTGTGGTGGATATGGTTCAAACCCAGTCAGCGCGGTGAATGGGAGCGTGAAATGGTTATCGCGACAATCGCGAGCGGCCTTCTTGCGCTCGCAATATTCAGAGTTTCTGCCCATTCTTTGTCATTTCGGATACGGCCTCTCTATAACCCTGAGCTGCACTTGCATTTTCCATCGGGTGATCTGGGAGCGGCCGTGCTGCCTAACTGGAGTTCCTTTCCGAGTGACCACGCGATGCTATGGATGTCGATCGCGACCGGGATTTTTCTCATCTGGCGCAGCGTCGGCGCGCTTGCACTTTTGTACACCGCGATCTTCATATGCCTGCCGCGCGTTTATCTGGGCTGGCATTATCCAACCGACATAGTCGCCGGGGCGGCGATCGGAATGACCATCACCTGGATAATGACTCGGGACGCTGTTAGAACCCGTTTTGCAATGCCAATCCTGCGATGGATGCACAGA
This sequence comes from Paraburkholderia sp., assembly GCF_034668105.1. Taxonomy (GTDB): domain Bacteria; phylum Pseudomonadota; class Gammaproteobacteria; order Burkholderiales; family Burkholderiaceae; genus Paraburkholderia. Next base: position 1,197 of record NZ_JAXDPY010000452.1, on the reverse strand, counting down.
TTTCCCGGGCCCTCTTACTCGTTTTTGTTTGTTGTATGTTTTGAACTGGTAACCCAGTTCGAGGAGCTACTAGTTCTCGGGCGGTCGGTTTTGAAATGGCTGTAATTACGCGGGGCTACCACTGGCAACAGTCTGGGCTTCAGCGCAAGCATGACAGATGACTGATTTGAAAACGTACGCGAATCCGGGCTGACACTGTCCAGGAGCGGGCGCGGGCGCCATGAACTATCGAGACAAAGGTCGGCTAATGGCCGGTTTCGATCTGATAGAGGCGAGTGCAGCGATCTTTTTCGCGTGGCTGTTCAAAGTTACTTCGGCGGCGCAGTGGCTGCGCGAAGCCGATGGTCTGCTGATTACTGCCGGCGCCAGCATGGGTGTCGATTCGGGTTTGCCAGATTTCCGTGGCGCGGAGGGTTTCTGGCGTGCTTACCCCGCGCTGCACGCCGAGGGCGTTCACTTCGAGGACATCCTGCCAGGCTTTCGAGCGCAAGGCGTTCTTGCCATCGAACCAGTGCTGCGCGGTGGCCTCGAACGTGTCGCCGAAGGAGGCGTTGAGGGCGAGTTTTTCGAGTTTTTGTGCGTTGCTGGATCAATGCCGCCGGCAAGCAGTTGTTTGGCTTCCCGATTGCGCTCGCGAGCCTGGGAGAGTGTCATGGCAGGATACTGCCCGTGAACAACGGTGCCCCTTCGGCCGCCGATTCGATAGTCGGTTCGGTACGACTTTGTCTTCGTAGTGACGTACACGTAGAGTCCGCTTCCGTCGGGCAGTTTCAGAGGTTTGCCATCGGTTGCAGCACGGTTTATTTCAAGTGCGGTCAGAGCCATTTGAGTCGTTCAACATTGAAGTTTTCGATGTTGAAACGATACCGATTGGCGATAGAGTCGTGTTGGCTAAATAACTTTGAAAAAATATTCGGATTTTGAATATAGTAGGTGACAAAATGAAGAGGAGGGGCTTATTTGAGGGCGGAGAAAAAGACGAGGCGGGACTTTGATGGGCTAGGCGAACGCAGGCGTGAGGCGATGACTCTGCTCGATGACGGGGTGTCGCAAGCAGACGTCGCGCGGGAGTTCGGTGTGACCCGGCAAACAGTGTCGCGCTGGGCGAGGTTGAAGGAGGCGTATCCGGATGATGAACCGTGGCGCAGGCGAGCATTGGGTCGCCCCGGGGGCTTAAACGATGAGCAGACGACGTCA
>NZ_JAXDPY010000451.1:0-9984 GCF_034668105.1 Paraburkholderia sp. | reverse complement strand
CGGGATATCGACCACCTTGAGAAGCAGATAAGTGGCTGGCACAAGCAGGAAGCTGCATGCCGGGCAATCGCGGAAGTGCCAGGCATCGGCAGGCTTACCGCGACTGCGCTGGTCGCTACGATTGGGGGATGCAAAAACGTTCAGGTCCGGGCGCGAGTTTGCCTCGTTCCTCGGGCTGGTGCCCAGGCAAAACGGCACCCGCGGCAAGATCCGGCTGGGATCGATCTCCCGGCGAGGTGATCCGTACAGGTCAGCAGGTAGCAGGCCCGTTCGGCTCGCGTAGCCGTGCGAACGGCAAACGAGACAAGCTCGACAACGACTACGGTGCATATCGCTATACCGTCAGGCCGGTAAAGATTGAAGAAGCCAACGAGGTTCGGCAGGTCACCGCATGACCTGCTGAGCGCCGGCGCTCCACTCCTTTTTCTAAGCCGAGTAGCGGCATAAAGGAGTAACCCGATGAATGGAAATGAACAGGCTGCGACGCAGCAACCCGTCACCGTCAAAATTGACTGGGACAAGCAAATGCCGCGTGGTCGCGGGACAGGCGCGGTTGAGATGGTACCGCCACAGGCGATGGAACACTTCCGCCTGTCGGCTGTTGGCTCTCGCACGCAGGATCCTATTGAAATGCTGGCGATTCTCGATCGCCGTGACGCGATCGGACGTGCCCTGCTCGCTGGCGGCTGGACGGAGGAACAGTTGAGCGCCAACGCACTAAACATCGCGGTGAGCTACTTCCGCGAACTGGTGCAGGAGGGGATCTATTCGGCGGCATATGCGCTGCCGTACCCGACGGCACCCGAGGACGAGAAGCTCGTTGCAACAGCAATACCGTCCGCTGCGGAGCCATCCAGGGCCACGCATGAAGAGAAGGCGATGATGGACGCACTCAAGGCGGCGCTACGCCCGTTCCTGAAGCCGGGCGAGACGCTTATCTGGCCCGCTCCGTTCCGCTGGCATGACGACAGCGGTGTGCGATCGAACCACTACGAATGCCAGTCGCTCGACGAACTGCGCCAGACGTTCGGCTTCGAAATCGTCCACGACTTTCAGCATGTTGCCGTCATCAAGGAACGCAAGCACTGATCAACGGGTAATCATGAAACCCAGTGCGCCCACCTAGCGCCCGGGTCTGTTTTTTCAGGCAAGCTCTAACCGGGCTCGCCCGAGCAACACGACGCCTTCCCCCGATACCCCTGTCTCGTTTGCCGAACACGCGCACCAGCCTTGCGGCGGCGCGCCTCAGTCAACCTCCCATGCAAAAAGGAGATTCAATGTCACGCTCGAAGCGTTCCGTGCGACAGGATTCGCAGCGGCCGGCGGTATTCGCGCTCGACAGCAGGCGAAAGTGGAGTCCGACAGGGAAATATGCGCATCGCACCCGCACGGCGCGTTCGTGCCGCGCATTGACGGCCGATCCATCACAGTCTGCGGACAGACGTATCGCCGCGGACGTGGAGGTAATTCAACCGGCGCGCGATACGCATGGCATAGCGCCAGCGAGTTCGTGAAGGATGTATTGCGGCAGCAGGGGTTTTCACGCCGCGCGGCAAGCAGGATATGGGACCACTGCGGGCGATATCCGCACCGATGCCTTGCCGTCGTCGATGCTGCTCTAAAAGGCAAGATCCCCGACCCGAAGTTGAATCGGCTGATTCTCGCTTACCGTGGCGGCGGTCCAATTACCTACACCGCGGAAGTCAACAACGCCTGCACCTACGATCGTCGCGCCAGCCGCCCTTGCCGTTGCGGCGGTACGCTTTTCGATTGGGGCGCAGGGCACAGCGAAGACTTCTGGTTCGTCAACTGGCACTGCAACGGTTGCGACCGGGTTTATACGGAATATGTCGCGCCCGATCGCCTCACCGAGATCCGTCGCGACTGCAAAGGTGTGCCGTCTTTGGCCACTCGCAGGAGCGCCGAGCTTGCAACTGCGTGATACTTAGGGAGCACCCCCTCTTTGCTGCCCGCGATAGCCGGTCAGCACCGGGGTGCTTTTCCTCCATCTCGCTCGCGCGAGAAGACAATGTAATCGAATCGAGATAGCAGTTCTCGCCGGGACAGATTCCGGCAAGGCCCGCACCGCGAGCCGACTCCTTTCTAATCGCCCTTTTTTGGGCATGAAGGAGTCCGTCCATGAAAAAGTACGAAACTTTCCCGCTGTTCGAAATCAAGGAAGAAGTTGTTGTTGTCCCGGTTGAGCAGCGCGTCGAAAAAGCATTGCGTAATGTTCGTCGTCTTTTCATCGAAAATTATCCAGTAGTACTAGCTTTTAGCGGCGGCAAGGACTCGGGACTTGTTGTGGCGATTGCACTACATGCAGCAAGCGAAATCGCCGCGCTGATCAGTCGTCAGATGGTGTTCCGCCGGATTGAAGATTCGCGATGCTTAGGCAAAGCATTGCGTAACTCTCGGAACCTCAAAAGGTCTGCAAGGCTGACCATCTCGCTGACGGTCTGGCCGTCAGGCACAGGCGCGTCGTCAGGACCGTCGTCATATCGGCCCTCGCCGCGAATCTCGCCGTCGATCACGTAATAGCGGACTTCCGATCGCCACGTCACGGGCTCGCCTATCCGGACCTCGATCTCCGGCGACAGGGACAGGAACGCGTTGTACTGTGCGGGGTCGTAAAACGACAGGTCGTCCGGGTTGCCGAGCGTGTCGAAGACAGCGCCTGTGAACACCTTGGTCTCGACAGGTTTGACGAACCAGCGTCCCAGCACACTACCCGCGCGGCGCCGCGCGACCCGGCGGTACAGATACGGCAGCAGGCAATCCGGATAGGTCATATTCGGCGGGTCTGCGATTCGGGCCAGCGACATCGCCTTGCGGACGAACTCCACCGTACCGACGGGCACGGTAGCGCCTTCGCGCAAAGCCACCGCGTAATCGCCCAGCGCCTCAAGGCGAACGCTCGCAATGGGCACGTCCGCCGTCATCGCGTACTGCGTTGCGATCCGCTCCTCAACATGGGTAGTTCCCGCCTGACGAAGTATCGAAAACATGGTGCTTTCATTCCTGTGGATGCCCCCGGCAGATACCCTTCCGATCCTGCCGGTCGCAGTCCCCGCCCGTGAACGCGGCCTTGCCCGCCGCCTGCATACATACCAGCATGGCGCGCAGTTCCGGTCCAGTGCCGGAGCTCAGCGTGCCGGTCAGCTCACCGCCCGGCATTGCCAGCAACGTCGCGATCGGGACGTGAATGTGATACTTCGTTGTGCCCATGTCTGAGTACGCCTCTCGTCTTCAGCGGATCAATTCAAGGTGTCGGGCGCCGTCTCGCACCGCGTCAGTCATAAGCCGCCGGTCGAACGTCGCGAGCGCGCCGCCGCGCACGCGCGCCAGGGCGAGCAGATAGGTGTCAGTGACCTGCTCGGCTTTCAACATCTTGCTCGCATCGACTTGCTGCAAATCGAGCAGACTCACCTCATCCGGCCAGAACTGGTGGCCGCGATGCGACCGCAACTGGGCGACGACAGGCGCGACAGCCGCCGGAGTGTCGAGCGTGTTCGGATAGGCTGGCTGACTGATTATGCGCAGCACGCCGTTCTCGGTGATCGGGCATGTCGCCCACGCCGCATGGCCGCGGTTGCGGGCGTCTGGAGTCTGTTCCCGTACTGGCTCAGCATGCTCGGCATGTTCTCGTGCCGCCGATTGGCGCCGTGATGATCATGGACCAACTTTTCTTCGGCAATGCGGGCCGAATCGACGACGCGGAACCGTTCCACGGCAAGGCATTCGCAGCATGGGCGCTGGGTTCGATCGCGGCGGTCATCGTGCACGTGTGGGTACCGGAATACGGCGAAGCGCTGATCGGGCTGGCGATAAGCGGCGCGACATACGCGTTGCTCGGGCGCGGTCGCACTCAGCGCGCTGCGCTCAATCAATCGATCTGAGCGTGCACGGTCGCCGATGCGGCGGTCTTGCGATGATCTGCAACGCAGGGCAAGCGCCCTTCCTCGCAGATCGCTGAAGGAACTGTTGAAAAGGTGCGGTTCCGCTTGTGCCGCTCACTGCAAGAGTTTGAGAAAGCGGGCGACATTCTCCGGTATCTATTCAATGCGCGCGCAAAGGCGGTAAGCCTGGTCGCCAGATCAACATTGATCACCGCGCATTGCAGTTGAACAATCGGATGGGCTCCGCGTTGCATCCAGCGCGTTCGCACACGCCTTGGAGTACTCGACCATCGGACAGTCGATGGCACCCAGACCGTAGCGGCCGATCTCACGCATGCGGCTGGCGTCGCTATCGCGTTAGAGGCAGTCCGAGAAACTACTCAGATTTTTTTCTGCGCCGCGCCTGGTCCTGATCTGGATCTGTCGGCGGAAACAAACCGCAACGCGAACCCGTCCCCGTGGCGCAAGCGGGTCCCGCCGAGTAGTCGGCGAGCTGGGACCGACATGGTTCCCAACATCGACCCCGAATTCACGCCGCCCACAGGGCACCCCATTCTTGAAATCCTGCGTTTTCCTCAAGGAGCGCCGCCTTGATGCCGATCGAAAACCGCAACAGTTACTAGTCGGTTTGGGAAGCCTGCCGATGAGTACACATCCCTTACCTGCCACGCATGTGCACTCGGCAGCAACGCGCCCAAGTACGAAAATGGACTTAATGGAAAATTTTTAATGGGCTCGTCCACTTTGCGCTAACTACTACCTGCTATCGTCAAACCGAGTTCCGTAATTGCATCACGATCGGCCTCGGGCCCCATTTTGCTGCGGTAGTTTGTTCGCGTCAGGGTAGCAGGCATGCGAAACACTTCGCAAACGTACATTTCCATGAGCTGCGGGCCGCCGAGCGACTGCTTTGAAGTCCCTCCCAAGCCTTGATCAGGTCAACAGGGCTCGAATCAGCGCCAGGGTAGCTTGAGCGCGAGTATGGCGAGTGATCTCCACAAGTGCTCCCCGTATCGTGCGCGCTCCGGGAGAAGCTCACAGCGCGATAGACCCATCGCCGCCCACCAGGCTTTCAGAAGGAATCCTTCCAATGCACAGTTAAAGCTATAGCGACATTTACCGCCGGCAATTGAAACAAATAGTTTCGCGCTTGATCATGCCTGTACGGTACCAGTCCATCAGTTGTCTGAAGAATGTAACCGTACAACGTGCGGAGAAATTGTCCTGCAAATGCTGACTGCCTTCTGCAAGCGTCCATGCGAGTTGAGCGACGATTGCGACGAGCTCGGTTATGAGGCACCACATGGTTCCCGCGCGGACGCAACGCATCCAGGATAAACATGAAAGGTCTCGGGTTCTTAACTATCGGCGGACGGAAAGTCGCACATCGTCTTCGGTCTGCGGCGAAGCTGCTTACAGCCCATTTGCAACGAGACCTTGCACGCAACCACCCACCGCAATCGACCCCAGAAGATATCGCCCGCGCCGTCGATATTGCAGTCGAGATTGAGCGCGAGCGGCATGTGCGGTATCCGTTCGAATGGGAATGACCGGAAGGCTCTGTCGCGCTAAGTGATCAGGTAAACTGGGGCGACCTGAATTGAGACGACCACGATGGCCATGATTTCCGGTGCGCCCGCACCATTCTGTCAGGCATCGAAGTGATGAACTTGATCAGAAAAGGGCAAATGAAGGACCTCACCATCACGCAAACAGCGGCTGCTCAGTTCTATTCTCTGCTGGTGTAAGGAATCCCTACCACAAAAGAAATTTTCGCCTTTTCGACCTTATCGCGACACAACCTTCAGGAGCATCGGACCGCGGATTTTTACCGCGGGGGCCTTATTGCGACACTGCCGTTGATTGCACTTAGCGCCTTGACCGTCGTTAAGCGCCCGCACTGAAGTTGCAGCAGCGCCGCGCAACATCCGCGACCATGTAGCCCAGCTCGGAATGTGACTGTTCAAGGAAAACTGCATCGTAGCGAACCGCCGGTACGGCCGGTTCGGTCACCACGATCTGCATCAGCCCGTTCTGGATTTGCTGCCTGAAGAGATCGACTGGGAGCAAGCTCACGCCCACGCCGGCCGCCACCAGGCCGCCCACCGCGACGGCATTGTTGCCGCCGCAAATACGCTCCGGATCGACACCCGCGCTCTCGAACGCTCTCGAACTCAGGATGGTCACAATGGACAGGGGGGTCTGCTCGATCACGGGGCCGGCGCCCAGTTCGCGCAGCGACACCGTGCGCCGGCTGTCGAACTGGCCGGGTCGGCAGAACCAGGCGAAACAGGCACTGCCTAGCGCAATCCGAGCGACGGACGCGGGTAACTCGGGCTCGGGCAGAATCGCCAGGTCGAGGCGTCCGTCGATCACCTGCTCTTGCAGCGGTCCGGACATATCGACGTACGGTCTTGGAATCAGATTCGGAAAAAGCTCGTGCATCTCTCTCAGGAACGCCGGAAACCACGTCAGCGCGACGAGTTCCGTCAGTCCGATATGCAGGACGCGGGCCATGCGCCGGTCCGCGTCCTGATAGGCCTGGAGTCGCCCGATGCTGTCCAGCAGGCTCTCGCACAGTGCCAACATCTCGTGTCCTTTCGCGGACAGCCTCGCTTTCTTTCCTCCCCCTTCGAACAAAGGTGCCGCGGACTTCGCCTCGACATCCCGCAGGCGCTTGGTCGCGGCCGACTGGGTAATATGGAGCTTGTCGGCTGCCCGCTGTACCGTGCCGAGCTTCGCTACCCAATAAAACGTTTCGATCTGTTTTACGCTCAGCATCGCACTATTGATCCTCCGTGCCCAACGGTTCGCGCGCGTCGGCATCCTGATAGCGCAACCCGTAATCGCACGTCGCGCGCGCCAGCGCAATGACCCTGCGGTGAAACGGCGTCAATGCATCGTGCCGCGCGACGGCAACATATCGCACCGGTGGCATCACCGGCGTCACGTGGACCTCCCGCAACCTGCCGAGCGTCACAAGCTCGCCGGCAATCGCATTCGGCAGACAGGCGATACCCAGTCCGGCGCTCGCCATCCCGCCAAGCGCAGAGAAGCTGTTGCAGGTCATGATGTTGCGCGGTTGCACGCCGTTGCGCTCAAGCCATTTGCTCATGACATGTCCGGCGGCCGAGTCCGCAGACTGGCACAGCAGCGTCAACTGACCAAGCTCCGACACGGCTAGTCTGCGCCGCTTCAGGTTGAACCCGGGACTGCAGTACCAGCCGTTACGCACGGTAGCGAGTGGAAATCTCGACATGTCCGTCCAGCGAGGCGTGTCGGGCACGATTGCCAGATCCAGCTGCGCCAGCCTGAGCTTTTCGTAAAGCTCCGCAGCGACGCCGCCCACTTCCAGCTCGACATCCACCAGCGGATAGGTCGATCGCAGGGCATCGATGAAGCCAGGCAGCCAGGTTAGCGCCGCAAGCTCGGTCATTCCCAGCCTCAACGTGCGCCGCAGTACTTTCTCGCTCGCATACTGGCTCAGCAAGACGTCGCGTTGCTGGAGAATCGTGCGCGCTTGCGCGAGCACCTCGAGGCCATCGACGGTCAGCCGCGCCGATCGCGAAACGCGCTCGAACAGCGGCCGCGGGAATTGACCCTCCAGTTCGCGAACGTGGCGCGACACGCCAGACTGGACGCTACCGAGCTTGCGCCCGGCGGCCTCAAACGAACCCATGTCCGCAATCGCGACCAATGCTTCGAGCTGCGGAAAAGTGATTTGATACGCCACGCTGTCACCTCGAATCCATCTCATTCTGGAATGAAGAATTATGCACAAATATCTCTTTATTCTGGATTTTTTTCCACCAAGAATACATTCTCCAAGTCCCCCGCAATGCTGACCGAGCAGCTCAAGAGCGCTCGCGGTTGCGTTTCGAAGCATCCTGTCTACGGAGATTGCATGACATCGCCTAACAAACTAACCACAGCATTGCTTGGGCTTACATTAGTCCTGCTGGCGAGTACCGCACGGGCCGACCAGCTCTCGGACATCAAGGCGCGCGGAACGCTGGTGTGCGGTGTGTTGGCTAATTTCGAGCCCTTCGGATATCAGGATCCGGCGTCGCGCGACATCGTCGGTTACGACGTGGACTACTGCAAGGGCGTCGCGAAGGCGCTGGGCGTCAAGCCCGTGTTGCAGGTGGTGTCGATGGAAGCGCGCATTCCCGAACTGCTGCAAGGCCGTATCGACGTGCTCGCCGCGGTGCTCGGCTACTCGCCGGCGCGCGCCGGGCAGCTCGACTTCACTCACCAGTATTACGTCGCCAGGCAGATCCTCGCGGTCAAAAGCGGCGGCCCGTTCAAAGTACGGGACGATCTCAATGGCAAGCGCGTCAGTACGATCAAAGGCTCGAGCAACATCGCGATCATGGGTCAGGTCATGCCGAGCGTGCAGCTCGTGAGCTATGACGACGCGCCGTCCGCGTTCCTGGCCATGGTGCAGGGCAAGGCCAATGGCTTTGTGGTCTCCGAGCCGATCATGCACCGCTTCGCCGCCAAACTCGGTACCAACATCAAAGTCGAGGCGCTCTCGCCGCCGGTAGGTCTTGAGCATTGGGGGCTCGGCATCAAGAAGGGCGAACCCGCATTGCTCGACGCGGTAAACAACGCGCTGGACGGAATGGAGAAATCGGGCGAATCGCAGCAGATCTTCGACAAGTGGCTGGGAGCCAAAACGATCTACCAGATGCACCGCGATTTCAAGACCGGGCCGGTCCAGGGCTGACCTCGAAGCGGCCCGTGCAATAAGGATTACTCATGCTAGCGCATCTGAACTTCTCGAGTATCTTCGCGGCCCCGAACCTGCAGCATCTTGTGTGGGGATTGCAATACACTGCCCTGCTCACGCTGACGAGCTGGGTACTCGCGGCCGCACTTGGCACGGTGCTGGCGACGCTGCGCACGATGGGTCATCCGTTCGTCGAGAAGCTAGTTGCCGGCTACGTTGCGTACCATCAAAACGTGCCCATGCTCGCGCAGTTGTTCCTGTGGTACTTCGGATTCCCGACGCTGCTGCCGGACAGCGCGCAGACATGGATCAACGCGCATGGGGGTGAATTCATCTTCGCGTCGCTTGCGCTTGGCCTGTGCATGGCCGCGTACTACTCCGAGGATATTCGAAGCGGCTTGCGCGCGGTGCCGCATGGTCAACATGAGGCAGCCCGCTCGCTGGGTCTGAGCTATGCGAAGTCAATGCGATACGTGATCCTGCCGCAAAGCTTTCGCATTGCCATGCCGCCTTTCATCAACCACACCGTGGTGCTCTTCAAGAACACCAGTCTGGCAATGGCAATCGGCGTTGCCGAACTGACGTACACGGTGCGCGACATCGAGAACCAGACCTTCAGAACCTTCGAAATCTACCTCGTTGGAACGGCCATCTATCTGGCCGTCTCTTTGAGCTTGATGGGCGCAGGCGCCGCCATTACACGGCGCACCCGTATCGCGGCGAAATGAACCATGCTCGACATACTGATCCACAATTCGCATTTCCTCCTGCTCGGACAATATCCCGATGGCCCGATCGGTGGACTTGCACTCACGTTGATCCTCTCGCTAACCGGTCTTGCTTTTGCCCTCCCGCTTGGCGTACTGCTCGCGTTGTGCCGGGTTTCGCCCTACAAGGTGTTCAGCGTGCCTTCGGCCGCGCTCGTCTATATCGTCCGCGGCGTACCACTCGTGATGCTCGTGTTCTGGAGTTATTTTCTGGTGCCTGGATTGATCGGCCATCTCGTCAGCGCGTTCACGACGCTCGTGGTCACGCTGGTGATCTATCAGGCGGCCTATTTATGCGAGATTGTGCGCGCGGGCATCGAGTCGACACCCAAAGGACAGTCCGAATCCGCACGCTCGCTCGGACTAGGCTACGGCGCAACGATGCGCCACGTGATCCTGCCGCAGGCACTCTACAACATGCTGCCTAGCATTCTCAGTCAATGTGTATCGACGGTGAAGGACACATCGATTGGCTATGTGATCAGCGTCCAGGAATTGACGTTTTCCGCCCAACAGATCAACGCCAGTCTTCTTACACAACCGTTTCAGGTTTTCGCGATTCTCGCGCTGACCTACTTTGCGGTGT
>NZ_JAXDPY010000450.1:0-3377 GCF_034668105.1 Paraburkholderia sp. | reverse complement strand
CGAATCCACGCGCCGTCGAGATCGGCCCGCAACCGCTCCCCAGCCGTGCATGTCCCCAAGCCGCAAACGACCTGTCGATTCTAGCAGCGCGCGCAGAGCTTTTTTCAGCCGGTCTACACTGTGGCATCTGAAAGCCCATGCAACGGAAGCTCAGCCACTTCGCTCCATTCACGATGCCCTCTCCATTCCGCCTGCCTCTGCTTTATGCCGTCTTCGCGCTCTGCGCCGCAACGGCAACCTCTGCTGCCAGCGCGCAAGAATCCGAACCGTCGCCCGAGCGCCTCTCCGCCAGCGGCATCCATCATGCACCGCACACGGATAACGGTTTCGAAAACGACGATGGTCCGCTCGCGCGGGGCTCGGTCTGGAAGTGGCGCTGGAACCGTTTCATTCACCATCTGCCGCCGCCGCCCGAAAACGGCTACGCGTTTCCCGTGGATCATCCGGACGTCGAATGGATCAAGGCGAACCGCAGTGAGAATACGATGACGTGGATCGGCCACGCCAGCGCGCTGCTGCAGATCGACGGCGTCAACATCCTGACCGATCCGGTGTTTTCCGAACGTGCATCGCCGTTCTCCTTCATCGGGCCGAAGCGGCGTGTGCCGCCCGGTCTGACGCTCGCCGAATTGCCGCATATCGACGTCGTGCTGATCTCACACAGCCACTACGATCATCTCGACGCGGCAAGCGTGCAGGCATTGAACAGTCAAGCGGGCGGCCCGCCGCTTTTTCTCGTGCCGCTCGGCATCAAGGAATGGCTCGCGCAGAAAGGCATCGCCCATGCGCAGGAACTGGACTGGGGCGACCGGACGCAAGCGTCGGGGCTCGACTTCTGGTTCGTGCCCGCGACGCATTGGTCGGCACGCAGTCTCACCGATCGCAACGAGACGCTATGGGGCGGCTGGGTTCTGAAGACACCGCCGCGCGCAGCGCATCCGTTCTCGCTGTATTTCGCGGGCGACACCGGCTATTCGGGCGACGCGAAGCGGATCGGCGCGGCGTTCGGCTGCTTCGACCTCGCGCTGATTCCGATCGGCGCGTATGCGCCGCGCTGGTTCATGGGCCCACAGCACGTCGACCCGCAACAGGCCGTGCAGATTTTCCAGGACGTGCATGCGAAAAAAGCCATCGGCATTCACTGGGGAACATTCGAACTCGCCGACGAGCCGCTCGACGAACCGCCGAAAAAACTCGCCGTGGCCGCACATGAAGCGGGCCTGCCCGACGACGCATTCACGGTGCTGCATCACGGTCAGATGATCCGGCTCGACAATCCGGTCAACCCGGTGAATTCACCCTTCACGCGCGACACATGCGCGCCATAGCCGTGCGATAACCATGTACTAATCGTGCGTTAATCCTGCACGGATAGCGCGCCTTTCATCGCCAGGCGCACAAACGACACAAAGCGCGTCGTAACGGGATTTGCACACACGGACGGCCATGCGAGTCCCACGCGCCACTTCGCCTCTTTGCCGGGCAGCTTGAGCACCGTCGCATCCCGCAGCAAATGCTGCGCACGCGAAGGGATGAACGCAACCCCCACTCCCGCGACGACTGACGCGAGAACGGACTGCACGTCTTCAGCGTATTGCGTCACGTTCGGTACAAAGCGGCGCTCCAGGCACCACCGGTCGATCTGTGCGGCGAGCCCGGGACCGCGCATGCGCTGCAAAGCGACGAAGCCGATTTCATTGAGAACGCCGAGATCAGCCGGGAGTCGCGCGTATCCCAGGTGGGGCGGTAATGCCAGCGCGAGCGCCTCGTCGAGCATACGGAACGACGACAGGCCTTCCGTGGCCGGCAAGCGCATGAAGCCGGCATCCAGCTTGCCCGCCAGCAGGCGGCGCGTTTGCTCGGCGGACGAAAGGTCGCATAACGTGACAGCGACCTCGGGATGCTGCAGGCGGAAATCGGCGACGATCCGCGGCACGACCGTCAGCACGGACAGACAGATTCCGAGGCGCAGATGACCACGCCGGCCGCTGCTTGCCTCTCGCGCGCGCAACAGGATTTCATCCGCGTCGCGGACGAGCGCCTGCGCGTCGGGCAGGAAGCTCTCGCCGAACGGGGTGAGTTCCGCGCCGTGCCGCCCCCTTTCGAACAACTTGCCACCAAGGCTTGCCTCCAATGCGCCGACCTGCTTGCTGAGCGCCGGTTGGCTCATGTGCAGCGCATCCGCCGCGCGACTGAAATGGCGCAGGTCAACAACGGTCAGAAACGTCTTCAGCAGTTTCAGTTCCATTCCAGCAAGTTATCGGATCGGTAAAAACATTCATTTTACTAATTGATAGTTGAAGCGTCCAATAAGGGCATTCCTTCCCGGAGTGTCCATCATGTCCTTTCGAAGCCCGCTGAACACACACGCGTGCGTGCCTCACGAACCTGCAACAGCGAGCCAATACGACACCGACGGCGAACTCGACATGGCCTCGGTCCGCAGTCCCGATCCGCGCAATGGGCACGTTCGTCGCCCCCGCTTCGGCGACGCGATAGCCGACACACCCATTCGCCCAACGACAGGCGCGATCGCCGTGAGCTTCGCGATCGTCTCGCGCAAGCACTGGCCACGTTGAGCCGTGCTGCGGCGCGAGCATGCATTCCTGCTCAGCCGTTCGAGCCCACAGTGGGCCGCGACGCCGGCAAATCAGAACTGCCCGATCCCGGCGCGCTCACGGTCTCTCGTTGCCAAACTGCCGTGCCACGTTGAGTCCATGCAAGAAGCGATGCGAACAGAAAAATAAACACAAACGCCGTAGACACCTGCCGCTCATTACGCTTCCCAAAGACAATCCGCTGCAGCGGCTGATCGAAGCTTCACTCTCGAAGGAAGACATCACCGTCGGGCGGCGCACCGTGGTGGGCCATCTGCAAACCGCGATTGCCATGGCACACGAGGGACCAGGCGTCGCGATCATGCCGTCGTTTTGCGAACACATCTGCCAGCACTACCGGGTCCGAATCGATGTGATCCGGCCCGAAGTCGAATTTTCGTTCTATCGGATCACGCGAGGCGGTCGCGACACGCTCACCGTGCTGGACGAGTTCACTGAAATGTTCGCGGAAGCCGCGCAGAAAAAACCGGTCCTCGTGACGAACGGATCGCGGCGAATTATTCCTCCTGGCTGCCGCTATAGGCCGCAAGAAATTCATCCGAGGCAACCAGGTCGGCGAGCGCGCGCAACGTGGCCGCTGAATCGGGGCCCAGTACCGATTCGACCCGCTGATTCGCCATCGCCCAATGTTCGATGGCCTCGCCAAGCCGCGCCTCGCCAACGGTTGTGAGTGCCCCGCGTTTGGTGCGCCGGTCCTGCTCGTCAGGCTGCAACTCGACGAGGCCGTCGCGCACAAGAGGTCTGAGCGCATGAGTCAGG
>NZ_JAXDPY010000449.1:0-9709 GCF_034668105.1 Paraburkholderia sp. | reverse complement strand
CACCGGCCGGGAACTCGGCGCCTCCTCGACCACGATATCGTCCGCATGGCGCACGTCGGCAAGGGTCTGCAACGCGAACGCCACCGACATCAGTGCGGACGGTTCCGCGCGCGGACAGGCAACGCGCGGCGCGGGCAACGGGCGTGCCTTCGGCGCGGGCCGGGCCAGCAGATCGCTCACGCCGAGACGAATATTGCCGACCACCGCGGTGCCGGCCGGCGCCCACGCCGCGATAGCCGGGTCGTCGATCAACTGACATAGCGTTGCACCGGCAGGCAAATGCGGACCGTGACCTTCCACGTGATACGTGAAGGCCGGCGCGCCGATCACGAAGATCAGGTCATGTCCGCCGAGCAACTCGACGATCTTCTCGCGCATGGCCGGCAAGAAGCCGGCGAACAGGCGATGGTCTTCGGGGAACGCGCAACGGCCTGTCATCGGCGCGACGAACACGCGGGCGTTGTGGCGTTCGGCGAGAGTTACGACGGCGTCCCAGCTGCCGGCCCGGTCGACTGCGCCGCCCACCACGAAAGCCGGCCGTTCGCAGGCGTCGAGGGCCGCGCCGATCTGCTCCAGCACGACCGGCTCCGGCCGTATTTCAGTACTGACGACGCGCGCCGGCACCGGCTCGGCAGCCCGATCCCAATCGTCCACGGGAATCGACACCAGTACCGGCCCGCGCGGCTCCTGCATCGCCACGTGATAAGCGCGCGCGATGGCTAGCGGCACGTCTTCGGCACGCGCCGGTTCGATGCTCCATTTGACATACGGCTTCGGCAATTCGGTGGCTTGTGTCGACGCGAGGAACGGGTCGAACGGCAGAATCGAGCGGGCCTGTTGCCCAGCCGTAATCACGATTGGCGTGCGATTGCGGAACGCGGTGAAGATATTGCCCATTGCATTGCCGACGCCCGCCGCCGAATGCAGATTGACGAACGAAGCGTTGCGGGTGGCCTGCGCATACCCGTCGGCCATGCCGAGCACGACTGCTTCCTGCAAGCCCAGCACATAGCGGAAATCCTGCGGAAAATCGCGGAACAACGGCAATTCCGTCGAGCCCGGATTGGCGAACACCGAAGTCATACCGACACGGCGCATGAAATCGATCACGGCATCGCGCACCGTGAACGAGGCGTGTTGAGAGAGTCCCGATGCGTCTGAACGGGGCGTGTTGCTGGTCATGCCTGTCTCCCATGCAAAATGAGCTGCGGCCAATGAGCGCCGTTTTCTGATGGCTCATTATCTGAAGCTCGAGGTTGATTGAAAATTGCCTTTTTTGAGAAAAGGCATTACTTTCACGCATGACTTTCAATCTTCAGCAATTGCATGCGTTCGCAACCATCGTCGCGAGTGGCAGTCTTGGCCGTGCCGCGGAAGTACTGCACGTCACGCAGCCTGCGCTGAGCCGCACTATCAAGCGACTCGAGGATCAGGTCGGCGCGCCGCTGTTCGAACGGCACTCGAAGGGTATGCAGCTTACTGCGATCGGCAGCGCGTTGCTGCCGCACGCCACCCTGCTGCAACGTGAAGCCGATTACGCACGCGAGGAGATCGACGCGATGCGCGGCCTTGCGAAGGGGACGATTCGCGTCGGCGCGGTGGCGAGCATCGCGACGCTCGTGCTGCCGCTCGCGGTGAGCGGCGTGCTCGCGCGCTGGCCGAATCTGCGCGTGGAGATCATGGAGGGGGTGTGGGACCGGCTGGCGGACAGTCTGATGAAACACGAGATCGATCTCGCGCTCAGCATGGCCGTGCCGGACACGGACGAGATTGCCGCGATTGCCGATTGCAGGTGGGAAGACGAGAGCTATGTGGTCGCCGCGCTCGATCATCCGCTGCGAAGCAAAGCGGATTTATGTCTTGGCGACACGCTCGATCAGCAGTGGTGCGTGCCGCCGCGCGGCACGGGCCCGTTCGAGCATATGCAACACGTGTTTGCCGAGCATGGGCTCGGCATGCCGCCGATTGCGGTCGAGACGCGTTCGATCACCGTGCTGAAAAGCCTGGTGACGCGGGCGGGATTTCTGAGCTGGATGGCTACGCCGATGTACGACACCGAAAGTGCGGCCGGCGTGTTCGACACGTTACCGATTCCGGGCCTCGTCGCACGCCGCACATTGACGGCCTTTCGGCGCCGTCAGGGCATTCTGCCGAGTCCGGCAGTGAAGTTGCTGGAGCAACTCAGGCAGTTGACTGCGGTGCAGGGATAAGTGCCTGCACGCGGCTATACATGCAGACTGCCTCGTTCACCCACGCTCAATTGCAAAGCGGCCCTGCTTTCACATAGACGTGAGAGCAAGGCCGCCTGTCCAACAACACGAATCAAGCTGGCGCGAGACGACTGCTCGCGCCGTGGTCCATTAATGACCCACGTTGACAACCGGAGCCGAGTACGAACTCGCGGTGTGGCTGCCTGCTTGCGACGAGCCGTTCGTGGCTGAACCATAACCGCTGGTTTGAGCGGCAGCCCTTTCTGCAGCGACACGCGCCTCGGCAGCCTGAATGTTTGCCGGGTAGTCGTCGGCGTTCGACATGGCCGGATCGTAGCCGGCTTTTTCCAGTTGCACCAGGTCAGCGCGCACTTGCGCGCGCGTCACCGGCTGGTTGGATTGGGCAAACGCAGCGAGCGGCGCAGTGATGAGAGCAGCGATAACAACAGCTTCGATCAGCGATTTCATGACGACTACCTCCAGAGATTGTTTTTTGCCGTGCTGCGAAACCTGTTTGTTTTGCAGCCAGTGAACGTAGTCTAAGAGTCGGCGACCCTAGGGTAAACCCCTAATAAGCAAATTCACTGTTGCTATAATCGGCACAATCTCAATCGGACATATCTGAAAATTGCGAATAAGTGCTCTCCGCAAATCGCGTCCACGCTCCCATTTCGGCACCGGCGCAAGCGCCTCACGTCTGCGCCGCGCCCGCGCTCCGCTTGAACGAACTCGCAAAGAAGAGCACCTGATACTGCACCGCGTTGGACCAATACTTCCACGTGTGCCCGCCCGGCCGCTCCGCGTAATCATGCGGCACGCCGAGCTCAACCAGCCGCGCATGCAGCGTCCGGTTCGATTGAACCAGTGAGTCGCTCACGCCGCAATCGATCGTCAGCGCAATATGCGCGTTTCCAAAACCACGCGCGTTCTCGACAATCGCCTCGTTGTTCCAGAAGTCGGCGTGACGCGCCGGATCGCCAAACACCTGATCGATCCCGGGTTCATCCTCGCAGCCGCGCGGGTCGACCGCCCCGCTGATACTTCCCGCGGCGCCGAATTCATCCGGTCGGTCCAGCGCGATATGCAACGCCCCGAACCCACCCATGCTCAAGCCGGTAATCGCACGTGCTTGCCGCGTCGCGATCGTGCGGAAATGCGTATCGATGTAGCTGACGACCTCGCTACCCACATAGGTTTCGTAACGGCTGCGCGGATCTACAGGACTGTCGATATACCAGCTCTCGTGACCGCCGTCCGGCATGACGAGGATCACGTGATAGCGATCGGCCAGTTTGCCGATGTGAGAATTCGCGGTCCAGTCCGTATAGTCGCCGCCGGAACCGTGCAATAGATAGACGACGGGGAAGCGATCGGCCGCTTTGCCATGCGTGTATTGGTCGGGCAGCACCACCGTTGCATCGAACGACTTATGCATGGCGGCGCTTGGGATGGTGACGACTCTCGACTGAAACGCCCAGACCGGGTTCGCGAAAAGCAGCGTCAGAATGAGCCAGAACACACGATTCATCTTCATGATTTGTCGCTCTCCCTTTCTATGTGTTCAAAGAACACTGTCCGGCATCTGGCGGCAAAATTCTGACGATGACTCTAGCAATGGCGACTTACAACCAAATTTCAGCGAAGCATACGGTCTCGTCAGCCTGGCGCCGCGCCGAAAGGGCGGCACGGCGCGGCTGATCGTCTATTCAATGTGTGCCGAAAAGACACGCTTCAATCGGTATCGCGAGATCGCCGATATCGAGGTATGCCTGGCGGAGCGCAGG
This sequence comes from Paraburkholderia sp., assembly GCF_034668105.1. Lineage (GTDB taxonomy): Bacteria > Pseudomonadota > Gammaproteobacteria > Burkholderiales > Burkholderiaceae > Paraburkholderia. Next base: position 5,715 of record NZ_JAXDPY010000449.1, on the reverse strand, counting down.
CATACGTCAATTGCAGCTCACCTCACGCGGGGCCGATCAGAACGCGTGGCGCATGCCCACCGTAACCGCCACTTGCGTGTTCGACGACGACGGCGAGAGCGTATTGATCATCGCATGCGAGAGCACGGAGTCCGCAGGTGCACCATGCACGTTCTGATAGACGCCTTCAAGATAGAAGTCGGTGCGTTTGCTGATCGAATAATCGGTCTGCAGCATCGCCGTATTCCAGCCCGGCGACGAACCGTTGTAGGCGCCACGCGTGTAGGTATACGCGCCCGATACGGTCAATGCAGGCGTGACCGCATACTTGACGTTCGCTTCGTAGTTGTCCATGCGCAGCGAGCCACTCAGGCTGCCGGCGGACGCGTCGTTTGCGCCAAGATACGTGCCGGTGCCGAACGAGAAGACGCCCGACGCGTTGTCCATCTGCGTGTGGCTCCAGACCAGCCCGAAGGTAGCCGGTCCGAACGTGTAGTTACCGCCAAGCGACCAGATGCGCTGGCGTTGTGCAAGGAAGTTCGCGCTCGCGTCGCCCTGAGTAACGGCACCGCCCGCGGCGCCGCCTGCGTTGTTGAATTGCAGGTAGCCGGCGGCAAGATTGACCGGCCCTTGCGCATAGGAGACGGCGAAACCATATGAACGGTTGTTCGCGAAGCTGCCCGCCTGATTGCTGAAACCATACATCGTTTCGAACGTGACGCCGCGGTACGTCGGGCTCGCGTACTTGACCGTGTTGTTGACAACGACCGAATCGGCAGCAAGGTTGTCGTTTTCGAACGGGTGCGCAGCCATGTTGCCGCCCCACGTGTTGAACTCCGCCGTGAGCGGGCCAACCAGGTCGTTCATCACGTCAAACTGGCGGCCGAACGTCACGGTGCCGTAGGAATCGCTTTGCAAACCGACCCATGCCTGTGAGCCGAAACCGTCACCGGAGAAAGCCTGGGCGCCATTATTCAGAAGGAAGCCCTGCTCCAGCTTGAAGACCGCGTGCAAGCCACCACCGAGATCCTCCGAACCCTTGAGGCCGAACACCGTGTTTTGCGTCGAGCTGCTCACTTCCTGCCAGTTGCTATGTCCGGACTGATTGTTCGTGTAGATCAATCCCGTATCGATAAGACCATAGAGCGTCACGCTGCTTTGCGCATGCGCCGAAATAGCAAAGGCGCCCGAAAGCGCGACCACGAATAAAGACTTTTTCATTTTGTTTGGCTCCGTGAAGGGGCGGTGATGGCGTAATCAGTTGTGTGCATTCAATACCATGGGCAAGCGCGTTGACCGCCAGCAAAACGCGGAAACGGACAGCCAACGCATTCGCGTGGCAGTACCCCGCGAATTGCTAAAACGTGCAATAGAGTTAGTTGATTATTGCGTATAGCGCCCTGCAATGATGTGCGAATGGCGCATGCTGACTACAGTAAGGTTTTCAATTGGGTTACACAGGCACGTCTTGCGAGCAATGCATAAAACGAGCAGCGCGATGATATGACTTAGCAAATAAATAACACGTCAAAAATAAAGTGACGTGGCGTGAAAAGAACACCTGTGATTTACGTTTGCCAGTTCTCAGCGCCACGCCTGCGTAAACTCGCCCACCACGCGCGACAGATGCGCGTGCATCGCCTCTCGCGCCGCAGCCGGATCGCGGCTCATGATGGCGGCAAAAATGCGCTGATGATCTTCCTGTGACGCCGCACGCATTGCCGGCGTATGAAAGTGTTCTTCGATCTTGGCCCAGAGCGGATCGCTGCGTGCGCAGTCCCACATCGCGGTGACCATGTGCAATAGCACCGTATTGCCGGTGGCTTCGGCAATGCGCATATGAAACTGACGATCGGCCACGTCGTTGGCCTGCTTGTCATGCATCTGCTCGCGCATCGTGGTGAGCGCGGAGAAGATGCGGTCGAGGTCGCTGTCCTTGCGCTCGGTTGCCGCGAGCGCCGCCACTTCCGATTCGATCAACGCGCGCGCGCGCAAGGTTTCGATCGGGCCCGGGCCGCGCGGCAAGTCGAAGGTCACCGGCCTGGCGCCGATGCCCGCCGACACATAGATGCCGGAACCGCCGCGCACTTCAACCACCCCCTGCACCTCGAGCGCGATGATCGCCTCGCGAACCTGCGTGCGGCTCACGCCGAATTGGTCGGCCAGAGTGCGCTCCGACGGCAACCTCGAACCCGCCTCGAAGTCTCCGGATGCAGCGATCAACGCATGAATCTGTTTCGCGAGGCCGATGTAGGAACGGTCCGTGGCTTCCGCGTCTTGCCGGGGGGCGAATGGCTGGGTCGAGAGGTCGGTCATCAAAGTGCTCGCGAATAGACATGACAAGGCGCCGCCTTCGGCCCCCGCGTAAAAAATGGTACACCAATTTTGTGCGCGAACCCCTTTCAGGCCATTCAAACTCCCGTCAAACACCCGAGGATCGCGACGGGACAAGGCTTGCCGCAGAGATAGACTGGTAAACCACTATCGCGTCAAATTGGTCAACCACTCATAATCCGCGGGAATCGGGAGGCTGACCAACACGCTCCCGCCCCGAGCCAAATGCCTGAGCAGTCAATCAAAGGAGTGAAGTCGTGAAGATGTCTTTCCGCTGGTACGGCGAGTCCGATCCCGTCACGCTGCAATACATTCGCCAGATTCCCGGCATGACCGACATCGTGTCCGCCATTTACGACGAGCCCGTGGGCGAAGTGTGGCCGGAGCCCAAAATCGCCGCCCTGAAGTCGACGATCGAGCAAGCCGGCCTTCGGTTCGAAGTCGTCGAATCGGTGCCCGTGCATGAAGACATCAAGCTCGGCAAGCCGAACCGTGATCGTCTGATCGCCAACTATCAGCAAACCATCCGCAACCTCGCGGCCGCCGGGATCAAGGTGATCTGCTACAACTTCATGCCGGTGTTCGACTGGACCCGCACGGAGTTGTCGAAGACGCTCGAAGACGGTTCGACGTGCCTCGCGTTCAGCACGAAAGAAATTGAAGAGATCGACCCGAACCAGGGCATTGCGCTGCCCGGCTGGGATTCGAGCTACCAGCCCGAACAATTGAAAGCCCTGCTCGCCGAGTACCGCGAGGTCGACGAATCCAGGCTCTGGCAGCATCTGGAATATTTCCTGAAAGCGATCATTCCCGTGGCCGAAGCATGCGGCGTGAAGATGGCGATTCATCCGGACGATCCGCCGCGCCCTATCTTCGGCTTGCCGCGTATCGTGAAGAACCGCGACGACCTGGCGCGCATTGTGAAGATCGTGGACTCGCCCGCGAACGGCCTGACCCTGTGCTCGGGGTCGCTCGGTGCCGGACCGCAGAACAACGTGGAAGCACTCGTGCGTGAATTCGGCGGGATGGGGCGAATCCACTTCGCGCATATCCGCAATGTGAAGATCACGGCCGACGGTGATTTCGAAGAAACGGCCCACCTGTCCAGCTGCGGTTCGCTGGACATCGCCGCCATCGTGAAGGCCTATCACGACACCGGCTTTACCGGCTATTTCCGCCCGGATCATGGCCGCATGATCTGGGGCGAAACCGGCAAGCCCGGCTACGGTTTGTACGACCGGGCGCTCGGCGCCGTGTATATCAACGGCTTGTGGGAAGCGATGGACAAGCTTTCCTGAAGCCGTTCCTGAAGCCCGCATAAAACTTTGCAAGCAAGGCGCCGGCAGACGACCTGACCGGCGTCGTCATAACCATAAAATCGGACGGAGACTTCCATGCCACGCATCCGATGAACCATGATCTTCATGTGTTTCCTCGCCAACGTGATCAATTTCGTCGATCGTGCCAATCTGGCGATCGCCGCGCCGAGCATTCGTGCGGAGTTGGGTCTGGACGCCGTCGGCATGGGGCTCGTGCTCAACGCGTTCTTCTGGACCTATGCGTTCCTGCAACTGCCGGCCGGCTGGTTCATCGACAAGGTCGGCGTGCGCGTGAGTCTGGCGCTGGCGGTCGGCTGGTGGTCGGCGTTCACGATCGCCACCGGCGCGGCCCGCGGTCTCGCGCAACTCGTGGGCGTGCGGCTGATGCTCGGCGGTTGTTCGCTCTCGCTTATGCGAGCCTGTCGTTTGCCGGCGCGAATGTGTGGACCCTGGTGGGCGAAGTGGCGCCGACACCGGCTCACGTGGCATCGCTCGGCGGCATTCAGAACTTTGCGGGGAATCTCGCCGGCATTTTCATCACCACGTTTACCGGCGTCATGCTGGCGATCACAAAAGGCTCGTTCGTGATTCCGCTCATGGTGGCGGGCTCGTTATGCATCGTCGGCGCGCTGTCGTATCTGTTCCTTGTCGGCAAGGTCGAGCCGTTGCCCTTGCTCCCGCGCGTCCGAACAAAAAAATTTGCCGGGCGCGAAGCGGTTTGAGTTGCGGCGTCAGCGGACCCTTCGCCATCAACGCACGACGCCAGCCGGAACAACCGGCCGGCGTCGTTTAACGGGACCGGTTTGACGTGACCGGACCGCCTGCGCACTTCCCAGCTCGCTCGTCGACGCCGGACCGCTTTGCCCGGCCTCGTCGCCCGCTATCACTCGCGCGCTTCACTCATGACCAGTGCGCCGGCACCCAGACATTGCCCACCCAATGCGCCGGTACCCACACGACCGGGCGCGGCGCCGGTGCCACATAGACCATGCGCGGCGCGACATACACGGCACGCGGGGGCGGCGGCGGTGCATAGACAACCGGCGGCGCTGCGACAACCACTGGCTTCGGCGGTACATACGCAACCGGCGGCGCTACGACGACGACCGGCTTCGGCGGTGCATACACAACCGGCGGCGCTACGACAACCACTGGCTTCGGCGGCACATACACAACCGGCGGCGGTACGACGACGACCGGCTTCGGCGCAACCACGACCGCCGTGCCGCCCGTCGTGACGACGCCGGTGGTCACGACCGTTCCGCTCGTCGTCACCGTGTTGCCGTGGGTACCCGTCGTGCTCGTCGACGTCGTCACAACGCCCGGCGCAACCCGCGTGGCCGTACCGGCGTGATCGACGGTACCGCCGTTGGAGCCGGTCACCGTGCCCGAACGTGAGCACGAAGCGCCCGCGCAATTCGTCGATGCCGAGTGGTCGATCGTGTTGCCGTTTGATCCAGTGATCGACCCGGACGACGAATACTGGCCAGCCGCGGTCCGGGTTACATCGCCGGAGGTGGTTGCGGTTTTGCCGTCCGGTCCGGTGAGGGTGCCGGTGTGGGAGCAGGTGCCGCCCGCGCAATTGGTATCGCCGGCGTGCTGGACCTGATTGCCGTAGCGTCCCGTCGCGGTGCCCGAATTCGAGAACTGGCCCGGCGCATTGCGGGTCACCGTGCCGGTGTTGGTCGCCACGCCGCCGTAAGGGCCGGCCACGCCGCCGGCGTGCGAACAACTGCCGCCGCCACACGAGCCGTAACGCGCGCCGTTGTAGGTGCCGTGCGACGTGTAGGCGGTGCCATGTTGCGACCAGGCAAAAGCCGAAGCGCTGCCAAACGCGAGCACGGCGACGGTGGCAGAGCACACGGCCTTGCGCAGCATGCCGCGCAAGGAGCTGGAGGGGGTCACGCGGACAGAGCAAACGGCGGTGGCGGGAGCGTCAAACGAACGGTTTTTCACGGTATGTCCTTCCTGGTTTCGGGCCACTTGCGGGCACTGCGGCGTGGCGACAAACGGACTATAGAAGGACGCCTGGATTTAATCAGCAGCGAAGATATGTCATCCTGTTTCACCGTGACAGAGGCTT